>WRNE01000073.1 GCA_009776725.1 Coriobacteriia bacterium
GCCAGTCTGTCAGCTCTACTCATTCCCTAACCTGGATAATTGGCACATCACTATTTTGTGGAGATCTCGATATTCCACGGGGCGAGCTGCTTTCCAATAACNTCGAGATACTTAACGCAGTTTTCACTCATGCCATATTTNAAGGCGATTAATATGCGATATCTTTCAATCTGNGCGTGAGGATATACATCTTTATACTGGTCCGTCTCNATNAAATTACAATATGCGTTGATCTTATCCTGCAATACAGTCAAGTGNTCGAATTCGAAATCCTCATCCCATTCAAGATGGTCGGTTATTAGCATTATCAAGGTGATTCCGTCTTTATCTACAGCAATTCCGTCTACATAGTCAAAATCGGAAACAGTCACAGCAAGCTCCTATTCCATNTTATACAGGGTTTCAAGGAACTCCTCGAACGTCTCTCCACAAGGCTCTGCTTCCTCGATATCGATGGTCTGGTACGGAATCACAACAATCCGCTTGTCGTTCCTCGTGTCATAAGCATAAGCCATAGCACCACCATCCGAGGCAAAATAAACGAGGCCAGGGGTGTACTTTGCCATGTTGAGGTCTATGTTCAACTCTATAACCTCTTCGATAGTCCAGATTGCCAAGTATGAGCTTTCCCCGATCATTCCCTCGGCTCCGTTTGACGTCAGCATGAGCTCCTTGTATTGGGCTGGGAAAACCATACCCAGCTTAGCCTCGGCATCGGATAGCGCTTGGTCTGTTGCAGGCGGGTTGTGATCCATGGATTCCAGTAATCCCTTACCAGGCTCATTCATCGGGTTGTTCTCCTTGCTTTCCATTCAAGACAGAAAACTGCAGATCGTTCCACCAATTTGTCAGCTTAACATGCTCCGCGCGAGAAACGAGGATCTTGTTCTCTGGATCTGTCGGGCTCCCGCCAAACCGCACTGGCTGGACCTCGTGGATATCAAGACCCTTCAATGATGGGCTGAAGTTATGTGCATTCCCATTTGCTGTATTAGCAGCCTTATGTGCAATTCTGTTTTCCATTTCCCCGATTAACCTCATTGGTCTCTCCTCTATGGTTTATCCATAATGTAATCATATCTAGTAGCAAATAAAAACGGATACCGATGATCAGGCCTCATGCAGGTGCTGCAGGAACTCCTCGAAAGTGTCGCCGCATGGCTCTGCTTCTTCGATATGTATCGATATATCAGGTATCTCAACAATCGGGGTGTTCGCATATCTCTTGTCGAAGGCGTAAGCCACCCCGCCACCATCGGAGGCGAAAAACACCAGGCCGGGCGTGAACTCATTCACTTTGAAGTTCGTGTTCAGCGGCACAATCTCCTCAAGTGACCAGATAGCTAGATACGAGTTCTCACCGATCATGCCTTCCGCTCCGTTGGACTCCAGTATGAACTCTCTATATTGAGGTGGAAACACCATGCCTAGCTCTGATTCGACTGCATTCAATTCGCGTTCGGTCGCAGGAGGGTTGAGATCCATGGATAAGACCAGCTCTTTGACTCGTTCATTCATTGATACTCCTGTCGTAGAATTTCTAAGGGATAAAACCTTCTAGCAAAGCTCCTGATTAAGTAGCTGGGTGTTGGTTTTATACACTCTGAGTCAGATCAACTCGCCACTGTCGATGAGCTCTTCGATGTACGCGAGAAAAGTATCCTGTAAGTCATCGTCTGTGTTTTGCCCGTTTATTGTCAGATTGAATTCCCAATCATCTTCACTTAGGTAACATATACCATCAAGTGTGCCAAAGACATTAGAAATTGTGTCGATTATCACCTGTCTTATGATGTGAAACAGGATCTCCTTTTGCTGGTCATCTATATCCTGATACAAGGATCGAGCTAGCTTCCAATACTCTATCGTATCCTCGGTACTGGCTTCAGCAAACAGCTTATGGTAAATCGATATGTTATCTTCAACAATAGCGTCGTATATCTTCCTAACAAAAACATCGTTCATGTCGTTATCCCTTCATCTCGCGTGATGATCACGCGATTACCACATTGATATTGATTTTAGATAGAGCATTGATGCACGCATCAAGATCTTCGCTAGACGAGCCAATGATCTCAATGAGCCGTTCCATGTTAATAGACACATGAGTAAAAATCGAGCCGCCTTTGAGAGCAACCAGGCTCCTAATTCCTTCTATAACCGACTCCTTAAATTCGTATTCATCAGCCACTATTTCATATAGCTGTTCTTCAGGCTGGAAGAATTTTTGTAGAAACTCGCCACCTTGCAGGTAGAATACGTCTTCATCATCGCTAGAGTAAAGGTTTTCACCTTCACTCCAAATGGCTGTTGTAGCTACAGGCATCTCAGCGTCGCCGATACGGTCATAGAGATACTCGAGCGTATCTGCTATGGCGATATCCTGAATATGTTGCGGGGCATCTTGGAAATAGTCGACTGCCCGAGCCTGAGGATAGTTGTCTATCCGATCTGAGCGCTCGTTTCTAAAGGCGCCAACTATAGCTTCTTCGGTAAATGAGATCGTCCCACGAGTATGTCCATAGATAACACTGTAGTTGTATCCGTCCCATGACTGCTCAAACGCCATGTCTGGATAATCAGCGATTGATAGTGCATGGCTGATGTAGGATATTATGATCCCTAGCACTAGTTGATCCTTTGTATGTGCGATTTGTGAGCTCATTGTATCTACCATTCACGTAGTTACGTATAAATAAAACAAGCATAACTGTTTTGCTTGCAATATTACATTAACTAACGAAATCGAAAGTTTTGCTAATCGGGATCTACTCTTAAACCCCTTGATATTTAAATGTGCGTAAGTCTGAGGATAAAGACAAGCCTTGTTCGATATAGTCCGGTATATCAATTAGGCTGTCTATAGCCGATATAAACGCCTGCCAAAAACGAACTAATGAAAAAGCCAGTAACTTCTTCAGTTTGAACACTAATATTGCGATGCTGAACACCGTCTTGATCATGCTCCTGAGGTGTGCTTTGTCCGGATCCAGGTCTTAGGCCGTCTTCACTGTACCGAACACCTCTTTCGATGACGATGCAGTCCGCGGCATCCCTCCTCTCCTGCCTCCTCTGCTTCAGATCGGCCTCCCCTTCTTTCAGGGGCTGCCCGAGCATGGGTTCAGACATCCGGATGCAGCGCTCCTTGCACTACGCCAAGTTTTCCTTAGATCATCATAGATCCGGTAGGCAAGCACCAAAACCGCTATGTGTTTATTATTAGACGCTTATGACTTCTCACTCTGGGTCTTGAGGTTTGGGTGGGCGTCGTAAGACTCTTTCTGTGAATGAATAAGATCGACCACCCCCTAGTCGAACCTCACTAAGTCGGCTAGCTGAGATGTATTGTTTTGGGTATTCTGAAAGCTAATTTTGTGTGTAAAATCATCGATCGATGTTGAGACTTGTCGTTGGNAATCTTCAATAAAACTATGAAAAGCTAGTTATTATTCATATATGGCTAAGTGTAACTTTTCGATAAACTCAGTAAATGTGTCAGCTATCTGACTCATTACTAGATAGCCAGTGCTAGGATCCTCTAACTCATGGTTCCCGAAATAAACCTTACCGTAATTACTATCAGATATACCAATAAAAATCGGGTTACCGAATACATCATCAGCTATGAGCAACAGGCTAGGTGGTGCTTCTCCTGCATCAATAACCCTTGATCGAATTCTACTCATTCCATCGTTCTCATTAGAGAACGAAAAGAAGCGTCTGAGTATTGATTCTGTCAACTCAGTGCTGCCAGCCTCTACAAAATTGAATTCCATATTGTCTTCGACATAGCCACCGTTATTTTTCTTCATTAGCTCAACGTAGTCTTCCGGCATCTTCAATTGATACCGATCTTCGAATTCCTTAAGGATTTCATCTGTGAGCGGATTACCTTGTTTTCTTAGCTGCATAACTCAGTCCTTTACTTCACTCTGTTTATAGAAAACCCACCTGTGTGGGCAAAACCTCCAGTAGTGGCATCGTGAACGCTTGTCTCTACTAACAACATTCCTTTTCCGTCTTCCATGTGGTGCCAAGTATAACCATCAGGCGTTGCAGATAAACCTGCTTCATGGTTTGCGAGACCGTAATCCCTCGACCTGCTACCAGTATACTCGATTTCTACAGGATTAGGATGATCAGGATGGGCGTATGGCGAGAAGTCAGGATAGCCTTCGCTGTTGTAGGTAATACTAACATCCTTTCCATCGATTGTTTTAGTATATGTGACACTACCGTCTTCATGATACTCAACATTTTTTAGGTCCGATCTTGGCTGCCTGGGAGCACAATCGTTATGCACCAATAAACCTGCAATGCCTACATGATAGGTATGCCAATCGGCGACTTCGAGGTTGTAGACAGCCACAGGCTCGTCAAGACTATCAAGTGTGATTCCATCAACAATAACCCTGCTATCCCCCTGTAAAAGGAGGGTGCTACCTTTTGCTAGATCAGCAGCGGCTGTCCAACCCTTGCCTGCCACATAGAACGGGTGGTCGGCGGTAGCAATGATCTCTTCTCCGCCGGCAAGTACATGAACAAGCTCGCTGGCTTCGTTGATGAAGGTTTTGATGACCTGCTTCTCACCTGTCACCAGGGTATCAGGGTCTGTGGATACAACCGTATCGCCCGCCACAATTGACTCGATGGCGACGAAGCCTGATGCCGTCATGACCAGCGTACCAGCTACGAAGCAGGCCCTATCCATCGGTTTCATGGTGTTGTAGGCGCTGCCGCTGAATACGGCCACGGCGCTCACCGTGAACTGGAAGACGTTATAGGCGGTGCTGTTGTGCAGCCACTGGTTGGCCAGGGTGAGCGGGTTATTTGGGTCTAGCAGCCCCAGCCCGAAGGCCAGCATGTCGAAGGCGCTCATACCCATAGAGAGGCTGCCGGAGATGAAGGATATGTACTTGATGGCGTTGAAGATCTGGCAGGACGCCCCAAAGGCCTGCCCGAACATGGCGCCCGCGGCGCCCAGGCCGCCGAACAGCGCTCCGGTGAGCGCCCCGGAGAAGGCGCCGTTTTCGAAGCCCTCCCAGAAGGAGCCGCCGGAGAGGTAGCTCATGGCGCCGCCCATCAGCCCGCCGGTGATAGCCCCTATGATCAGCCCCTTGGCCGCCGCCAGTATGATGGCGGCGAAGGGCCCGCCGACCCCTGTGCAGATCAGCACTACCGCCACGATTACCAGGATGACGGTCACGATCAGCTTCCAGTGCTCCTTGCACCACTGGCCGACTGTGGCCAGGCCGTCGCAGATCTTCTCCCAGCGGGACTTCTCGCTCTCCGGCTTGAGGTTGGGGTGGGCGTCGTAGAACTCCTTCTTACGCAGGCGAATGAGCTCGGCCACGCCCTGGTCGATGCGCACGACGTCGGAGATGAACTGCTCGACCCTGCCGTTCAGCGCGTCCAGCGAGTCTGCCTTGCGGTCGAGGATCTCCGTGGAGGCCTTCACCGAGGCGATGATGTCGCTCAAATCCAGTGCGCTGGCGTCGATGGCCAGCGCCTTTGTTCTGATCGCCTCCAGCTCGGTCTTGTAGTCCAGGACTGCCTTCTTGGCCTCGCCGATCAGGCTGGGCATCATGTTTATCTTGGCTGCGAAGAGCTCGATTGTGGCCATGTTTGTATTCCCTTGTTATCGTTATCCTGAAGGCAAAACTAGGTATAACTTATCCCGTAGGAATTATATACGATTTTGAGGGAATATGGGGACAAGCTTATCACTCACGTATAAGTAAGGAGTGAAATGGTGCATATTATATTGCTTGACAGACAACGGGCTAGCTAGCTAAGAATCACCCAGTTCCAGCATTTCTACATATCTAAGAAAGTCATCTGACAAATCCTCATTAGTGTCTATTCCGTTCAAATAGACCTTCGCTAGCCATTCGTCAGAACCCTCAAGACCACGAATACCGTCAAATACAGCGAATATATTCGCGATCGTGTCTATTATCACTTGCTTGAGAATGCTAAAGAAGATATCTTGCTGTGCCTCATCGAACTCTAGGAATAGACTTCTAGCATTCTTCCAGTATGCGATGGTATGGTCACTATCCGGCTCATTAAAGATCTCTTTGTAAAGAGTTACCCCTCCTTCAACTATCGCCGAATAAACACCTTGTACAAATTCCTCGTTCACGTATGCCTCCATTCAAACACGCAATCCCAGCCTCAGTATCATCCAGCCAGCTCCTGCGCCCATTGCCGGCAGATGGCTACGCCTTTCTGGGGGTTATGTGCCCAGTCGTCGGCACCGACCGTTTGGCAGATCGCCGCCGAGACCGGGTTGCCGCCGATGATGATGCGCACCTCTTCTCGCAAGCCAGCAGCCAAAAAGGCCTCGACCACGCCACGCATCGAGTCGACGGCGGTGGTCAGGACGCCGGACAAGGCAATGATGCGAATACCCTCGTCCAAAGCAGTCTGGACGATCTTCTCCGGCGGTACGTCGATGCCCAGGTCGACGACCTCGAAGCCGCCCGCCTCCAGCATGGTCTTGACGATGTTCTTACCTATGTCATGCAGGTCGTGTTGCACCGTGCAGATAATCAACCGGCCCAGCTGCTCGCCGCTTTCTGCAGCCAGCAGCGGCTTCAATATGTCCATCGCGTTCTGCAACACCTCGCCGGCATAGATCAGGTCGCCGACGAAGTATTCGCCTTCCTCAAAGCGGGCACCGACAGCGTCCATGCCCTGCTGCAGAGCCTCCAAGCATGCGGTTGCGCTGGCGCCTGACTCGCTAGCCGCCACCTCGCGCACCGCTGTCATGATGTCTTCCTCCACCAAATCAGCCATAGCGGCCGTAAGCTTCGCAAAGTCCATGTCTTATCCTCCTAAAAAACAGACCGGCGCTAGACTAAAGAGCCGGTTACCATGTCCAGATAGGCGAGCAGCGTCGCCTCCCTGACCTCCTCGGGCAGGAAGGTCAGCGCCTCGGCGACCTCCTGGAACCCCTCCGGATAAGTGAAGATGGTGTCGTTTGTGTCTTCCATGGCTCCTCCTTTTAGATGCTGGCCTCGTGCATGAACTGCATAACGGCAGCGAGGTTTTCGGGCTTGGCGTCGCGTTTGAAGCTCAAGCCTTTGTCGAAGGTGAATATCCAGCCGCAGTCATCGGCGAGCTCGTCCACGCAGCGCTGGGCATAGTCCAGGCATTGCTGCACGCTGCCGTTGGCCAGCAGATCAACGGGATAACCGCCGACCAAGGTCAGATTACCTCCGAGCACCTGCTTGGCAGCGAACATATCGTCCTGCTCCAGCCAAAGAGCGGCGTGGCCGCGGGGGATGTCCTTGAAAAAGTCCCAGAGCCTGGTGTTGTCGCCCTCCATGAACAGCACGATGGTGCCGTCGTAGCGCAGCACCAGGTCGATGACCGCCTGCACCATCGGCCAGTACATGTCCCGGAACATGGTCGTGCTCATGGCGGTCTGGGCGAGGAAGGCGATGAAGACGTCGAAGACATGCTCGCCGCCCACCGATTGTTGCAGCTGCTGCTCCAACGA
>WRNE01000074.1 GCA_009776725.1 Coriobacteriia bacterium
CTTTCCCGGCTTCCTACAGATCGGGGACGTATAAGTTAGGCAAAGAGGCACAAGGCCATCTTCTCACAACATCATCGTCACTGGAAGGCCCCAGTGGCGGCCTGTCGGGGGTCTTGTTTAATCTCTTGTTCAACCACCTGTCCATACTTAACGCACCATTGTGCGATTAGTCCGGATATGTGCGGTTAGTGGTGCAACAAGGTTGCGAATTTACAACAATTTTGCCAGGGTAAATTCGGCTGAAAAATTATGTTACTCAGAGTAAGCAATTTTTTGACCTGGGCTTTTGCATTTTAGCCCATTTTTGAGCGGTGAAAAAATTGTACCCTATCGTAATTCTGGAGCACTTAGCCTTAATAAATGCTTTATTACTAGTATCTTTGGAGTATTGGGAGCCCAACCTTGCTTGACGCTAGGGCAATGAGAAGAAGGTTTTTTGTTCATAGCGCCCTTGGCTTAGCCTAGGTCTCTATGCGGCTTCCGAGCAGCTCTCGGGCATGGGCTAGGGCCACGTCATCGGAAGACCCTGAGAGCATCCGGGCAATCTCGACGACCCGGTCTTCTCCAGATACTTCAAAGATCGATGTGGACTGCTGGCTTCCTTCTGAGGTTTTCTGGACGACGTATTGGCGGTCTGCCAATGCTGCAATCTGTGCCAGATGGGTGACCACGATGATTTGATGGACGTCGGCTAAACGACGTAGGTAAAGGGCGACGGCGGAGGCAGCCTGGCCGCCGATCCCGGCATCCACCTCGTCAAAGACCAGAGTCAGGCCCTCGTTGGCGATCAGTTCGGACTTCAGGGCAAGCATTACGCGCGAAAGCTCGCCTCCACTGGCGATGCGCGCCAAGGGACGGGGAGAAGAACGCGCTTGGGGCCGAAACAGCAGCTCGAAGCGTTGGGTGCTGTTAATCGTCCAGGCGCTTCGGTCAAGGTCGTCGCATCTGGCTTCGATCGAGGCATCGGTAAAGGCCAGTTCGGTGAGCCGCTTGGTCAGGCGTTTGGCCAAATCGTCTGCACACGCCAATCGAAGCTGGCTAAGCTGAGCGGCTGCGCTTTGCAGCTCTTGCTCGGACTGGTCTAGGGCTAGGCTTGCTGTCTTTAGACGTTCTGGCAGGTTGTCGACCAAGTCGATTTGCTTTTTCGCCTGGTCGTAGAGGTCAAAGACATCGTCCATGCCTGTGTTCAGCCTACGCATCAAGGCCTCGAGCCTGCCTAGGCGGTCAAGGGTCTCTTCTAGCGCCGACGCATCGAAACTGACATTGTCCCGGTAGGCGACAAGCTCCGAGGCGATGTCTTCCAGGTCGATCTGGGAGGACTCCAGGCGATCGGTCAGATCGTCTAGCCGACGGTCGACCCCCTTGACTGCTGTCAATATGCGAAGGGCTTGCGAGACAAGGTCTAGGGACTGGCCCTCTGCGCGTAGCAGGTCCCAAGCTGTATGGGAGCTGATAGCGAGGTCCTCGCCCCGCCGCAGTATTGGCAAGTCTGCCAGGAGCTGCTCGTACTCCCCCGCTTGCGGGTCGACGGCCTCGATGGCCTCGATGGTCGAGCGTGCCTCCTCCAGGCTGCGCGAGCCCTCGAAGACCAAGGCCTCGATGGCTGCCAATTCGTCTGCGGCTGCCATACGCTTCTTCCAGGCATCCTGGTATGTGCTTAATGCTGTTGACAGCTTGTGTCCGCCAAACTGGTCTAGGTAGCTTAGTTGCCTTGATGTAGACAAGAGGCTTTGGTGCTCATGCTGCCCAAGCAGGTCGAAGCGGGACCCGATAAGCTCAGACAGGGTGCCGACGGTAGCCATTTCGTTGTTGATATTGGCTCGCGAGCGGCCAGAGCGGTTGAGCCGGCGGCTGACGATGGTCTCTTCGCCGGCCTGGTCAAGAAGGCGCGCCGAAACACGCAGCTCGTCGGTACCGTCAGTGATGGAGCCAACATCCGCGCGCTCGCCGATGAGCAGCTTGATCGCTCCCACCAGCGCGGTCTTTCCAGCTCCGGTCTCACCAGTCAGGACAGTGTAGGAGGGCGAGAA
Source organism: Coriobacteriia bacterium (assembly GCA_009776725.1). Lineage (GTDB taxonomy): Bacteria > Actinomycetota > Coriobacteriia > Coriobacteriales > UBA8131 > WQXZ01. The sequence continues at coordinate 2,031 of WRNE01000074.1, forward strand.
CTCGATGCTTGCCTGCTCGATCAAGGCATAGTTGTTTACCAGCAGCTCATCGAGCATCGTAGGGCCCCAAAGACGAAATGCTGTTTTGCCTATTGCCCATCAGGCCCACCGAAAAAAGCCGACACGATCTGCTCGTAGAAATCGTGTCCATAATGGACCAGCTTGAGGCGCGAGGCGCTAGAGCGCACCGTGACCGATGTGATCACAGCTAGACCCTCAGACACAAGGACGCCTTGCCCAGGCTCCTCGCTTGTAGGCGTTATGCTTAAAACACCGGCTGACTCGCTGCCTGTTTGGCTTGCAGGCTCCTCGCCTACCGGTTCCAGGCCAGCGTCGAGGGGCTTAGGGCCACGTATTTCTCCATCTAAGAAAACAACCAGTTGTTGGGTGTTCTCGGTGCTTGGTTGGATGTTTATGACATCGGCCGAGCCAGTCACGATCGACCAGGATTTCAAGGTATGCGCTGAGATCGGCACCACTATCATTCCGTCATAGCTGGGCCGGACCAAAGGCCCGCCGACAGACAGGGCATAAGCCGTGGAGCCCGTTGCGGTTGCCACCAAAAGGCCGTCACTGCGCACCGAGTCGATGTATTGGCTGTTGATGCTGATTTCGAGGCTGACGATCCTGCCTGCGTCCAGGCGTGAGACCACGACCTCGTTTAAGGCCTTATAGACCTCGATGCTTTGGTCGGAATAATCAATCTCGACCTCGATCAGCGCCCGTTCCTCATAACTTGCCGCACTGGACACAGCGGACTTAAGCGCATCTATCAGGTTTTCGGGCTGGGCACTGGCCAAAAAGCCCCTTCCTCCAAAATTGAAGGCCAGCAAGGGTATGCCGCTGTCACCGATCATCCTGGTAACCCGAAGGATCGTGCCGTCCCCGCCGAAACTGACCACGAGGTCGTATTGGGAGACGAGGCCAGACCATTGGGCGAGCATGGGGTCTGATATCACCAATCGCTCGCTGAATATGCAATCGGAATCGATACCCTCTAAAGCCAGCCATTCGACAGCTGACTGCATAGCTTCACGGGCATGCACTTTGGTGGCGTTTGAAACCAGTAGGACACGCATACTTCATCCTTCCAACTTAGCGCTGATTAAAACTATTCTGGTAGCTTAAACCATCGTAAGTCATCATACATACCTAAACAGTATGCGATATTTGTTCGACAAGACTTGGTATGTCAATGTTAGCAGGTAAACCCTTAAGTGTTGCCCAAAATAAAAACTCGGTGTTCCCGTCGGCTCCCTTGATAGGCGAGAGCACAAGCCCCTTTGTGACCAGGCCGACAGACGCCGCTTGATCTATAAACCCCTCCAAGACCACCCTGTGCAAAGACTTGTCATGGACCACGCCCCTGACAAAGCCAGGAGGGCTTGCCAGCTCGCTCTTCAACTCGAACTGTGGCTTGACCAAGACCAGCATCTGGCCGTCGGGCTTGAGAAAGCTGCTGATCTGTCTGAGCAGGTTCGACGTCTTAGTAAAGCTCAAGTCGACGACGGCAAGGTCAAAAACCTTTGAGAGCTTGGAGGGCACCAGGCTTAAGAAATTGGTCCGCTCGAACAGCTCGACCCTAACATCTTGGCGCAGCTTCCAGTCGAATTGGCCATAGCCGACGTCGACAGCGGTCACGGCCTTAGCCCCATTTTGCAGCAAGCAGTCGGTGAAGCCCCCGCTGCCTGCCCCAATGTCTATACAACGCAAGCCTTCTACTGATATAGCAAAGGTTTGAAGAGCATGTGCCAGCTTTATGCCGCCGCGCGAGACGAACTGCCTTCGCTCTTTGACTTTGAACTCATCACTTGGGGAGACAAGCATGCCCGGCTTGAGGCTTCCCCTTTTTGGGCTGGTGACCATGCCTGCCAAAATAGCCTTGGCAGCACTATCGGTGTCAGCGAAATCACCCCGGCTGACCAGCAGGGCGTCAAGCCTGGTCTTCTGCGTCAAGCCTGGTCTTCTCCATATAAGGCCCTGACCTTTTGAGCTATTGAGCTGGCGTCAAGTTGGAGATCCTCCATCAGCTCTTGCGGGGTCCCATGGGCCACGAAGTCATCGGGGATGCCGATACGGACGACTCTTGGCATGCGGGGACTGTCGGCAAGGTCGGCTGCTTGGTCGGCAAAGGCCTCCAGGACCGCCGAGCCAAAGCCCCCCATCAAGGTCCCCTCCTCAAGGGTCACCACCAAGCGGTAGCCAGTCAGGCTAGCTAGCAGCCCAGTGTCGATCGGCTTTGCCCATATCATGTTGTAGACTGCTGTCGAGATCCCCTCTGCCTCCAACAGGCTAGCAGCCTCAAGCCCCTGTTTGACCATGCTGCCAAGGGCCAGGAAAGCGACGTCCGATCCGCTTCGGAGCAGTTCGGCGCGGCCGACATCGAGCATTCTGGGAGCAAGCGGCGTGGTCTTCTCCCCATCTAGATGATAAGCCTCGCCGCGGGGGAAGCGCAAAGCGACCGGGCCGTCGAGCGCCAGCGCGGTATGCAAGGCGTCGACGAGCTGCTGGGCGGAGGCAGGGGCGATGACCTTCATGTTCGGCATCGTGCGGAGGTACGCCAGGTCGAAGACGCCATGGTGCGTCGTCCCGTCCTCGCCGACCAAGCCGGCGCGGTCGAGGCAGAAAACAACATGCTGGCCCATCAAGCAGACGTTGGTCATCAGCTGGTCGTAGGCGCGCTGGAGGAAGGACGAGTAGATAGCGACGACTGGCAGATTGCCTCCCAAGGCCATGCCCGCAGCGCTGGTGACCGCGTGCTCTTCAGCGATGCCCGCATCGAAAAACCGCTCCGGGAAGCTTTGCTTGAAGGCGTCAAGCCCCGTTCCTTTGGGCATCGCCGCGGTGATGGCAACGATGGAGGGGTCGGCCCCGCCTTCGGCGACCAAGGCGTCCGAAAAGTACTCGGTGTAGCTCTTTCCTTCGTTTTTGGGGAGAAAAACACCCGTCGAGACCGTAAAGCGCGATGCCCCATGGAAGAGCTCTGGGTCGGCTTCCGCCGGCAGGTAGCCCTTTCCCTTGGTCGTGTAGGCATGGATCAAGACCGGCCCGGCCAACTGCTGCGAGCTCAGCATCACCTGACGCAGGTGCTCGATGGAGTGCCCGTCCACAGGGCCTAGGTAGGTAAAGCCCAGGTCCTCGAAGAAAGACCCGCCGACCAAGAAAAGCTTCATGGAGTCGCGCATTCTCTCGCCCACGTCTACCAGGTAGCGTCCGGGGTTTCCCAGACGCGACAGGCTGCCCTCGATGGTGTCACGGGTGCGGATATAGGGACGCGACGAGCGCATTTTTGCCAGATACAGCGAAAAGGCCCCGACGTTGTGGGCGATGCTCATCTCGTTGTCATTTAGGATAATCGTCAGGTCGCGGGCCTCATGGCCGATCTGGTTCAAAGCCTCGAAAGCCATCCCGCCTGACATCGCAGCGTCTCCGACCAAAGCCACAACCCGTTCGTGGCGGTCACTCAGGTCACGGCTTAGAACCAAGCCCATAGCAATCGACAGGGCGTCGGAGGCATGCCCGGTGTCATAGACATCGTAGTCGCTCTCGTCTTTGCGGATAAAGCCAGAAAGCCCCTCATGCTGGCGCAGCGTGCTGAAGCCTGCTTGCCGCCCGGTCAGCAGTTTATGCGCATAAGCCTGATGCCCGGTATCAAAAACCAACTTGTCGACAGGCGCGTTGTAGACCGCATGCATGGCCACGATGATATCGGTCGCCCCCAGGCTGGAGGCCAAATGCCCGCCGTTTTGGGCTGTCACCTGAATCAAACGCAGCCGGATCTCCGCAGCTATGACTGCCAGCTCGTCGTCGGAGAGCCCTCGTAGGTCCTCCGGTGACTGGATTTGTTCTAATCGGGATAAATACATGCCTCTGTGCTTATGCTTCCTCTTCATAATCGGCAGCAGCCGACTCTGCAACGTCCTTGTCTGCCTCTTCGAGCGCTGTTGTTTCAGGATTTTCTTGGGCGGTCTGCCCGTTTGGCTCGTTGTCGCTACCTGCATCTTGCAAGAGACTGGACGAGACTGCCTCGTTATCGTCTGGCAGCCCATCGCCGCTTCCAGCCGGCCCGTCTTCATACAGTGCATCGACAGCAGCGATCTCGTCTTCCGTGAAGTCGGTCTTGTCGATCATTTCTGCTGCTATCCCACCAAGCCGNAGGGCCTCTTCGTATAGGTCAAGGCTCTTTTCCAAAGGGACGTCCTTTGANCGAATCTGAACAACGATCTCTTCNAAGCGTTCGCGTATCCTGCCATAGCTCGAGCTATTGTCGCTCATTGACCGGTCCTTCCGATTTATATGCCTTTGGGGCTTGTTTGAATTGGGGCTCCTTGCCTGGCGGCTGGCTGCTGGTTGGCGGGCTGTTTGGCGCCTGGGCGGCCGGCGGGCTATTTTGCGCCTGGGCGGCCTCCCCGCCTGGCCCTTCGTTTGTCCCCNGCANNCCTGTTGGGTCNTCNGACAGGCGTTTGGCTATCCGCCCTAAGACCCCGTTCACGAAAGCGGGTGACTTCTCTTCTGCACCATATACCTTCGCCAGTTCGACAGCCTCGTCGATAGACACACTGATCGGGACATCTTCTACATACATCATTTCAAATATAGCAAGACGGAGAATCGCTTTGTCTGCCAGAGGCATTCGCGACAACTGCCAGTCAATCGAAGTCTCAGCAATCAGTTGGTCNAGTAGTTCCAAGTGTTCGATGGCCCCGACAAAAAGCATTCTCGAAAAGTCGCAAGGCAGGCCTATCTCTTCACAATANTAGCCTTCGTCAAAGAGCGTTTCTGCTGGTAGATCATTCATCTCGGCGGAGAATAAAAGCTGGAACGCCATCCGTCNGGAGTCAGACCGCTGCCTGTATAAAGCAGATGCTACCATTNAACCTTCTCAAACATCNATCGCCTAATGGGCGAAAAGACCATATCGACCATTACCATATACGGCTTATTATCATGCTTTAACAACCAGCTTAGCAACTCTAAAAGGCATCTTTTACCAAAGCGGGATTATTCTGGGAAGGCAATGCTGTCAATATAGACGTCAACAGTGTGGGCGCTTATCCCGATCTGTCCTTCCAACGTGTCAGCGACCGCATATCGTACCTGCTCGGCAACCTCCTGCAAGCGAAAACCGAAATGCACGCAGATATGCACTGCGACGGTTATCTGGCCGTCCTCGGCGGTCAATAAGACCCCTTGTGGAGAATTACGCTTCTTTGTCCCACTGAAAATCCCATCTGTCGGCTTAGGGGATCCTACCTTGGCAACTCCGTCAACCTGTAACACTGTTTGCGACAGGATCGTCTCTATTACTCCGGG
>WRNE01000075.1 GCA_009776725.1 Coriobacteriia bacterium
TGCCAACACTATAGTTTTGCTAGTACGCCTCTATTCTTCTAAAGAATCAAGTTCCGAAGTACAGTGTGGACAACGTGATGCCTTCTCATGTATTGCCATAAAGCAGAAAGGACATTTACGGTCAGGCGTCTTTTCTTCTGTCTTCTTATTGGTTAGCTTGTTATAGGCTTTGATCGCTATGAACAAGACAAGCGCTACTATCAGAAAATGGATTACAGCAGCAATCAGGTTCCCGTAAGCCAAACGTGCCGCATCGGGATCAGGGCTGATCGATATGTACAATGCTGAAAAATCGATCCCACCGGTAAAGACGGACAGTAAGGGCATGATTAGGTCGTTTACGACCGAGGTCACAATGGCATTAAACGCTGCACCCATTACAACAGCTGCTGCCAGTTCGATGACATTGCCCCGGCCAATGAACTCTTTGAACTCCTTGACAAGCTTCACGATAACCCCCCTTGAGCTCGTTTCGTTTGCTTGTCCCATTTTGATGCTTACCAATTCGAATAGCAAGTAGCTATATTATTCTCATTAAGGCTATTACTTTGCCTATAATAGTTACATCGTTGTAGGCGTAAATCGGATCCATCGCAGCATTGGCAGGCTGTAGGCGGATACGGTCCTTTTCTTTGTAGAAGGTCTTTACTGTTGCTTCCGAGTCAATCAAGGCTACTACGATTTCACCGTTGTTGGCATCCTGCTGTTCCCGCACTACCACATAGTCCCCGTCATGAATTCCTGCCTCTATCATCGAGTCGCCCCGTACAGTCAACANAAACGATGCAGTGTCTCCGACGACCTGACGAGGCAGCGGCAGGATCTCTTCGATGTTNTCTTCAGCTGTAATTGGTTTTCCCGCTGCAACCATNCCTACTAAGGGAAGGCTGACGATGCTGCTAATCACNTCAGTAGAATGGTTAAAATCAATTGTTTCGTCATCATCGATGAGTACAGATAAGGCCCNAGCCGACGACCCTTCACGTCTGAGATAGCCTTTCTCCTCCAGATTGTTCAACTGGGCGTGTACTGACGAGGTGGACGATAAGCCGACGGCCTCACCGATATCACGGACACTAGGAGGATATGAGTTAGTCTCTAAGAAAGTTTTGACAAAATCAAGTATCTCTCTCTGACGCTTGGTCAATTCTTGCTTTGCATCCATCAAAGACTCCTTTCAATTAATAGGCATTATAAAACACATTACTTGATAATGCAAACATATGTTCGCAAATTATTATTTATAGCTTTCTAGTGATCGTGAGAATTCTTCTCATCCCGTCTCTGCACATGGAGTACGAATGCGTACAGCTCTGGGTGTTGTCCTTCATGTCGGACATATAGGCATTTATACTTTTTTATAGCTTGCAGCGAACGTCTGTTCGTGTTAAAGTGCAAACATTCGTTCGATTATTCAAGCATAATTCATTATTCTGCTAGCATTCATAGACAAGGTGGTGTGAAGATGGACAAGTACTTATCCTTTCATGGCAAAGCCCGTTCCCCAGTTGACTGCGACTACCTGACGCGAGGCCAAGCACTTTTCGTTTTAGCTGCGATTGTTTTATTTAGCTTTATGACCCTGACCGGCCCGCCTTTGTAAAGACAGGCTTGTATCTGGTATTTCAAAAACCGCCTTCTATTGGTGCGAGGTTATAGCCTGATGAGCCAGATAAAGCTTTTTTTACACTGTATTAAGAACATGGTCTTTTTGCTGAAACACAAAATGTGGTATGTTAGCCTCGTTCTAATAACTAGGATTGGAGTGGCGGTGCGTTGTACAGCATGCAGTAACCCAGAATCAAAAGTGATTGATTCAAGACCCTCTGAAGACGGTCTTTCCATTCGCCGCCGGCGCGAATGCCTAAAATGCGGGGCACGGTTCACTACNTATGAGAGGCATAACGAGTCGACCCTGATTGTTCTGAAGAATAATCGGTCCTCTGAGCCTTTTGACCGCAGCAAGCTATTNCGCAGTTTAATGGTAGCGACGAAGAAGCGTGATATCCCACCCAATAAGCTCGAAGCCCTAATTGACGATATCGAGCTAGAGATACGCAACACTTTAAAAAACGAGGTGCGATCAAAAGTACTGGGTGAAATGGTCTTGTCGAGGCTAAAAGACATCGATGACGTTTCTTATATCCGCTTTGCCTCTGTCTATCATGATTTTCGCAATGCNGACGAGTTTCGCAAAGCCCTAGAGAGCTTGACTTAAGCGTGGATGTGCTAGGTTTTAGCGACAGCCCTAAAGACCCCGGCTTAGGGAAAATCGAGGTAAGTGTAAAAAGGCTAGACCCTGGCTTGCCTCTACCGAAACAAGCTTACCCTGATGATGCCGGCTTTGACCTTTATGCTGCTAGCGACTGCCTAATAGGGCCAGGCGAGCGGTCGTTGGTCCCGACTGGACTGGCAGTGGCGATTCCCAAGGGCTATGCCGGTCTGATACTGCCCCGGAGCGGGCTTGCGCTTCGGGCAGGCCTTTCCATTGTTAACTCGCCAGGGCTTATCGATAGCCAGTACCGTGGAGAATTGAACGTGATTGCGGTAAATTTGGACGACAGTTCGCCTATCCAGATCAAGCGAGGCGACCGGATAGCCCAATTGCTTGTGCTGGCCGTTCCGCAGGTGCTTTTAAATGAAGTCGATGAGCTTGATAGCACAAAACGAGGCGAGAGCGGCTTTGGCAGCAGCGGTTTATAAACTAGAAAAGGGACAGGTGTAGCAATGGCTAAAGACCCATCGGACTTACTTGACAATACGATACAAGCCAGGATCCTGGTAATGCGCCACCCCGAGACACTTGGTAATGTGAACAATCTATACCAAGGACAAAGCGACTCAGNGCTTAGCGNCAAAGGCGAGGCCCANTGCAGCCAGGCTGTCGCAGCAATGATCGCTTGGCAGCCCGACCAGGTTGTTACTTCTCCCATTGGCCGATGTATNCGGGTTTCTGAGGCAGTAGGCCGCTTTTTAAGCATTGACGTGGAAAGGGACNATCGGCTTAAAGAATTGTCCTTTGGCGCTTTAGAGGGCTTGTCTGACGAAGAGGCCCAGCAAAGGGGACTAAGCTATAAATGGGATGTTGCNCCCGACGAACCAGCTGCGCCTGGTGCTGAGACTTTGACCCAGTTCGTCACGCGGGTGACTAGAGCAGCTGACGACATCCAAAACAAGAAAGGCCGAATCGCTGTTATTACCCATGGTGGGGTAATCAGGGTCTTGTTCTCGCATTGGCTGCGTATGGAACAAGGTCTTTATTGGCCTTTAGAAGTGCAAAACGTCGATTCAGCCTGCTTCTATGTAAGCAACGAGGGTACTGTTTTTCTAGAAAGGTTCGGGATAAAGCCGGAGTGGCTGTTTAGCCTGAATAATACTGACCGAGGATAAAGTTTAGAATAAAGATGTGTTTGGTATCACTACCTTAAGGAGGACATTATGCAATGGGACAAGTTTTTTCGCCAGAGCCTAGATCCAGTTCAAGCCTATCAGCCCGGTTTGCGCGAAGAGCAGGTTCGGGNCATCGCCCAAGTCGATACGATTTTCAAGCTTTCCTCGAACGAAAACCCTTTGCCGCCTTTCCCGTCTGCAATNGAAGCCATGACCATGAGCTTGGTCAATCTCAATGAATACCCAGATGGCTCGGCTTTTCAGCTAAAGCAGACCATAAGCGACCACTATGNTATTCCCCCCGAGCTGATAATTGTGGGAAACGGCTCAAACGAGCTGCTCGACCTTATCGCCCAAACTTGTCTGGAGCCNGGTGACAATGTCGTTTATTGCTCGCCAAGCTTTGTGGTCTACCAGTCTTCCGCCCAGATNGCCGGNGCAGACATCATTGAGCTCCCTGTTCGCCAAGACGGCAGCTACGACCTTGAGGCAATGCGGGCTGCNATCAACGAAAACACGAAGATCGTCTACGTNTGCACACCGAACAACCCCACTGGCGGCGTTGTCAAGCAAGCCGAGCTAGCTGCCTTTTTAAGCAGCCTTCCTGACCAGCTCCTGGTTGTCGTCGACGCGGCATACGAAGAGTTTGTAGAAGACCAAGACGCTGCCCATCCGCTGGACTTCTTTGACGGCAGCACTCCCTATGTCGTATTGAGGACCTTCTCCAAGATGTTCTCTCTGGCCGGGATTCGCATCGGCTACGGTTTTGCCCCTGTCCCCATTGTGGAGAACGTGAACAAGGTGCGCACCCCCTTCAATGTCAATTCAATAGCCCAGGCCGGTGCCCAAGCCTCGCTTGGCGATGCGGACGAGATCCTCCGCCGTCGTGCCTACAACTCCGAAGGGCGCAAGCGGCTCTACGAATGCTTTTCAGCGCTGGGCCTTTCTTATTGCGAAAGCCAGGGCAATTTTATCTGGGTCGAAGTGCCAGATGCTGCAGCCACTTATAACGACCTTATGGTACGAGGCGTGATAATCCGTTCCTTCGGCCACCCCCATGGTCTGAGGGTCGGCGTCGGCGACGCTGCCGGAGTAAGCGCAACCATCCAAGCCTTCCAAGAGCTCTTTAATTAAGGGGAGAAAACCGATGATCATCGCTATTGACGGGCCAGCGGGGTCAGGAAAGTCGACTATTGCCAAGCTGCTTGCCAAAAGGATGGGCTTCTCATACCTCGACACCGGTGCCATGTACCGGGCAGTGGCCTATCGGGCCTTAGAGGAAGACATCGACCTTAGCGAGCCTTTGTCGGAAAACAGCAAGGCACAGCTTTTTGCAATTGCCGAAAACGAAGAAATCGGCTTTGGCTTTGTCGATAAAGAAGCACTGCCTTCAAAGGTCTTTATCAACCAGCAAGACGTCACCGTGCAGATCCGTACCCCCCAAGTCGACCATGCCGTCTCGCCAGTCTCAGCTGAAGCTTCAGTGCGACAAGCGCTGACCGAGCAGCAAAGGCGCATTGGCAGCAGCACCGATATCGTGATGGAAGGCCGTGATATCGGCACGGTGGTCTTCCCAGACGCAGACTTGAAGATCTTTCTCACAGCCAGTCCCGAAGAACGTGCCCAGCGCCGGACGATCCAGAATGCTGCCTCTGCCGGTAAAAGCTATGATGAAAGCGAGTACGAGGCTATTTTGGCTGACATCATCAGGCGTGACGAGTATGATGCGACCCGCCAAACAGCTCCGCTGATAGCAGCCGCCGACAGCATTGAAGTCGATACTACCGACTTGAGTATCGATCAGGCACTGTCGCTGATTGTCCAAATAGCCGAGGAAAGATCTATCAGCCGATGAAGCCCTTGGATTACTTCTTTGATACGCCAGCATCTGGAAAAGGCCGTTTTCCTCAGAAGTTTAATGCCTTCTTCTTTATCCTGATCCGATTTGCCTTTGGCTTGCTTTTTCGCTACAAGTCAGCCGACCANGATATTGTCAAATCGCTGGCTAANAGCCAAGGGGCAATNCTGGTCGGCAACCACCGGTCATACCTAGACCCTCTTTTTGTCATGGCTGTGCTCAGGCCAAGGCCGATCCGGTTCATGGGCAAGGAAGAGTTCTTTCAGATCCACCCTGCNATCTCACGGATGGCAGCTTGGGTAGGCACTTATCCCGTTAANCGTGACTCAGCNGATATGACGGCTATCAAGCGGTCGATCAAGATGCTTAGACGAGGGGAGNTGGTGGGTATTTTTCCGGAAGGGACAAGAATCCGNTTCANCGGGCAAGAGATCGTCAACCACGAAGGGGCTGCCATGCTTGCTTCGATGACTGATGTGCCTGTGATTCCTTTCAGGCTGTGGGGAACGGACAAGATATGCCCGGAAGGCAAGCGGTTCTTTCGGGCCCCTAAGGTCAGCCTGCGTTTCGGGGAGGCTCTCTACATTACCAGCGAGCCTTTTGCCTCAATGCCGAAATCAGAGCGTTACGCTGCATTTACCGATGAGCTGATGAAGCGCGTCTATGCCTTAAAGCCACTTCCCCAGACTCCCGAAGGCAGGGCGGCCGACGATGCTTCGTGAAACCTGGCGCAATAAGTACGCGAAGCGGAGTGGCTGCCGATGAGGATCCGCCGGGCAAAATACGCCGGTGCCTGTTACGGGGTGAAGCGGGCGCTTAGACTGGTCAATGAGGCCATTTCCGATTCGCCGGAGCCGGTCTTTACGCTTGGCCCTCTGATCCACAACCCCCAAGTCGTGGAAAGCCTGCGCCTGGCAGGGGCTGTCGCAGTGGATTATATCGACCAAGTCGACCACGGGACGATCGTGATTCGCTCGCACGGCGTAGGGCCGCGCACCATCGACGATGCCAGGCAAAAAGGCCTCAAAGTCCTAGACGCCACTTGCCCGCACGTCTCGCAGGCCCAAATAGCAGCAAGGGACTTGCACCAGGCAGGCTATTTGGTGGTGGTTGTCGGCGAGCAAGGCCATCCGGAAGTCGAAGGGATCAGCGCCTACTCCGGCGACCAGGTGGTCGTTGTCTTGGATGCCAGCGAGCTCCCGGTCTTCTCCCCAAATACCAAAATCGGCATAGTCGCCCAAACCACCCAGACCGCAGAGGCCTTCAACGCTATCGTCGACGCCGTCAAGGCCTTAGGGATCGACCCGCTCGTCCACGACACTGTTTGCAACGCCTCCCGCCAACGCCAAGAGGCGGCCTTGGAGCTAGCTGCCGAGGTCGACGTGATGTTAGTCATCGGTGGAAGAAACTCGTCAAACACCACCCGCTTGGCAGAGCTTTGTGCCAGGGTCTGTGAAAGGACTTTTCATGTGGAGAAGCCCGCAGAGCTTGACCCGGCCTGGTTTAACGGAGCTAGCAGCATTGGCCTTAGCGCAGGAGCCTCGACTCCGGAAAGCCAGCTGGTCGAGTTCGAGCAAGAGCTAGAGAGGTACTTTAGCCGTGAACAATGTTTATAGGCCCTGACGCGACTAAAGGGAGCCATGCGATAGACAGAACAACCAGCCCATATGGAGGAGCCGTGATCGAGGCGGTCGAGAAAGGCTCGCCTGCCGAGCGGGGCGGCTTGCAGGCAGGCATGGTCGTGAAAAGCGTGAATGGCCATGCCTTACGCGATGTTCTTGATTGGTTCTGGCTGGCCGACGGCCAGTCAGTCGAGCTGCTGGTATCCAGCAGCCAGTCAAGTCGGCCTTTGCAGCTGGCCATGCGCCGCCAACCTTTTGAGCCTTGGGGGCTAGGCTTTACCG
>WRNE01000076.1 GCA_009776725.1 Coriobacteriia bacterium
ATCCAGTACAGCCTAGGCTCAGGCGTTGTGCTGACAGAGGACGGATACATTCTCACCAACTACCATGTAGTCGAGGACGGCGAGGAGTTCATGGTCCGTTTTGACCGTTACACCCAGCTCAAAGCTGTCATTGTGGGAGTCGATATCAGTTCGGACCTAGCAGTCTTAAAGGTCGAGGCAGAGGGACTGATTCCTATCGATATTGGTGATTCCGATACCATTGTGGTGGGCGAATGGGTTATGGCGTTGGGCAGTCCTTTTGGTCTGGAGAAGACCGTTTCAGTAGGTATCGTCTCAGCCTTGTTCAGATCCACAACGATGGAAGGCGTACATGAGACGACCATCTATTCGAACATGATCCAAACAGACGCAGCGATCAATCCCGGGAACTCAGGAGGAGCCTTGGTAAACCGTAGGGGAGAGCTGATAGGAATTAACACACTGATCATATCGTCAACCAACTCGTCTGCCGGCATCGGGTTTGCCATACCCATCAACTATGCCTACTACATTGCCTCACAGCTGATGGCTGGACAGCAGGTCGAGCATGCATTCCTGGGCTGCCAAATGACTACTGTCGATGCAACGAATGCCAGTTCGTTTGGCACTGCTGTCACAGCCGGTGCACATGTCGATGCGGTTATCTCGAACTCGCCTGCGGCGCAAGCCGGTATAAGGCCTGGCGATATCATCGTCCGGTTTGGCGACCTTCCCATTGCGACTTCTTCTGAGGTAGTCTTAGAGGTCCGTGCCCACCAGGTGGGAGACACGGTGACAATCATGGTGATCCGAAACGACCAATCGATATCGATCGATGTGACACTGGGATCCGACGCTGACCGTTAGCAGCGCTTGGGACAACAGGCTATTCATACTAGAAATGATTGTGTAGAAATGAATGGCTCCCCGGGTAGGACTCGAACCTACAACAAATCGGTTAACAGCCGATTGCTCTGCCAATTGAGCTACCGAGGAGTGCTTACCAGCGACTAGCAAGTATAACACTCTCTTGCTGCCTGTGCTTGAATGATCGATGTATTATCAGAACTTGGTGGGCCCTGCAGGATTCGAACCTGCAACCAAGGGATTATGAGTCCCCTGCTCCACCATTGAGCTAAGGGCCCTAAACTGCTTACTGTATTGTGCGGATTGGACTTTGTTTTGTCAATCAATAGTTTCATGAACAGCAAAACTTATCAGTTACTATCCGCCCCTAATCAGCGGGTTTTTTATGACCCATGTGTCAAATCAGCCAATTTAGCTTATTTTATGCGGAGAAGGGCATGTGTTGCATGATTAGGGTTTGACGAATCAAGCCGTCCCTGGTAGAGTGTCTATCTGCGCATTTCAGCGCATATTTCTCATAAGAGTTTCGAAGGGTTGCAGACAATGTACGCAGTTGTAAAAACTGGAGGTAAACAGTATCGGGTCTCGGAAGGAGACCGGATTACTGTAGAAAAGATAAACAGCAAGCCAGGGAATCAAGTCCCGTTGGACATTTTGTTTATTGTCGACGGTACTAATATCATCACAGACGAGTCGGCTTTGGCTGATGCGAGTGTGAACGCTAGAGTAATCGAGCACACTCTGGGCGACAAAGTCCGCATCTTTAAGTTCAAGAAACGCAAAGGCTATAAACGTCTACGCGGCCATAGACAGGATCTCACGATTTTGGAGATCGATGTAGTCTCAAAAGAAAAGGTCGAACCGGAGGATGCTCCTGAGATCGAGCTAGACGAGTTTGATGAGCTTGATGAAGCCGAAACTGAGGAAAATGAGCTGGATTCCGAGATAGACGAAGCCGACGAAGTAGACGAAGACGAAGACGCCGACGACGCCGACGCCGACGACGCCGACGACGACACCGACGACGCCGCCGCCGACGAAGCCGACGACGACACCGAAGACGAAGACATCGAAGACGAAGCTTAATCGCTACGTTTTTATAGACAGGAGCAGGTAATGGCACACAAAAAGGGACTCGGGTCATCGCGTAACGGCCGCGACTCGAAAGCCAAGCGTTTGGGCGTAAAGAAATTCGCCGGTGAGAAAGTCACTGTCGGCAACATCATTGTCCGCCAGCGTGGGACCCACATCCACCCTGGTGAGAACGTCGGGCGAGGAAGCGACGACACGCTGTTTGCGCTAAAAGACGGGGTTTTAGAGTTCACCCGAGGCGCCAAGCACAAGGTGCACGTGCGACCGTATGTCTAGTTCTGGGGCGTAAATATATCGTAGTGCTTACGATCATGAAGCAATCAAAAAGCTACAGCCCTCTGTCCTTTGTTGGCAGGGGGCTTGTTTATAGGGTATAAATTGCATTGGCGGGAATTCACCGATGCTGGCTAGTGTGAGGATACGGCTTGTTCATAGACCAGGTGCATATAAATGTCAAAGCAGGCGACGGCGGGGCAGGCTGCACGTCCTTTCGCCGTGAGGCCTATGTCCCCAAAGGCGGACCTGACGGAGGCGACGGGGGCAATGGCGGAGACATCGTCATCCAGGCCGACCCCTCGTACTCCTCGCTTATCGACTACCGGTTCAAACACCACTTCAAAGCCCAACGGGGAACGCATGGCAAGGGCTCAAGAATGCATGGCTCAAGGGGAGAAGACCTTGTCCTGAAGGTACCTGTGGGCACCCAGATATACGCATATGACGATGAGACGAAAGAAGCCGGAGAGCTGATCGCCGACCTGACGCACCAAGGCGAGCAGGTCATCGTTGCCAAAGGCGGCCAAGGCGGCAGGGGCAACATCCATTTTGTCTCCTCGACCAGGCGAAACCCTGCTTTCGCCGAGCTCGGCGAGCCAGCTGAGGAATGCTGGATAGAAATGACCATGAAGCTCATGGCCGATGCCGCCTTGATCGGCATGCCTTCTGTAGGAAAATCGTCTCTGATCGCCAAAATGAGTGCCGCTAGGCCAAAAATCGCCGAATACCCCTTTACCACGCTCGTCCCCAATCTGGGAGTAGTCAGCATCGACTACGACAGTTTTGTCGTTGCCGATGTGCCTGGCCTGATCGAGGGCGCATCCGAAGGACGCGGTCTGGGAACTGAGTTCTTGCGCCATATCGAGCGCAGCGCATTGCTGCTCCATGTCATAGATGCCACCGGTTCTTGGGAGGGGCGCAATCCTATCGACGACTACATGGTCATTCGCACCGAGCTTGAGAACTATTCGTCTGAGCTCGCGAACCGTCCTGAAATAGTCATTTTGAACAAAGTCGACCTGGTAGATGCAAGCGAGCTGCAAGAAATAACCGATGCCCTTATCCACATATTAAAGGACCGCGCTTTGGCAAAGGCAGGGGGAAACGAGTTTTCCCCAGACTACCAAGCCCCCGGGCTCTTTGCAGTCTCGGCGGTTACCGGCCAGGGGATGGACTCCCTGCTGAGGGCGACCAACGACATAGTCAAGACGCTTCGGATAGCTGCGGCGGACGAGATTGCCAAGGTGCCTCAGTATGAACAGGTTTGGGAGCACCGCCGGCGCGAGCGCGACCGCAGCTTCACCGTTTCTCACCTCGGGGGGCCGATTTTTCGTGTGGAAGGCAAGGCCGTCGAGCGGATGGTCGTGCAGACCGAATGGGACAACGAGGAGGCTATCGCCTATCTTCAGCGACGCTTGGAGCGTTTCGGTGTGGAGAAGGCCTTGGTTGCGGCGGGGGCGCAAAATGGTGACGAGATCCGGATCCTAGGGCGCGCGTTCTCGTTGCAAACCCAGCTTTTGGATGACGACGAAGACGAAGACGAGGAGTATTGATAGATGACTGGGCAGGAATACCGCCGCATTGTAGTAAAGATCGGCTCATCGACGCTGACTGACAACAGCGGCCAAGTCGACCGCGGCTTTATATATAGACTGGGAAAGCAGATCAACGATATTCGCCACGAGCTAGGAGCCGAGGTGCTGATTGTCACCTCTGGGGCAATCGCTGCTGGGCTCGAGGCCTTAGGCTTTGGGGCCGATCGGCCCACAGACATGCCTAGCCTTCAGGCTGCGGCGGCGGTAGGCCAGCTGCGCCTCAGCCAGGTCTACGCCGAGGCCTTCTCGGAGTGGGGCCTTCAGCTGGGGCAGATCCTGCTGACCCGTTTTGACACAGAGAACCGAAACTCCTACTTGCATGCCCGAGACACATTGGAACGCTTGTTGGAGTGCGGCATCATCCCTTTGATCAACGAGAACGACTCGGTGGCGGTAGACGAGATCCGGTTTGGGGATAATGACACCCTGGCTGCACATGTGGCGGTTTTGGTGAAAGCCGACCTGGTTATCCTGCTTTCTGATATCGACGGATTGTACAGCGCAGACCCACGCCGGGACGAAGACGCAGTCTTGATCGAGTCGATCGGCTCTTTTACCAGGGAGATCGTGGAAGCGGCAGGCGCTGCCGGAACCAGCCGGGGCAGCGGCGGGATGGTCACCAAGCTGGAGGCTGCCCGCATCTGTATGGCTGCCGGCATCCAGATGGTGATCTGCGAGGGCAGCCGTCCCAATGTGGTGATCGATGTTGCGCGGGGAGAGTCCCTCGGCACGCGTTTCTCCACAGAGATTACAAAGTCGCACAGCGCGCGCAAGCTCTGGCTGGCCTTGTCCGGGCAGGTGCTGGGGTCTATATACATCGATGCCGGGGCCGAGAAGGCCTTGCGTGAGAAGGGCGGCTCGTTGCTTCCGGTTGGGATACAGCGGGTCGAGGGAGAGTTTGCAGCAGGGGCTGCAGTGGACATTCGCAGCCTTGACGGCATGATCATCGGCAGAGGCTTGGTCAGCTTTGGCGCAAGCGAGCTCAGCCAGGTAGCAGGCAAAAGCTCAGACAGCATCAGAAGCGACGTTGACTTGCCCAGCGCTGCCCAAGTTGCGATTCACCGCGACCAACTAGTTATTTTCTATTAGGGATAAGAGCAAAGGGCCTCACCACATAAACGGCTTGCCCAGACAGGCATCGGGCAACGCCTGTGGTTTTGTGGTTTGTGTTGGCGAGGGATTGTATTTGGTAAATAGCAGTGCTTGCATGATGGGGATTTGGAGAAATTGAAGTACCGGCCCGAAATACCTTTATGGACATTTCCGTTTCTGTCCTTTATCTTATTGGTCCTGACCTGGGGCTCTATATACACGTACGCTATGGAGAAGTGGGTGTTCTTTGTTTGCTACATTATATGTGTATTATGCGAATTTGCTATTTTTATCATGTTTTTTATACAAGCCAAGTATACTTTTGGCGACGACAGCCTGCATGTCAAGGGGCTGAACCAGGGACATTGGGTCGATGTTTCCATCCCTTACAACTTGATCTTCTCGATCAGTGTCTTTACCAACCGCTTGAGGGCCAGGTTTGTCCAAACGACCTATTGGAATGGGGCAAATATTGACCGCTTGGCTGTCAGGTCGCCCCAAAACGAGCAGAGATTCATCCAACAGTTGGTCTCTGCCCGCCAAAAAATCGACTACTCGCAGATCATCGACCCGGATTATGTCGTAAACAGCGAAGTCGGTGTCTTTATCCCCGCGCGGGAGTGTGCCTATGTCACCGACAGCCAACTGAACCCAGAACAGACGATCGCCTTGTTCGACGACGGCATGCGGATTATCCTTCTGGAGGATTGCCAGCTCTGGGTCAAGGAGACTAGCCCGTTAGGCGACATCATCAGGCTTAACGGCCACACCAGCCAAGGCGATGTGATGGTGTCTTGCCCGTTTCTGTTTTTACGTCATTTGGACTACGCGAACCTGGAGCAGGCTTTGCTGGATTTGGAGACAGATGCAAAAACAGGCAAGGAGGTTTTAAGGATCGAGCGTTTGGCGTACGAGCATTTCATGAACGAGCGCAGCCAGTGAAAACAGATGATCAAGTGTTAATATGTTCCGTAAAATGAATCAAGCAGTTTGTACCGGGAGGATGACCTATGTCTGAGGTGGTAGATAAAGCAATGAAGGCTCGTGAGGCTTCGCATAAGATGGCCCGATTAGGCCTCATTGAACGAAACAATGCACTTAATGCCTTAGCGGATGCTTTAGTCAAAGAAGAAGACTATATCTTGCAAGAGAACGCTCTAGACATGGATGCGGCCTTAAATGCTGGAACAGATGCAGCTTTATTGGACAGGCTCGCCCTGGACTCAGGGAGGCTAGCCAAAATAGCAGCGGGCTTGCGCGATATCGTGGCTTTGGCCGACCCTTTGGGAAGGGTCATAAGTGGGACAACTCTCTACAACGGTATACTGATGCGACAGGTCAGTGTGCCAATGGGAGTCGTCGCAATGATTTACGAGGCACGCCCGGATGTGACTGTCGATGCCGCGGGCTTATGCTTGAAGTCTGGGAATGCCGTCATCTTACGAGGCGGGTCTATGGCTTTTCGTTCCAATACTGCGCTGACGAAAGTGCTCGCCCAAGCCGGGCAGGACTCAGGGCTGCCAGACTGCTGGCTGCAGTCTGTCGAGACGACCGACCGCAGTGCAACGACAGAGCTAATGTCTCTGCATGGCCTGATCGACCTCCTTATCCCCCGAGGCTCCGGCTCGTTGATCAAGTCGGTAGTCGAGAACTCGAAAGTGCCAGTGATCGAGACTGGCGAAGGCAACTGCCATGTCTACATCCAT
>WRNE01000077.1 GCA_009776725.1 Coriobacteriia bacterium
ACAGTTGCCAGCGAGAGCTGGCTTCCGGGAGGCTTCCTGGGCCTCGATGAGCTGGCTCAACGAGAGCGGGACACAACGAGTAGCATCTTTGACTATGAGAGCCGTGATCCGGTTTATAACAAGATCTTGCTCTTCTTTGTCATAGATGATCAGCTATATACACTCGAAAACGAGAAACTCTGCCGTCGGGATATCCGAATGGGCAAATATGAGGTCCTTGCTGATGGTATTAATATCAACGAAGTAGCCTGCGATGGTGAGTTTATCTATTATATCGACAAGGAATACTCCATAAGAGCCCTCTCTCTCGAAGACGGCTCGAACCGAACGGTAATCAGCAGAAGAGCATCAAGTGTCTACCTTTATGGTGGGTATTTGTTTTATGAGGACCTGTCAGACAGCCGAAGCCTTTATAGGTATGACTTGAGTTTGAACGTTACAGACAAACTGGTTGAGGGAATATGCTTTGATACACAGATTGTGGATGATAGTGTTTACTTTATTCAGGGCAACGACACGCTTTATAAGATCCCGATAACTGGCGGGGAGATCGAAGAAGTTCTTATAGATGTTCATATGTATTATGTCGATCCCTCTGACCTTTCGATTTACTACGAGTTATCGAACGGAGTCTATGAGCCACATGGTGATTACTACCGTATGGACATATCGGGGTCTCAATGCGCACTGGTCTTTCAGTGACGCCTTACCCAGACAGAGTCATAATGTCACGAACTACTGCCTCAGGTGAGGAAATGTCAGACCGGGTATTACTGCTTTGCAGTAATACCCTAACGTGGGCGACAATTTCCTATCAGTGCGCCAAAAGGTTAAGCGTTTCATTCAACACCAACCCATGCTTTCAAGCACCCTGCACGCCGCCTGCTAGTCGTCCGATGCGTGGTCGCTGCGAGAGAACAAGGCAGCTAGGAACTCCCCGGTGTACGAGCCTGCAGTCGCTGCTACTTCCTCCGGTGTCCCGCTGGCTATCAGCTCGCCGCCCTTGTCACCGCCCTCAGGGCCTAAGTCGATGACCCGGTCAGCAGACTTGATGACATCGAGGTTGTGCTCGATGACAACGACGGTGTTACCCTTATCCACCAGCCTGTCCAAGACTTGTAGGAGCTGGTTGACGTCCTCGAAGTGCAGCCCGGTGGTGGGCTCGTCTAGGATATAGAAGGTAGAGCCGGTCTGGGTGCGCTGCAGCTCGCTAGCCAGCTTGACGCGCTGGGCTTCTCCACCTGAAAGTGTCGTAGCAGGCTGTCCGAGGCGAATGTAGCCGAGGCCGACGTCGAAGAGGGTCTGCAGCTTGCGCCGCAGTTTTGGGATTCCAGAGAAGAACTCCAAGGCAACGCTGACGCTCATGTCCAATATGTCGGCGACGGTCTTTCCCCGGTAGCCGACCTGGAGGGTCTCGCGATTGTAGCGGGAGCCTTTGCAGACCTCGCAGGGCACATAGATGTCTGGCAGGAAGTGCATCTCGATCTTGATCTGCCCGTCGCCCTTGCAGGCCTCGCAACGTCCGCCGGCAACGTTGAACGAGAAACGGCCGGGAGCGTAGCCGCGGACCTTCGACTCGGGGAGGGAGGCGAAAAGGGCCCGCACGTCGTCCCATAGCCCGACGTAGGTGGCAGGGTTGGAGCGCGGGGTGCGGCCGATGGGCGACTGGTCGATGTCGATCACCTTGTCGATCAGGCCGACCCCGTCGATGCTATCGAAGTCCCCTTCCGGCCGGCGTGAGCGGTGAATGCGGTTGGTCAGAGCCGGGGCCAGCGTGTCCGAGACCAGCGAGCTCTTGCCAGAGCCTGACACGCCGGTGACCAGCGTCAACGTGCCCAGCTCGATTGTCACGTCGATGTTCTTGAGGTTATTGGTACGGGCGCCATGGATCACGATCGCACCCTTGCCAGGCGAACGCCTGACTTTGGGGACAGAGATCTGCCGTCGCCCGCTGAGGTATGCCGCAGTCAGCGAGTCGGGCGTAGCCAGCACGTCGTCCAGGCAGCCTTCGGCAACGACGTAGCCTCCCTGCTCGCCGGCTCCTGGGCCCATGTCGACGATGTGGTCGGCAGAGCGGATGGTGTCTTCGTCGTGCTCGACGATGATCACGGTATTGCCCAGGTCACGAAGACGCTTGAGCGTGGCAATCAGGCGCCCGTTGTCGCGTTGGTGCAAGCCGATCGAAGGCTCGTCTAGAATATACAGCACGCCCATCAAGCCAGCGCCGATCTGGGTCGCTAGGCGGATGCGCTGGGCTTCTCCCCCTGAAAGCGAGGCGGTAGCGCGCTCTAGCGTCAAGTAGTCGAGCCCAACGTCGACGAGGAAGCGCAGGCGCTCGACCACCTCCTTGATGATGCGTCCGCCGATCAGCTGGTCACGCTCGCCCAAGACCAGCTCATCGAAGAAGGCCAAGGAGTCGCGTGCCGAGTAGCGCGTGACCTGGTGGATGTTCTGGCCGCCCACGGTGACGGCTAGGATCTCAGGCTTCAGGCGCGCCCCGTTGCACGTCGAGCAAGGCATTGTGGAGAAGTACTCGTCGAGCTTGCTGCGGACAGTCTCCGACGAGCTCTCGTTGTACTTGTCGGAGGTGATCTTCAAAAGCCCGCTGAAGTTCACGTACCAGTGCGTGTCGCGCCCGTCGCGGGTCGTGTAGTCGAGGCGGATCTGCTCGTCGGCAAGTCCGTACAGGAAGACGTCGCGCTCATCTTGGCTGAGGCTCTTCCAAGGCTGGCTGATATCAGCGCCGATGTGCTTGGCCACTGCCGCAAAGATCTGCGGGTAGTAGTTCGAAGTCTTGCTGACCACCACATATGCCCCTTCAGCCAGGCTGAGCGAGGCGTCTGGAATGATCAGGCCCTCGTCCACTTCGCGCTTGAAGCCCAAGCCTGCGCACTCCGGGCAGGCCCCATAGGGGGCGTTGAAGCTGAAGTCCCGCGGGGCTAGGTCGTCCATCGAGTGGCCGTGCTCCGGACAAGCCAGAGCCAGCGAGAAGCTGGCCTCCTCGTCGGGGTCGAGCACCCGGATGCGCACGTTGCCCTCGGCGAGCGTGGTAGCTGTCTCGATTGCCTCCGCCAGGCGGCTGCGCACGTCAGGGCGCACAGACAGTCGGTCCACGATGACGTCGATGTCGTGCTTGATGTTCTTGTCCAAGACGATCGGCTCTCCCAGCTCACGGACCTCTCCGTCGACCTGTACGCGGGCAAAGCCCTCCCGCTGCAGGTCCTGGAACAGCCTCCCGTACTCCCCTTTCCGCCCGCTGATGACTGGGGACAAGACCATTGCGCGCCGCCCCTCGTAGTCCTCGATGACTTGGTCGACTACCTGGTCGGTGGTCTGGCGGGAGATCACCCTCCCGCACTCGTAGCAGTGCGGGACGCCGATCCTAGCATACAGCAGGCGCAGATAGTCATAGATCTCGGTGACCGTCCCAACGGTCGAGCGGGGGTTCTTGGAAGTGGTCCGCTGGTCAATGGAGACCGCCGGCGACAAGCCGTCTATCGAGTCGAGGTCGGGCTTGTCCATCTGCCCCAGGAACTGGCGGGCGTAGGCCGAGAGCGACTCGACATACCGGCGCTGGCCCTCGGCATATATGGTGTCGAAGGCCAAGGAGCTTTTGCCCGAGCCGGAAAGCCCGGTGATGACCACAAGCTTGTCCCTTGGTATGTCGAGCGAGATGTTCTTCAGGTTGTGTTCGCGGGCCCCACGAATTTGAATGGAATCTAGCACTTTGGTTCCTTTGCAGTTATATGTGGATAAGGCCTTGTCATCGTCTTCCTAAAACATCGTGCTTGTGCTTCAAGGTTACAGGCCTTAAAAGCCCCCAGCACATGATGCAAGCCTGGGCTGTCTTTGGGCAGTCTCCCTGTCAGGCTGTGCCTTGGTCTTATCCCCATATGAAAACACTCCAAGCGGCGGGATCGATACGAAAAGAAATGCTTTCAAGCCAATGCATATCAAACAATCTTTCATTGTACCAGCCTTGGTGGGTAAGAGGGGGTACAGTTTGGGGAGCAGGGCGTGCAGCGCGCGCAAGCCAAGCGCATGAAGCGCAGGATTCGCCATGAGTTTTGGGGCTTTTTATTTTCGCCTTTATGCACACAGTGTCTGCCTGGCAGGGCGCTCTGCAACTGGCATGGCGCCTTAGCGCATATACTTAGGGCTTAAAGCTTTCGCACCTAAAGACCTATGACTCGACTTTAAGGAGCCATCATGCCCAGACGCCAATTGTCCGCACGGCCACTAATGATCCAAGGCACAATGTCCAATGTCGGAAAAAGCATCCTCGTAGCCGGGCTTTGCCGCGTCTTTTACCAAGACGGGTACGCCGTTGCCCCCTTTAAGTCGCAAAACATGGCGCTGAACTCGTACATCACGCCCGACGGGCTGGAAATGGCACGCGCTCAGATGACTCAAGCCGAGGCCGCGTGCATTGCGCCGAGCGTGCTGATGAACCCGATCCTGCTCAAACCGGTGACCGATGGCGGGTCTGAGGTGATCGTCAACGGCGAGAACCGTGGCCACATGCGCGCTGTCGACTACTTTCAGTTTCGCAAGTCGTTGATCCCAGACATCATGAAGGCCTTTACGACCTTGCAAAGCCAGTTCGACATCGTGCTAATCGAAGGTGCCGGCAGTCCCGCCGAGATCAACCTCAAAGAGAACGACATCGTCAACATGGGCTTAGCCGAGCTGACCGATGCCCACGTCTTGCTGGTCGGCGACATCGACCCGGGCGGGGTGTTCGCCCAGCTGGTCGGCACCCTCGTCCTCCTCGAAGACCATGAGCGCGACCGGGTCAAGGGCTTGGTCATCAATAAGTTCCGCGGCGACTTCGAGCTGCTTCGGCCGGGTATTTCGATGCTTGAGGGCAAGGCCCAAAAGCCAGTCGTCGGCACCCTCCCCTACCTGCCTATCGACATCGAGGACGAGGACAGCCTCTCCCAAAGGCTGTCTGTCACCACCACCGACGGCACAATCGACATCGCAGTCATCAGGTTCCCCCGCATCAGCAACTTCTCGGACTTCGCCGTGCTGGAGGCAACCGAGGGCATTGGCCTTCGTTATGTGGAGAATACCAGCCAGTTAGGCCAACCTGACCTGCTGGTCCTGCCAGGAACAGAGAACATCCTGTCCGACCTGGGATGGCTGAGGCAAAACGGGCTGGCTGATGCGATCAGGCATTTAGCCGAACAAGGCTACGCTGTCTTAGGCTTGGCGGGCGGCTATCAGCTGCTGGGCTTGAGCATCGAGGATCCCGATAATGACGGAGGGCAGCAGCCGGTTCCCGGACTCGGCTTGCTGCCGGTCAAGAGCGTGCTCCAAAAGGCTAGGCCCACTACCCGGGCTAGCGGCCGGATTGTTGGTGGCGAATCGGCCTTCGGCTCGCTTAAGGGTATCGCTCTCCAAGCAAGTGTCATTAACGCCAGTCGGACTACCGTCGCCCCAGACAGCGCACCAGACAGCGCCTCAGACAGCGCCCGCCCCACTGGCGAGGCCCCAGACAACGCCCGCCCCACTGGCGAGGCCGGGCTGATCCAATTCGCCGACGGGAGCTACGACGGCTATGCCGCTGGCAATGTGGCAGGCTGCAACGTGCAGGGCTTCTTTGACCCGCCTGAGATCCGTTTGGCTTTGATACAGGCCCTCGCCACGGCTAAAGGGGCCCAGGCCCCAGCCGACGCCTTGGACTTCTCCGCATATAAAAACGAGCAATATAACATACTTGCCGCAGCTATTCGCGAGCACCTTGACCTGGAATTCATCTACCACTTACTGGAAGAGTAGCCTCTGCAAAGCGCTAGTGTCCTCAAAGATCGCTGGTTGCTTGGCCACCCGCCCGCCGAAAGGCTGTCATTGTAAGCCGCTTAAGTGATAAGATACGCAGACCGGAACTTCTATGCCTGACTCAGTGTACGAGCGATCGAGGGAGGAGTCGCCATGAAGCCGATTAGAGGATTTCTTGCATTCATTGTCGCCTTGTCCTTGCTGACCAGTTGCCAGACCACAAGCAACGAGCCAGGGACCAGCCAGATCGACTGGTCTGACCGAGAGCATCGGGCCGCGCAGTTCGTCCTAGCCCTCGTCGAAGGCGACTACTCGATTGCGGCTGAGGCCTTCAGCTCGGATATGCAGCGCCAGCTGGGCGTCAAAGGGCTCAAATCAGCCTGGGACTCCGTGATCCAGCAAGCAGGGGCCTTCGAGGCCATCGTGAGCGAGGACACGCTCCCCCACGACGAGTACGATATCCGCGAGGTGACCTCCGACCATGCCACCAGAGGCGTTGTCACTCGTATAGTCTTTTCCGACGACGACAAGGTTGCCGGCCTTTTCTTCAGTTATACGGATAAGAGCGAAGGACGGGACATGTCCCCAGCCGACAGAGGCGCCTACACCGACTACCCGGTCACGGTTGGAGAGGGCACTGGCTTTCCCCTGGCTGGAGTCTTGTCAGTGCCTAAGTCTCCGCAAGCCAAACTGCCCGCGGTGGTTCTGGTGCATGGCTCTGGCCCACAGGACATGGACGAGACAGCCTATGGCATCACGGTTTTCAAAGACATTGCCGAGTACCTGGCTGCCAACGGCGTGGTCGTG
>WRNE01000078.1 GCA_009776725.1 Coriobacteriia bacterium
GATTAGCCGTTCCTTAGGCCTAAAGACAGCTGCGACAGCCAGTTATGCCTTACCGGTGCGATTGTCATGACATCGATGACGATCACAGTTGTGTTGTCTGCCCCGCCGGCTTTATTGGCTGCCCGGACCAAAGCATCGGCGCATTGCTGGGCGGTACGTTCGTCTTGGAGGACTTTTTGGATCGCCTTGTCCTCTAGCATCCCATGCAGACCGTCAGAGCACAGCAAGACCCGGTCGCCCTCGGCTAACCGTAGCTCGTATAAGTCAGGCTGGGTATGTGACTCGAAGCCTAAGACCCGAGTTATCACACCACGGCGTGGATGGTCGCGGCTTTCTGCTTCGGTAATCTCCCCAGAGTTCAGCAGCTCCTGTACATACGAATGGTCCTTGGTCAAGCGTCGCAGCTGGTCGTCATGCAAGAGGTAGGCACGAGAGTCCCCTACTTGGGCTATCAGCAAACGGTCGTTGTCAATGACAGCAGCCGTCAATGTGGTGCCCATGCCCAGACGGCCGATCCCCTTCGTCGGAGCATCCAAGACTGTGATGTTCGCCTGTACGACCAATGCCCGCAGGTTGTCTGCTTTTGTCAGGTCGGCTTTCGCCGCCCTTAAGGTATCGACTGCCAAGGTCGAGGCGATCTCGCCGGCCTCGTGCCCGCCCATTCCGTCAGCAACGGCAAACAAGGGGTTTGCGACAAGGTAGGCATCCTCGTTGTTCGAACGCATTCTGCCAATCGAGGTTGCTGTACCGATCTCTAAGCGGCTAAGAGGCCTTGTTGAACCAAACATCATGCTTGCTGTACCTCGATGACCACATCGCCAATCTGGACGTTGTCACCATTGGCAAGCTCTTTAGGCTCGTTGATCGGACGGCCGTTTACCTGCGTCCCGTTCGTTGAGCCGAGATCCTCAAGGATCAAACGGTCGTCNAAGGGGGTAAACCTNGCATGGCGCCCAGATACGAANTCCTCGCTNACTACAATATCAGCGCCTGGGGCCCGGCCAACGACCAAAGGCCCGGTGACTGCCAGTTTTATCCCGTTGATCTCTTTNGGGCCCTTGCTCACCCGAACAGTCCAATGCCTGCCGCGAATCTGGCCTTTNACTAGGCCCACCCCGGTCCGCATCACCGTGTATAGGAACAAAAAGAGCAGNGCAATGAGTAGGATTCTACCAGCTAGCAGTATGATTTCGATCATTTACCCGAACACCTCAGTCATTGATGCACTTCAGCGGTGTGTCGGCTTGTAACCCATCCTTTTCAGATCGTTCTCCAGTTGAGCCAGCCAGCCTACGCCTTGAGATGCTTTCAGGCACTTGAGTGTCAGGTATATGCGTTCCCCTAATCTCTAAGATGGTTACGCCAATGGTCAATTCGTCGTTTTCTCGTAAAACCATTTGGTCCACTGCTTTTCCGTTGACCAAGGTGCCGTTCGTCGAGTTCAGGTCGATGATCTTCCATGTCCCTAAGACATTCTGCCGAAGCTCGGCATGCTTGCGGGAGGCATTGGCGTCGTTTATCACTATCTCATTGGACTCGTCGCGGCCGATCGTCATGCTGGTCGTATACAAGGCAAACATCTGTCCGCTGGTATGGTCGATCAAGAGGGCTTCTCCCTTTGCTCTTTCTTTCTTGGTGCTTTTGGCATTCTTCAAGCTATCGTCTTGGGAAGAGATGCTTATGCCCTTCTCCACAAGATCACTATGTGCTTCGCGCAGGGCGTCGCGCAGGCCGCTGTTGGGGGCCGGCTCGTCGGGCTCAAGGGTATAGGGGCTGCTGAGAGATCCGTCTGGTTTAGCGGTATTCACACTGGCTCGGACTGCTGGGCTATCCTGCATGGCCTGGGGCAGGCCGGCCGGGGCAGCAACAGGCAAAGGCGTGTCTGGCAGGCTGTTTTGGCTCTCGTCTATGCTGTTTTCCGCCTTTGGGGCACTTTGCTCGGCCAGTGAGGATTGGGCGGGCGAAACCTCCAGCGGTTCAGGCCAGTCGTCGATATCTGGGGTCAGGCCCAGGTACTTGGCCTCTTCGATTCGTAACTGCTCGATGATCTCAGCCGCCACGCTTTCTGCAATCACATCGAAGCGGCCGCTTTTCAGCTTTTTATCGACAATGAACCGGACCAGTGGCCTTCCGTCAAAAGTCAGGCCGATATCAGCTCCCCGGCCCATCAGGTAAGTCTCGATCTCATTTGACATAGTCGGGTAAAAGGCAAAGAGCCGCTTATCGTCTTTTGACGACACGAGCACTGTGTATAAAGTAGGAGCGTATTGCTTGCCTGAGCCAACGAGCTTTTCCCGCTTCATTTGCTTTTCAGCTCGACGTGCTACTTGTGCTGGTTCGATCGTTCCTTTGAAGACGCGGGCGCTGACTTTGTCAAAAGCATCTTCAATTCCGCCTTCGAACTTATCCAGGACCCCCACAATCATTACTCCTTTTCCCTAAACTAAAAATGTAGCCACCTATACTAACCGGAAAAACACGAACAAGCAAAACCATCCCGAGCGCCGCGCAAAGGCTTAGCCGCATTTGGGCTAGGCTAAAACACCAGGTTTGTCACCCATCGGTATCCATCGGCTCTTCAGTTGACCAGCCGGTCAAGACTCCCAGTTGGATCAATATTAACACCAGTGCCAGTGAAACGCTAAACTTCAGTACGAGGCTCCACATGGAGGCACTTGCAACCGTTATACCTAGCAACAAGGGTACAACTGTCAAGCCGGCTGCTTGAAAAATAGTTGCCAAAACGGCACCAATACTCATCTTGAGGCGGGACGGGCGCCCTGGAATCGGGTCATCGAACTCCTCTTCTTGCGCTTGTTGGCGATTGCTAGCCGAGTAGGACTTAGGGCTTTTGCGTTTGCTGAACCCGAGCATTATCGTGCATGTCAGCACCCAGACTAGCANGCTTATCCAACTCATCGGCGTTGTCAGCAAATACCAAAACAAGGGNGGAAACTGTTGGTGGGCAATTTCAATGACTGTGCCTGTGGAGAAGAGCTGCTCAAAAGCCAGCCAATACATCACAGGGCTTGTGAGCCCGCTCAAGAGTACCAANAGTAGCCAGGAGGCAATAANCGACCCCCAAGCCCTAAGGGGCTTTACCAGGCTGGCTGCAATGATCGGCAAGCTGAAAGGCACCAGCATCCAAGCNAGGGGGATCGTCATCAATAGGAGCGTCGACTCGTTTATCCCCCGTCTGCCGAGGAGCAGCCACCAGAGGACGGTAACGATAAAAAGCAGGGCAGCGATAATGACCAGCCCTCGAGCAAGCACGCCGGCACAGACAATCAACATAGCCACCAAGCCTCCGGCTGTAGGAGCGATCATGGTAACAATAGCCACCAAGGCAAGAAGCCCGATAAGCAAAGCCAGCTGGGTCTGCATCTCTGAGTTGCTCAAGAGCACAGGGCTTTGGTCGATAGTGCCCTCGATGCTTCCTCCCACAGGCCGCCAAGCACTGCCAAGCGCCAAGCCTCCGCCTCCCAGGCCAAGGAGGCCAAAACCGGTCAGACCGAAAAAAGCAGTGGCGAGGGCAAACAGGATGGTGGCTATTCTCCCAATACGCACTTTGTTTGCATCATTGATACCTAGCCATAAAGGCAGATTGGGACGATTGTTGTCCGAGCCACGCTGAGAGGAGCCAGACCTTGTCGAGCGGACATATGTCCGCTCATCCTCGTCGTCTGGATAGTCGGTAGAATCCTCCTCGTCCTCCTCTGTGATTAAAGGCTCGTCTGAGCTAAGGCCGCTGAAATGCCTGTTTGGCCTATGCACAGTCGGAGCCACCACGTTGCGCGGCCTTTCGCGCAGGCTCACTGATGCCGAGTCTATTTGCCCTGTCTGGTTCGACTCGTCCGTCTCGATCAGGCCAATGCGTTTTCTTATCGTGGAACGCCCAGACCGGGTAGATCCTAAATAAGGCAGCAGGGCCTCTAAGAACTCACGTATCGATGCCTGACGCCAAACCGCCTCAGCTGACAAGGCAGCGATAAACAAGCGGTCGATGTCTTCATCCAAGTCGTCACGGACCTGGCTGGGCAGGGGTATGGAGAGGGTCTCGATTAAACGCAGCGAGTCGTCTGCGTCTTTCACAAGGTAGGGGTTGTTTCCTACCAATAGTTGATAGATGAGTATGGCAAAGGCCCAAAGGTCTGTGCGCTCGTCAACGATATCGGAGACGATCTGTTCAGGGGGCATGTAACCGACCGTCCCCCCTTGTGGCTCGCCAAAGCCATGTCGGGCGGACAGCACAGCCATGCCGAAATCGGTGACTTTCGCGTTCCCCTTGGGGTCAAAG
Organism: Coriobacteriia bacterium; assembly: GCA_009776725.1. Classification (GTDB taxonomy): domain Bacteria; phylum Actinomycetota; class Coriobacteriia; order Coriobacteriales; family UBA8131; genus WQXZ01. Next base: position 4,298 of record WRNE01000078.1, read on the forward strand.
AGAATATTTGCCGGTTTGATGTCTAAATGCAGAACCCGGTTCTCATGGGCATGCATCAACGCATTGCCGACGTCTCGAGCGATAGCTGCCACACAGTTCAAGTCGAACAGCTCTGTGCTGGAGCGCATCAGCGAAGCCAGGTTCGGCCCGTCTATATACTCCATAATAATCAGGGCCTCTGTGGCAGTAAGCTCGAAATCGAGAATACTGACAATATTCGGGTCACTTAAGAGGGCTGCTGTCCGTGCCTCGAGCAGGCCGTCGTTGACTGTGCTGTCACTATCGGCAAAAAGCGAGATCCGCTTCACCGCAACACGCCGCTGTAGACGTGTGTCCCAGGCTACCTCGACAGAAGCAAAGCCCCCTTGGCCAGCTGTCTCTGTTAGACGGTAGCGCTCCAGTAACATTTCAGAGGACATCGCCAGCCTTCAAGTCACAGTCAAGGTCTTTGGCACATATGTTTATCCCACTAAAGCCAGGGGTATCCTGCTCGTCGCCATTCAGTACTTGTTCGCTTATAGATGCATCGTCTACCAGATACGGGTCAAAGTTAGTGACTAACTGTGGGGGGACACGAAGCTGCATCCGGGTGCCAAACTCGGTATAACGTTCGCTGACGACCGTGGTGCGCTCATGGGCAAGGCTTACCAATTGGCCACGATCGAAAGGCAACAGTATCTCCATAAAGCTGCTGGCTGCGTTCATAGCTGCTTGGATGTGGCTTAACAATTCGCTGACACCCTCGCCGGTAACAGCTGAAATAAACTGGGCGCCAGGGTTTGACCTGGCTAAGGCCTCGCGCTCACCGGCATCGAGCAGGTCGATTTTGTTATAGACGACGATCTGTAAGACCTTTTGGGCATCAATTTGCTCTAAGACATCCAATACCGCCTGTTTTTGCTCCTCGCGGTACGAACTGGCTGCATCGACAATATGCAAGATCAGGTCGGCATGCGTGATCTCGTCTAAAGTAGAGCGAAAAGCCTCTATCAAAGTGGTTGGCAATTTCTGGATAAAACCGACNGTGTCGGTCAGTGTGGCTTCTCCCCCATCGGGCAGTTTCAGTTTTCGCGTTGTCGAGTCAAGNGTCGCGAACAATTTGTCGTAAGCCAGGACTTGGGCATCTGTCAGGTAGTTCAAAAGCGTAGACTTTCCGGCATTGGTATAGCCAGCCAAAGAGATTTTAAAAACTCCAGAACTCAGGCGGGCAGACCTTTGGGTCGCTCTGTCGGCTTTTAGCTTTTTTAGCTCGCTGCGGATATTGTCGATGCGGCGGCGGATCATCCTCCGGTCGACTTCTAACTGGCTCTCGCCTTCGCCGAAGCGCGAGCCAAGGCCTCCGCCCATTCTCCCGGCAGCTAAGTGTGCCCACATGCCCCGAAGCCTGGGAAGCAGGTACTGGTTTTGGGCTAAGCGGACTTGTAGGCGGCCTTCACGCGACCGGGCATGCAAGCCAAAGATGTCAAGTATCAAAGCGGTCCGGTCAATGACCTTCAAATCGTCCCTGGCTTTTTCCAGCTCATGCTCGAGGTTTGACTGTTGGGAGGGAGANAACTCGTCGTCAAAGACCACAACNTCAATCTCTAAGGACNTCACAAGGCCGACTATTTCGTTGACCTTGCCCTTGCCNACGAAAGTCTTGGAGTTAGGCGTTTTTAGCTTTTGGCTGACAGACGCTACGACAAGGGCGCCGACTGTAGTAACCAGACGGTCTAGCTCAGCCAGGGACTCGTCTATACTTAAGTCAGAGTCTCCCTTGTCGATGCCGACTAACAGCGCCCTTTCTATCGGCTCTTCTGTGTTGTACATCGATTCTTTAGCCACGATATTTCTCCATAAACACCGGTTTTAAGAACGACTAGTCGTTTTTTAAAACCGGTTCATTGCTATGATTATTCTATATTTATGACTAGCAATTATAACGTATAAGCTATTTGTAGAGGCCATTCATATTAAACGCAGCCCTTTCCAAAGCCTCGCCAGCAGAAAGCATCGACCATGCTTATTTATGGGTATTAGCCTACAGCGCTTGTAACGAAGCGGTGTCTGCCAACACTATAGTTTTGCTAGTACGCCTCTATTCTTCTAAAGAATCAAGTTCCGAAGTACAGTGTGGACAACGTGATGCCTTCTCATGTATTGCCATAAAGCAGAAAGGACATTTACGGTCAGGCGTCTTTTCTTCTGTCTTCTTATTGGTTAGCTTGTTATAGGCTTTGATCGCTATGAACAAGACAAGCGCTACTATCAG
>WRNE01000079.1 GCA_009776725.1 Coriobacteriia bacterium
CGGGGATACAAGAAGTCGCTGCGCACGATCGTCGACCTGGTGGCGGAGCATGCCGACGACCCGACCAACAACCCGATCTTCATGTCGCACGCCGGCTGCCCCGAAGTGCTCGAGGACCTGATCGGCATGCTTAAGGAGCGCTTCTCCACCAAGCAAATCGTCTCCAGCTACATCGGCCCGGTGATCGGCGCGCATATCGGCCCGGGCACGGTCGCGGTCTACTTCGTCGGAGCCGAGCGCGGCGACAAGCGAGTCTGACCGAGTAGTGAGGCTTTCCTGTGGATAAGACCCAGCGTTTGTTCATAGCCATCAACTTCACGGCTGGGACGCGGGCTGTGTTGTCTGGATGGCGCGACGAGTTACGAGCTATTGCTAGCCGGGGACGCTTCAGCTCAGACGAGAACCTGCATCTGACCTTGGCTTTCTTAGGTGAATGCGATGACGGGCAGCTTGAGTTGGTTCAGTCTGTGCTGGCTGAGACTGAGTTCGAGGCTTTTGAGATTAGTGTTGGTAGGCTCGGGCGCTTTCGTCGTCGAGGAGGCGATATCTGGTGGGCGGCTGCTGAGGAATCGATTGAGTTGATGGCGGTGCAACTGGATTTATCAAGCCGGCTAAGAGCGGCTGGTTTTGCTTTGGAGGATCGGGAGTTCGTGCCGCATATCACCTTGGGGCGAAACGTGCGAACCACTACCGAGCCATGGTCGGTCAAGCCGGTCAGCGAGACAGTCGGTCAGATCGATCTGATGCTCTCGGAGCACATAGAAGGACGACAAATTTACACGGTGTTGGCTTAAAAAGCCGCTGTGACATAGCTAGCTTAATGCGGTGTGATAGGATTCACTGTAGCGCCAGAGGGGGCCATACAAGCACAACAGAATAGAGCGAGGGAATGTCAGAAAAAGTACCTGATGTAATGATGTATCGGAAAGGTCTCAAGCTAACAGGAGGCTATAAAGCATATATAGATAGGCTTTACGATGATGTCAAAGATTACCTCGAACCTCAAAAGTTTATACATTACACTGACCATACAATTAGGCACTCTCTTCGTATCGAAGATCAAATAACCCCCATAATTCAAAGCCTAACAGAAAAGTTAACACCTTCGGAAAAAGCAATCCTGCTTGGTGCAGTCCTCTTACACGATGTCGGTATGCAAAGCTACATCCCTGATGCGCTCTACAATGCTGAAGAAAATCTTAGCATTAAACAATTAGATGATATCCGTGCAGCACATAACAAATTGTCTTATGACTATATTGAACAAGCAATAAAGGCAAGCGACCCGGATAGTCTCCAATCGGCTATTCGAAAGCAGAATTTCGAAAACATCATTAACGGTATCGCGCTTATTTCCCTATACCATAGAGATAAATATTACTTGAATGCCATTCGCTATGATCTATACCTACACGACAATGTACTGAACGATATTCAAAATGGAAATGATAAAGTCAGATCAAGATTGCTAGCTGCGTTAATCCGGTTGGGAGACGCTCTAGATATGGATTGGCAGCGAGTAAACATCGATGAACTCAAAACTAAACTCAGGATCCCTGAACACAGCAGATTTCTATGGTATTGTCACTATTATGTGAACATGATTCAAGTCTGTAATAACAGAGTAGAGGTAGAGTTCCGTTTCCCAGCTGAATACGACCCAGAAAGCATATATCGAAAAGCCATCATCTCATACGTATTACGAGGACTGCAAGACCAGCTTGATGAAGTGCGTCCCCAACTGGAGGAGCAACAAATACATCTCAACGGAGTCATCGAGCTGGATCCAAGAGAGAATTTTGTCATGCACAAAATGCCTCCGGATATCGAGGTATACATAGCAAGTGGCAGATACCTAAATAACCCAGACAAAGAGACTGATAAACCCGGTGCTCCTAAAACAGTCATTTCCAGTGTTGATGAGAGCGATGAGGAGAGTACTTCAACCCATAGAATATGGAACCTACCTAATCGAGACCGTGACTTTATAGGTAGGCAGTCTTATCTTAAGTGGATGAATGAATACTTCGCAGGTGGCCCAGAAAACCACACTCTGACAATCGTTGGTACCGGAGGCTTTGGAAAATCGTCGATAGCTATCGAGTATGCTTATCGTAATGCGGAAGCTTACGATTATGTATGGTTTGTCAACGCTGACTCACAGACGAGCATAGAGGAGTCGTTACGTAGTTTCGCATATCAAACCGGATTGGAATGGGCGCTGGCTGAAAAAGACATGAGCCTTGTACTTAACTATGTTCAAAAATGGCAGTGGGCGACCAATCGTTATCTATTCATCTTCGATAATACCGAGGGTGCTGGCGACATCTCTGGTTATCTGCCAGAGGGTCTACCAGGTGGACATTTCATCGTGACAACTCGGGACGGTTCAATAAAGTATGGTGTAACACGGCGACTAAATGAATTTTCAATTAAGGATTCTGTCTCCTACTTACGCAACAACAGCAGAGTTAAAGGTATCACAGTATATGAAGCAAAAGCGCTTGCTTGGCAGCTTGGTAACCTCCCGCTTGCATTGAAACATGCGCTGGCATATATGGACAAAGCTATGATAGGGTGCTCTCAATACCTTGAGGAGCTTGAAAAACACGGCTTAGAGATGCTAGATAAAGGAGCCACACGTGATGTTAACAATAATCCACCTGTGTCTGCAACCTGGCAGGCATCGATGGAACAAATCCAATCTGAGACTGCACAGTGGCTATTCAACCTATGTGCATACTGTGCTCCTGATGATATCCCTCTGTCATTGTTTATTAAAGGCAGTAGACAACTTCCAGCATCGGCTTTTCTTGACAATCTGCAGAGCTTAGACGAGCTTGGAATATACGATTTAGTCCAGGATTTAGATCATTACTCGCTAGTTTCTTTTACCAGAGATAACACTAGCGAGGTATACATGTCTATCCATCGCTTGATCCAGAAGGTAACTAGAGAAAAGCATACAAAAAAAGAAGATGCTTCTTGGATAAAAACTTGCCTGGAAATCGCATTGGATGCTATTCCAAGGGATCTAAGCACACCTGATGCGAGGGTTATGCTTTCACGATACCTGCCACACGCTTTGGCGATAGCTGATGAGGCTAATGCGAACAAGCTCTTGAGAAGTTGTGAAACCAGAGAACTAATAGCTCGATTGTTTAACTGGGCTGGTTGTGCACTTGAGGAAATAGGGAATTATCCAGAATCATTGAGTTGCCATCACAAAGCCCTAGCAATCCGTGAGCAGATACTAGGTGAAGAGCATCTTGACACTGCCACAACTTATAATAACCTGGCTATGGTCTACCACGACATGGGCAACTATGTAATGGCGCATGAGTATTATAAAAAGGCTATGACAGTTCGTGAGCAACTTCTTGGCGAAAAGCATCCAGACACAGCCGAGATATACAACAACATAGGCCTAGCGTGCCGTGATCTAGGTGACTATAAAAAAGCGCTACATTATGTGGAGAAGGCTTTAGAGATTCGCGAGGATATGCTTGGTAAAAAGCACACGAAAACTGCTATTATATATAATAGCATAGCACGAATATACCGAAGTTTAGGTGATTATACTAAGGCACTATTGTTCTTTAAGTTGGCACTAGAAATCCGTGAACAGAAGCTAGGTGATATGCATCCCGATACCGCTGAGACCTATAATAATATGGCTTTGGTAAATCTCGATCTTGGTCACTACATGAAAGCAATGCAATATTTCGAAAAAGCCTTGATTGTACGTAAAACAATTCTCGGTGAAGTACACCCAGACACTGCAACGACATATAACAATATGGCTGAGGTATTCCGAGACCAAGGCGATTACGGCAAGGCGCTGGAGTATCATGAGAAAGCTTTAGCAGTTCGCAGGCTTTTACTCGGCGAAGAACACCCGAATACCTCAAACACCTACAACAATATGGCGGCAGTTTATCGCGCTCAGGGAAATTATACGAAAGCTCAAGAATACAATGAAAAAGCTCTAGCAATTCGTCATCAAGTGCTGGGTGATGATCACCCGAATACTGCCACCACTTACAACGAAATTGCCTCGGTCTATTACGCCCAGGGAGACTACGCCAAGGCACTGGAGTGGTACGGTAAGGCTCTGGTTATCAGGGAAGAGATCCTAGGCGACCGGCACCCGGACACCGCGACAACCTACAACAACATGGCAATGGTTTATTATACCCAAGGCGACTACGCCAAGGCACTGGAGTGGTACGGCAAAGCCCTGGCTATCAGGGAGGAGGTCCTGGGCGACCGGCACCCCAGCACCGCCGCTATTTATAACAACATAGCTCTGGTTTATCGTGCTACGAGCGATTATACCAAGGCACTAGAGTTTTACAGTAAGTCTCTTGAGATTAAAAAAGAAGTCTTAGGCGACCGGCACCCGGACACCTCGACGACCTACAACAACATGGCAATGATATACCGAGAACAGGGTGATTACACCAAAGCACTGGAGTTGTACGAAAAAGTACAGGCTATCCGAGAAGAAGTCTTAGGCGATCGTCACCCTAGAACTGCAACTACATACAACAACATGGCTTTGGTCTACGAAGACCAGGACGATTACACCAGAGCATTGATATTGTTCGAGAAAGCGTTGGCTATACGGGAGGAGGTTTTAGGCGACTTGCACCCCGACACTGCAATCACCTATGTCAACATAGCCGGTATCTACCGCGCCCAAGGCAATTATAAAATGTCATTGGAATATTATGACAAAGCTTTAGCTATTCGGAAGACAGCATTGGGCGAAGGTCATCCTTATACCGCGACTGTCTACAACAAAATCGCTATAGTTTTATCCAAACAAGGTGATAACAGCATGGCGTTGAATTATTACGGTAAGGCTTTGGCTGTTTACGAAAAGGTGTTCGGAATTGGCAGCCCAAGGACCAATAAGTATAGTAATGACATGAAAACCAGTTATGAAAAGAGCAAGCCTGCTGTACCATTCGAGCAGTGGTGGGAGAAGCATAGAGCAGATTTCGAACCTAATGGTGAGAGTCAGTCAAGTAGCGAATAGTAGCACCGAAATCAATAACAACGCAACGCTATCAACGCTGGCACTTTTCGCAGACGTGGGTGCCTCGGCCTGCGACTCGGATCTTAACGATCGATCGACCACACCTAGGGCAAGGTTGGCCTTCTCGACCGTAGACACAGGCGTGTAAATCCAGATACTCGCCGCGTAAACCTAGTGCATCAACATAATTCCGAGCAGTCGAGCCGCCATCGGTTATTGATTGGTTAAGGCAATCGCAAATCGCCGTGCACAACCGTTTATAGTCTGCAAGCTTCAAAGAAGCAACTGTCCGCCGGGGATCGATACCCGCATGGAATAAACTCTCGTCTGCGTAAATATTGCCGATTCCAGCTAGTTTGTTTTGATCGAGCAGCGCGGCTTTGATTGAACCTGTTCCACCACCTAAGGTTAGACGCAGTGCTTTCCAATCAAAGCCATCTGCTAGCGGCTCCGGGCCTAGTCGCGACAGGAAATCATCGGCATCCAAATCACATGCATCAACCAGCTTGAAGTAGCCGAATTTGCGTTGGTCGTTGAAGAAAAGCTGCGATCCGTCAGAAAAGCCGAAAACAACCCGTGTGGATTTATCGGGAAGATCACCGATCAAGGACCTGTTGGCATAACCACCAGCTAAGGCTAGATCGACAACCTTACAAGACCGGAAGACCAACTGCCCGGTCATTCGCAGATGCGCCATCAATACGATCTCAGTTGAATCGGCTTGTCTTAAGAAAATCAACAAAAGCTTGCCGCGGCGACCGACATCGACGACCTGGCTGCCGATTAGTCGCTGGGCTAATGAATCGGAATAGCCTGGGAAACTGCGTTGTTCCAGCACCTCAACAGATGAGATGACAAGACCCGGCAAGGCAGCGGCCAACCCCCTGCGGATCACCTCGACTTCCGGCAGCTCCGGCATCGCTCAGCCCCTCAAAGCCTGCCAGACCCGCAGGGCCTCGACTGTCGGCTTCACATCGTGAACCCGCAACACACGAGCACCCTGTGAAGCAGCCCAAACCTCCACCGCCACCGAACCAGCCACGCGCTGGGCAGGCACCTCCACCCCGGTTAGCTTGCCGATGAATCCTTTGCGCGAGTAGGCAGCCATCAGCGGGTATCCCAGACTAGACAGCTCCGCTGTCGCTTTCAACAATGCCAGGTTGTGATCGTAGGTCTTTCCGAAACCTGGGCCGGGGTCTATGCAAATACAGTCTGCAGCGACACCATCGCCTATGAGCAACTCGGCTTGCCCTAACAAAAAACTGCGAATCTCCGCCACGACATCGTCATAGCGCGGATCGATCTGCATGTTCGTCGGATCACCCAACATATGCATGATCACACAGCCTACACCCTGATCAGCAGCTAAACGGCGCATCTCGGGGTCGCGGAAGCCGGTGACATCGTTGATGATGCAAGCTCCAGCCTCAACCGCCGCCGAAGCGACTTCAACATGTCGGGTATCGA
>WRNE01000080.1 GCA_009776725.1 Coriobacteriia bacterium
ATGATGCAGCCTCATCTGGTTTCGCATGTGACAAGCACAGAGGGCTTTTTGGTCTGGACAAACCCACCGGTCTCAATGGGCCGTGTGATGAGTGTAGGCACAGCCGAGCAAATGCAAGTGGCCATGAAGGGCGTTGTGGACCAGGGGACTGGCACAGCAGCACGGATCTATGGGTACGACATATATGGGAAGACCGGTACCGCCCAGACCAGCAATGCCGTAGAGGACTCTTGGTTTATCGGTTGGATCGAGATCAATGGCGAGTCATATGTGGTGGCAATGGTCTTAGAGCAAAGGCCGACAGGGACTTCGGCTGAAGAAGTCCGCTCGGTCTTTCAGTCTTTGATCAGGGCTTATGTGCAGTGAGCCTCACAAATAGGAGAGAGTTTGTCTTCAACCGTTATAATGTCTCAAAGACGATTATTAGGAGAGAGCAGTGATTGACAGGTTATTTGGCAATCGATATCGCATCATCGAGCGCATCGGGATAGGCGGGATGGCTGAGGTCTTCCGGGCAACTGATGAAGTACTAGGGCGCACAGTGGCAGTCAAACTAATGCTTCCGCAGTATGCTGCCGATCCGACGTTTGCTGCTCGATTCAAGCAAGAGGCCCAAGCAGCCGCCAATTTGCAAAGCCCCTATATTGTTAATATCTACGACTGGGGACGAGACGATGTAGACGAGACTTTTTACATCGTTATGGAGCTTGTCCGCGGTACTGACTTAAAGTCGGCGATCAACCAGCGTGGGGCCTTAAACCAACGCAAGGCGGCAGAGATCGCCTCGCAAGTCTGTGCAGCGCTGATCGTTGCCCATGGCTACGATATTATCCACCGTGACATCAAGCCCCACAACATCATGGTCCAGCCTGACGGCAACGCCAAGGTCATGGATTTCGGCATTGCCCGTGCCAATGGCAGCGGGATGACGCAGACCGGCAGTGTTTTGGGCACTGCCTATTACGTCTCCCCCGAACAAGCNCAGGGAAAAGAGCTAAGCCCTTCCACTGACCTTTACTCGCTGGGCATTGTCTTGTACGAGGCGGTCACCGGTAAGCTGCCTTTTGAGGGCCCAGACGCAGTGACCGTGGCTTTAAAACAGGTCAACCAACAGCCGGTTGCCCCCAGTGAGATAAACCCAGAAATTGACCCTGATTTAGAAGCAATAATACTCAAGGCCATGGCCAAGAACCCTGACGACCGTTATGCGACAGCAGGTGCGATGCGTATGGCCTTGAATAATTACCTGACCGGGCAGGCTGTAGACTTCGGCATCGTCGACTCCCAGGCTGCAACCTCGGTAATGGGGGCAGCCCCAGCCCGAAAGGCTGTCAACAGGGGCGAGCCGGACCAGACAGCCATTGAAAGCATCGAACCGGTCGAGACTGCCGCACAGGCAAGCCGCTTAAGCAATAGGGCGCAAATAGCCAAAACGACTGTAATGCCCGCCACCTCGGCAAACAAGCCTAATGCCTATAGCCTCGGGCCAGCTGCCGAAGACAGCCGCAGAAACAACCGTCGGCCGATCCTCATCGTTTCGCTGATTGCAGTCTTCTTGCTGTTAGCTTTGTCTGGAATGATCATTTATAACGTGATGAGCAACAACACTCCCGATATGGTAAGCGTCCCAAAACTAGTAGGCTTAAGCCAGTCCGACGCCGAGCGGGCCTTGCGCCAAAACAATCTAAGCACTGGCGAGGTCACACTGGAGTCTTCAACGACAGTCGAACAAGGGCGGGTTATCTCGTCTGACCCCCGTGAAGGGGATGTAGTGGACAAGAACACAAAAGTCAACCTGGTGGTCTCGTCTGGAACCGAAGAGCCAGAGCGGAAGCAGGTTCCCGGAGTTGTCGACCGCTCCCAGTCAGAAGCGATCGACCTGATCGAAAAAGCCGGATTCATCCCGTCTTACGTTGGCGAGGAGTTTCACCCGACCATTGAGGCAGGGCGCGTCTGTCGGCAAAGCCCCGAGGTCAACACCACAGCCGTCGTCGGCACGACAGTCAAGTACTGGGTCTCTAAGGGGCTTGAGACAACCACCGTGCCTTCGGTAGTCGGCGACTCGTATGACAAGGCCGAGTCTGACCTGAAAGACAGTGGTTTCGAGGTCGAAGTAGTGGGCCGGGAGAATAGCGACACAGTGCCCAAAGACCACGTTATCCGTCAAACGCCTGCATCGGGGTCAACACAGCCCAAAGGNACTATCATCAAGCTCACCTTGTCNGACGGGCCTGAGATGGTAGTAGTTCCCAGCGACATCATGGGCAAAAGTGCCGAACAGGCAACGAACATACTTCGGGATGCAGGGCTTTTTGTGAACATCGAGTATCGGGAGACGACAAGCGCCGGAGACGAGGGCTTAGTCATTGACTGTGATCCTATTGTGGGCAGCGAGGTTAGAAAAGGCTCAACCGTGACCATCTATGTAGGAAAGGCACCGCCTCCGACTCCGCCGAGCACTCCATGACCAGTCGATAAATCAAAAGAAGCTGCAAAGATAACATATCAACGTTTTGGTTAAATCCTAGAATTCTTCTAGGATTTAACCAAAATATGCTTTATACTTGGCAACCATTAGGTATTCTCCACATGAATAGCCAAGGGAGGCATATAAATGACCAAGTCGATATACCTAGATAATGCAGCAACGACACCAGTACTGCCTGAGGTCGTGGAGGCCATGGTGCCGTATTTTACCGAGTTTTATGGAAACCCCAGTTCGCTATACGATATCGGGGCCTTGACCAAGGCCGCTATCACAGACGCCCGTGAGCGGATAGCCGTGCATATCAATGCCTCGCCGAACGAGATCTATTACACAGGCAGTGGGTCAGAAGCCGACAACTGGGCATTAAAGGCCAGCATGGAGGCTTACCGGGACAAGGGCCGGCATTTGATTACCTCCTCTATCGAGCACCATGCTGTTTTAAATACCGCCGAGTGGCTGGAGAAGAACGGCTATGAGGTGACCTACCTGCCAGTCGATGCCGAGGGCATGGTAAATCCTTTGGACCTAAGGGCGGCTATGCGGCCAGACACGGTCCTAGTCTCGATCATCATGGCCAATAACGAGATAGGCACAATTCAACCGATCAGCGAGCTAGCAGCCATCGCCCATGAAAACGGCGCCCTCTTTCACACCGATGCCGTACAGGCTCTGGCCCATATTCCTATAGATGTCCAGGAAATGGGCATAGATATGCTCTCAGCTGCTGCCCATAAGTTCCATGGGCCGAAAGGCGTGGGCTTTTTGTATATCAAGAAAGGGATCAAGACCAGGTCGTTTATCCATGGTGGGGCACAGGAGAACAAGCGCCGGGCGGGCACTGAGAATGTCCCGGGCATTATCGGTATGGCTGCTGCTTTAGACATCGCTATTGCGAGTATGGACGAGAGGGCGAAAAAGGACCGGGCTTTGCGCGACGTCTTGATCGACAGGGTATTAGAAGAGATTCCCAATAGCCGACTGAACGGACATCGCTACCAGCGTCTGCCGAATAATGCGAATTTCAGCTTCGAGTTCATTGAGGGTGAGTCGCTTATACTCTCGCTTGACCAAATGGGGGTGATAGCATCGACCGGCTCTGCTTGTGCCTCTGGCTCGCTTGACCCNAGCCATGTCTTGTTNGCCATCGGGCTGCCACACGAAATCGCCCATGGCTCATTNCGGCTGACTGTTGGCGACAATACCGAGNTGGCAGACATCGAGTACACCATCGATGCTATAAAAACAGTCGTTACCCGTCTTCGTGAGATGAGCCCCTTGTACGAGGATTATCTACAAGGCAAAAAACCGGTCTCAGCTATTAGGTAAGCATGCCGGCAGGCACTAAGTAGGCAGTCTTTAGCCAACCGAGATTTGATGAATTAAAAATACTAAGGATAAAATCAAGTAAGGGAGTAAAAATGGCATATTCTGAAATGGTTATGGAGCACTTCAACAATCCTCGTAACATGGGTGAGCTTGACGATCCCAGTGGGGTTGGCACAGTCGGGAACGCCCAATGTGGCGATATTATGCGCATATACCTAGACATCGATGACGATGGCTATATCCAGGATGTAAAGTTTAAGACCTTTGGCTGTGCTGCTGCTGTCGCTACCTCGAGCATGGCTACCGAGTTGGTCAAGGGAAAGCACATCAGTGAGGCTTTGGCTGTCACAAACCAAGCCGTCTGTGATGCCTTAGACGGGCTCCCCCCGGTAAAAGTGCATTGTTCGCTGCTTGCTGAAGAAGCAATTCATGCCGCCTTATGGGACTATGCAGAGCGCGAGGGGATTACCATCGAAGGCCTGAAGCCGCCAAAGAACGATATACACGAAGACGATGAAGACGAAGAAGAAGACTACTAGGCGTACAGAGGTAATATAGAAATGAAGACATCAACAAAAGCACGGTATTCGCTTCGCTTGATGATCGATATTGCCCAAAACGAAGCGTCAGGGCCTGTTTCACTTGCTGAAGCCTCTCGCCGACAAGGCATATCTACGAAATATCTTGAACAATTGGCAAAGTCTTTAGGGACTGCNGGCTGTGTGACCAGCGTCCGAGGGGCACAAGGCGGCTACAAGCTAGCCAGGCCAGCAAACGACATCAGTGCCGGCGAGGTCATCAGGGCTGCCGAAGGCGAGTTCTTGCCAATCGCCTGCCTAGCTGAAGAAGAGCCTGATTGCCCCTTGCAAAAGGGCTGCACCAGTTCGCAGTTTTGGGGAGGCCTAAGGACAGTGATAGACGATTATGTAAACGGTGTGAGCATTGCCGATCTAGCTTAAGCGCTGCTTTTCTTTACACGACGAGAGTGCATAATACGAACTAAGATTAAAAGCCTCTCGTCAACGAAGAGTCCGGCTTGGATTTCAATTATCAGCAATTCTATGGCGTGGTTTTGGCTGCCGATGAATCACGCTACTATGACGCAATACACCTGGATCGAAAGTTGCAGAGGAGTAGACATGTGGCGCAGGCTGACGAAATGGCTGGACGGCAGGATGCCGACGCCGATGATGGTCGCCGAGGCGGCAAGCGAGGGGCAGGGAAAACCATTTCGCGTCGAGGTCCGAAGCTTCGCGATAGCCTGCATGGTCATCGGCGGCCTGGCTCAGCTGGCCATGATACTGGTTATATCTCTCATCTATACATTGGGTGGAGCATTGTTTTTGATGATCACGACGGGAGGCCCGTTCTCCTTCACTTTTGATCTCGTATGGCTGGCTATGGATACTAATTCTGGACCGCATTCCCAGATCATAACGCTGTTTGCGAACTCCGGCACCATCATCACGGTGCTTATTTACAGCCGCGTTACCAGCCAGCGCAGCTTCGCCAGCCTAGGCTACCGCCGTCACGGTCTCACCAGCGAATACGCCGTCGGCTTGGGTGTCGGTGCTTTGCTGTTCGCATCGGCAGTCGGCATCTGCCTGCTGACCGGCTCTATCGAGTTCATCAGCATGAGCCCCCAGATAGTCTGGGGGCTGATACTGNTGTTCTTTCTCGGCTACTTAGTACANGGCATGAGCGAGGAGCTGGTGTGCCGAGGATACTTCATCACGAGCTTCGCCCATAGGTTGGGCATGTCAGTAGCGATACTCTTAAGCTCAGCCTTGTTCTCGTTTATGCATTTCCTAAACCCCAACGTCACGCTGCTGGCGTTGTTCAACCTTCTGCTGTTCGGTGTCTTCGCTGCTGTCTACTTCGTGAAACGTGGCGATATCTGGGGCGTCGCGGCTATACATAGCGCCTGGAACTTCGTGCAGGGCAATGTCTTGGGCATCCCGGTGAGCGGTATGACCCCGTATGCCACCATCTTCGAGCTCCGGCTAATGGAGCAAGGCGGTTTGGTCAACGGCGGCGCTTTCGGCCTGGAGGGCGGCTTGGCGGTGACGTTTGTGCTGGTAGTGGCGACAGTCCTGATGCTCTTTAGCAAGAGTCGGAACGTGGCACCGGTGGATAGCGTCAGCCAAGAAAGTGCATGAAGTCCCAAGATATGATAAAACTGACTACTAGATAAAAACTAGCATAGACCATAGAAGTGCCTAGACCACAATACATTGCTGCGACCATAGGCTGGTTGATAGATGTGGACANACGAAGNGATATGCAGACAAAGAGCATGATGANCATAGTGATATAAGAAGCAGCATCAAAGCATTTCAATACAAATGCCAATGGTTGATCATACGAATTTATCCTTGTTGCATTCTCTCGAGCAAAATGTAAAAACATGCAGACAAAGGTGACAAAAAAAGGTAGAGCTGTCGGGAGAAGCAGAAGAGGAAAATAGCCTTTTCCAGCTTGCATGCCAATGTATAGGACCGAGCTGCCTGCGCACCACCAAACAGCAGCTGCTACCAGCATCAGGAACTTTGTTGGTACAAGGAGGATCCCATTGGTTTTTTCTTGCATAATCGCCAGCCTAGTTAAAGATAATCGGTATGAAGGCCTTGCCAAGCATCGAGGACACCAGCATCGTCGATCCCAA
>WRNE01000081.1 GCA_009776725.1 Coriobacteriia bacterium
TATTTAGCTCAAGTGCGCATGAGATTCGTCATACCTACCAGTGGGAGACCGTCCAAGGTCTCGGCTGCCATATTGTGTCTGATGAAACCAGAGAGGCATGGTTAGAAAATTACCAGCCTGGAAACCAAATCAGTGATCCCTGGGAGGATTATGCAGCACAACCACTCGAATATGATGCGTTTATGTTTGCTGCCCAAGGAGACATGCTGCGGCAAGTAGGTGTTGTGCCAGTGTATCCAGGTAGTTGGGAATAGTAGGTTGGCATTCTTCGAAGTATCTTTGATCATCGAGAAGTTGGCAATATAGAGCAAACCATGAAAGTGTTACAGTATAAAGCAGTATTAACCAGAGCAGTGACAGCTATTGTACTTATAGCAACAATAGTATTGATCTCATGTAGAACAAGCACAGTAGATTACGATAGAACGGATACTGAACTATTGGAGGAACAAATCATGGAGGATAACAAAGCTATTCTAGATTCTAATTTACCTGATTTGGACGATGATATTATCGACCTCACAGTAGGTGTGATAAGTAGATGTGATATGGGTAAGATCATTGAAGTCGAGATCATTGAGGAAACGAGTAGTGGCTATCGAATTAGAGTGCAAAACGACCTCGAGGTGAACTATTTCATGGTAATTAATCAATATGGAGTAACACTTATCACAAAGGACAGCCCTGACGGTGAGATCATATGGGCAGTGCGAATGTGACAATGTGTTTGCTTGCTATCAGCCTTCTTTGAACGAAGATTCAATTAACCTGCCNAATNCGCCTTGTTTATAACATTTGCCAAGACACTTCGGTTGAATNGGATATTTCTCTTGTTTAGCGCTCCCCTATATTGGGCTTAGCAGATAAAATATGTCATAACGTATGTAAAGGATGCTTACTGAAAAGCTAGGAAGGAGCCTTGGTATGAGCGACGCAAGCAATATGTTAGGTCGACTTTTGCGNGAAGTCGACCGGAAAAAAATGGAGCTAAACGAAAAGCCTAATCCTGCCCCGGAGACCTTGGAAGCCTATCTGGAGCAGTTTTTTTATGAAAGCATATATTTAAACAACAATATGGAAGGCAACCAACTGACAGCATCAGAGGTCGAATACCTGCTTAAGAACGACACTGTCATCTCCAACAAGCCCTTCTCCGATCATATGAAAATAGCCGGATACCGCGATGCCTTGCTGCTTGCCAACCAGTATGTGCTGCAAGACCGCCGCATTGACGAGTACGAGATCAGTCGTCTGCATAGCCGGCTCTTAATAGACAAGCCCGAAAGTGCCGGTGACTACCGCGACTACAACCTCATGATCAAGGGCCACCGCCCGACATCCTACGAAAAAGTTGCTGCCAAAATGGCAGAACTCACCGAAGCCAGGCCTTCTGAGACCTCGCATCCCATCGAGTCAACCGCATTTTTCCATCTGCGCTTCGAAAAAATCCACCCCTTTGGCGACGGCAACGGAAGAATCGGCAGGCTGATTATCAACATCATGTTGGAGCAGGCTGGTTTACCAGCTGTCATCATCCGAATGGACGATCGTCCTTTATACTATGCAGCACTGAATGCTTACGACGGGCTAGACGGAAACCGGCAAGTACTGCCGATGCAGGTTTTGCTGGCCGAGTTGGTCAACCGCGAGTTAGACACGCTATTAGCGTTATAGTTTTATGTGGAGAAGAACTTGCAGATAATCATTGCACCAGATCCCAGGTTGTTGAAGAAGGCCGAGCCTGTCCAACTTGAAGAACTGCCAGAACTCCGAAAAATCGCCGATGAGATGGCCGAGCTCATGTACGAAACGCTTGGTTGTGGGCTGGCTGCCCCCCAGATCGGCTTAGCCAAGCAGTTTATTGTCGTCGACCCAGACTGGGGCCTTCCAGATGAAGAAGACAGCGAGCCCATACCAAAAAACCCCCGTTTTCTCATCAACCCCGTTATTAAAAGACTATGGGGAGAAAAGAGCGTCTCCGACGAAGGCTGTCTTTCTGTGCCAGGGATCTCTGTACCTATCGAACGTTATGAGTTTGTCGAAGTAGAGACATACGACTTAGAAGGAAACCTAGACGTATTCGAAGCCGAAGGGTTTGCTGCTCGGGTCCTCCAACACGAAATCGACCATCTAAACGGTGTTACGCTTTTTGAAAGGCTAGACCCGATCCAACGTATAGATGCCTTACAGGACTATGAGACTGCCTTGCTAGCTGGAGCAAAACCAGGCGACACCTCCATACCCCCAGCAGACCAAAGCGGCACTGGTAGCAACGCTCAAGCACAGCAAGGCAGTATTGCTAGCTAATGGCTTTAAGACCTCCACCTATTCGCATACTCTTCATGGGCACGCCCGAGTTTGCCCTTCCCGCCTTCAATGCTTTATACAACGATTCCCAAAACCGTTTTGAGGTCTGTCTTGTCTTGTCAAAGCCTGACGCCCCAGCGGGGCGTGGGCTTATCCACAAGCCCTCCGTAATCAGCCAGGCTGCCTTGGCTTTGGGCATCGAGCTGCATCGGCCAAAGCAGCTCAAAGGCCTTGAGTACCAGCACCTGCTGCAACGCGTCGAGGAATTGAGAATCGATGTCGCTGTAGTCACAGCTTACGGCATGCTGCTGACTGAGCAGCTAATTGAGGCCCCTTTGCACGGGACTGTCAACATCCATGCCTCCCTGTTGCCACGCTGGCGGGGGGCTGCTCCGATCGAGCGGGCGATCTTGGCCGGCGATGCGGTAAGCGGCGTAACGATCCAGCAGGTGCGACTAGCGCTGGACAGCGGATCGGTCTATGCACGCACCGAGACCGAGATTGCCAACAAGAGCTACTCTGATCTGCAAGGCGAGCTCGCCCTGCTTGGCGCTAGCTTGCTAGTCGATAGCCTTCCGGGGATTGTGTCTGGCGAGCTGGTCGGACAAGAGCAGGATGCCTCCTTGGTGACCTATGCCAATAAGGTGGAGAAGCACGATTTGCTGCTTGACCCGTATATTCCTGCCGAGCTGAACGTCCGCCGGGTACAAGCCGCAAGCACGCGAAACCCAGCCCGTGCCGTGATCGCTGGCCGCGGGGTGAGGGTCATGCAAGCTCGGCTGCTTAGCGCTGATACAACAACCAACAGGCCTAGCATCGGCTTTATGGGGATAAGCCCGTCGGACGGCGCTTTGCTGCTTGGTACAGTAGACGGCTCGGTTGCCATCTACGAGCTGGCTGCGGATGGAAAACGTCCCATGGGTGCTGGAGACTTCGTACGCGGGCTACAGATAAAGGTCACTGACCCAGACTTTAAATGGAGCAAGTGGAACAGTTAACTGTTTGACAGATCTCATTTATTTGTTATACTTTTGATCTCATTTGTGTTATAATAAGCCTGCCCTTCAGACCAATGCGTTAAAGCATTCCAAATATGATATGGAGTTAAAAATGGCAACATATATCCCCCGTGGGGTTTGCAGTAGAAAGATCGACTTTGAGATCGATCAGGACGGTTTAGTCCGTAATGTCAAGTTCACCGCTGGCTGCTCAGGTAACACAGCCGGTGTAGCCAAGCTTGTCGAAGGCAGGCCAGCATCAGAGATCATCGAATTGCTAAAAGGTGTCAACTGCGGGTTTAAGAAAACTTCCTGTCCCGACCAGCTTGCCCTGGCCCTTGAGGGTGAGCTGCTTAAGAGGTAAGGGTTGTTCAAGCATGGTTTATGATGAATAAGCGTTTGAAGTGAATAAAGTTCAATTTATCGTTGTTGTTTAAACTTCGATTGACATATCCAAAAATGCTTTAAATTTTAGTTTTAAACATTTTACAATTTAACCGGCTGCATTATAGTTGGGAAGCTACCTCCACTTCATACTTCATCAAAGCTGCTTCGTTGTACATTATGCCTAGAAGTTGTATCAAAAGAATCGAAAAATGCTTCTGCATAGCAGTAATAGCATCATCTGGTTTCTTATCTCTAATCGCTTTGAATATTTGTATATGTAGCTCTACAAGCTCATAATGTTGCTCTGTTCCATAACCAATCGAAACCCAGAAGTTATCGACAAATTTATGCAGGTCTTTTGATTGCAATCTCCACCACTTGAAAAAATCTATATCTCCTGTTATTGCGAATAGACGTTTATGGAACTCTGAGTCACAGTATGAAAGAGTCTCAATATCTGAAGCGTTGCTGAGATTTTCAATTATCTCTTCTAAATCCAATATATCAATTTCACGCGCTACACTAATGACTCTTAGCGTGTTATCGCATTCACATATCAGTCTTTGATAAAAGTGCTTTAACTTTTCATCGTTCTTAATATACTCCATTAGATAATCTAAGAAACCATTCTCATAACGACTTATAGATTCATTGGATATTTCATTAAAACCTATCTTATCTTCATAGGCTTCTTGAGCTCGTTTTGGGGATGGAATTCGAATATTGTCCATGTTTTTAAACCTTTGCATGAGCTACTCTACTATATACTTTGAAGTAGCTACTATTTCTTTCAAGCTATTTAAGTTCTCATCTTTATTTAATATAAACCTATTTTCGTTGAAACTCTTAATGAGTGAATATGTTTTTATTGCATGTACATAAAATGTTTCGTCTATTAGCTCAATTATTGTTCCTGCGTTTATAATTGCATCCCAACTCGGGGTTTGTATTTGGTAGCCTAATTGTTCTCCGATATCTAAGTATTCAAACAAAGTCGAAACAATATCATTTAATTCTTCTTTGATGCTCAACTTAACTAAGCTTATTCTTTGGTTTTTTAATCGTCTCTCAGTATGATTCTGTAAAGACATAACCAATAAAAAACCAGTGAATGCTGAAACTGTGCTGCTCAAAGTGCTTACTAGGAATTGTAAAAGGGTATCATTCATTTCATTTCCATATCACAGCTCTGGACTATATAGTTATATAGATAATAAATCATTATATGTATAATTATTTATCATATACTTATACAGATTATCTTATCTTGATGAAATCAATAATTACGGGTTGGAATTGCTCTTCAACTCGCTTATAGTCTATTTCGCTTACTTCGAGCCTACGAGCTAAGAGGTAAGCGCATTCAATTCCATGTTCTTCTCCAACCCAGTTTATTCTGCTTTGCATCCCATCATTTGCTGACAGACGCATAAAAAGCTCTTGTTCAAACTTTTCTCTATAAAACTTATTGTGGAAGACATTGCCGCAAGTCGCAACTGTCAAACCATTTGTTATGCTGGTTCGATCGAAGTTATCTTTAATAGCTGTAGCTACATAGTTAGCAAAATCTTCAGCTTCAGTCTTTACTATATCTTGTGCGGCAGTATCCCCAGCTTGCGCAGCAGCACAAACATCGCGTGCAAATCTAGCAATACGCGCTTTCATATCCGAACCAGCAACAGCAAGTTCACGGAATTTTGATATAAGCTCAGTATCGCCTTCACTGACTTCATAAGTGTTTCGAAATCGACTTAACAGTGTTGAATAATTACCCGTGTGGTAATCGCGTGCTACCTGCCTAATAGCATTTAATCCAATCCAAAAACCAGCACCGTTGTCATATGCTACCCAATCTTGGCCTCCGCTCTGATATAAAGACCCGTCTTTCCTTCTCACAATAATATTTGAGCCAGTACCAGCTATTATCGCAACATCCGCATTATATGCATATATTAGAGACACCGTATCATTTGATGCACCTGCTCGAACGATTGAACCATCTAAATGGTTTGGAAGAATTTGTTTCATCACTTTACGGAAAGCATTTTGTGTATTTATTGCATAACCTGCGGAAGCAATGTAGCAATATGTAACAGTATTTATATGATTTAGGTTGTTATGATCCCAATATTGGTCTATTTGCCTCATAATTTCTTCAAGTGTTGCGGGGTAATCATCTATATCAAGAGTTCCTGACAAAGTTGAATTTGACTCAAGCAAATTACTAACAAGCGATCCGTCTCCGTCTTCTGTTACAAGCCGAATATTTGTTCTTGTGCCACCTGAATCAATCGCTACAAACAGTTTCTTCCTTGTTTCAATAGATTTCGAATCATACGGCTCCCCATCAAAGTCATCTGGGCGAGGCTTTGGAGAGGGTATTCTAGTATTCTTCATTTCACTACACCTCAAAACAATACTAAATTATTAACATTGAAGTTCACTGTGATTAACCATTTCTTCAACAAATGCTGTATTTCCTGCTAATTATTTTCACAGCTGGTTACGAATACTTTCTATCAGTAAAAAACACGCGGATATCAGCTTTCGTATGCTAGAAATGGTTACAACACGAGCAATTATTAGTCTCCATAATGATTATTAGTTATTAATAGCATGTTCTACTCCCCGTCTCGTCCCAACAAACCGCTCCCTGCGGTTAAATGCAGCGCATTTTCTGACTGCGAAAAGAACAACAATCCCTCTCCATAAATGGCTGTTCTTATCAAAACCTGTGTCATAACAACTGATCTTATGACAACACAAACATATGTTGCTTAT
>WRNE01000082.1 GCA_009776725.1 Coriobacteriia bacterium
CCATACTGGATTATGTAGCCAGTGGTCAGACAACAATCGCGAAGCTGCGGGAAGCTGTAACTGCAGGCAACCGCTTCAGCGACGTTTTATACCTGTTGCAACGCGACCATTATCTACGTCGCGAAGGCGAGCAGATCCGTTGGCGCTACGAGCCGCTGCGCCTAAGCTGGAGCCACGGGCGTCTGCTGGATATCTAGTTATAGGGAGGCGCGATGAGCCTAGCCAAATTCACTCCATCGGTAATGTCTTGGGACACTCTAGAGAAGATCTTCGTCGCCCGCGAGAAGCTGCTGGAGCGGATAATGGGCAGAGTCGAAGAGGCGAGCAAGTCAAAAAAACGTAACCATACCCTGATCGTCGGCCCGCGCGGGTCAGGCAAGACCCACTTGGTCGCCCTAGCTTACCACCGTACCAAAGCATTGATCGATTCCGGCTCCAAGCTATTGGTCTCATGGCTGCCCGAGGATCCATATAGCATCAAGTCGTATCGCCGCTTGTTAGCTGCGATTCTCGATCGCATCGAAGGACAGAATAATGAGGATAAAAACGAGGCTGCTTCAAAGAATATTTCATATCATTTTGTTAATGACCAAGAGCATGAAAACGCACTGGAATCACAATTAACCAGTCTGACATCTGTACAAGGCCCCGTTATTGTCATTATCGAGAACCTCGATCAAATCCTTCTGTCAATTGGCAGGATAGGCCAAGAGCGATTCCGTAACTTCCTCCAATCATCATCTGCTCTCTTGGTGTTGGCAACTACAACCAGGCTGGACCGCCGCCTCGCTAATGTCGACAGTCCTTTCTTCGAGTTCTTCACAACCACTCGCCTTGAGCCTTTCACTGTTGACGAGGCTAGAGAGTTTCTGGTTCGTGTGGCAGAGCTTGATGGCGATGACCAGCTGATAGGGGAGTTGAACAGCGCTGAGACCAACACCAAGCTACATGTTGTCGCACAACTAGCTGGTGGGCAGCCACGACTCTGGTCTGTTCTAGGTAGCGCCTTGACAGTAAAAGAGATCGATGAACTGGTAGAAATTCTTTTAACCCGTTTTGACGACTTGACAACCTACTACCAGGAGCGGATGTCAAGACTGTCAGATAACCAGCAGTTGGTGGTAGATGAGTTGGCGCGCAGTGGCAACGCCTTGCATGTGGCTGAGATAGCCAAGCGAACTGAGATCTCCGAGCGCAGCGTCGCTAAGACCATCTCCGACCTTGTGGAATATGGCTGGTTAGAAAAAGTCAGCATCTCCTGGGCTCCTTTAATAGACAAACGACAGTCCTTTTACGAGTTGGCTGAGCCAATGGCTCGTCTTGCTTTTCAAATCAAAGACTCTCGCGGTGGATCTCTGCCTCTTATCATCGATTTTCTTAAGAACTGGTTTACCGATGACGAGCTTTCAGCTTTCGACTCTCTGAGCCAAACAGCTGAGCATGATGAATTGGCAGCTATGAGCAGCCTTGTAGATGACGAGGTCACGCCCACAAATGAATTCATCAATAGAATGCCAGCGGTGAGTTCTGCTTCTACTGAATTGCTCGGTCAAATTGACGATGCACTAGCTGGTATCAAAAAGGGTGACTCAAGGGTCTTTTTCAACTTGCCAACCCCTATAAGATCAAGCCTTGCTAGTCAAATCGACACAGCTATTGATCAATATTACGAGATTAACAAGGTTCGAACCAGAATACATAAACAGGCTTTGAGTGAATTTGATCTTCAAGTAAAACCTGATGGTAGTGATGATTGGTTAAGAAGGGTAGAGGAATTACAGGATAGTGACGATATAGAGTATTTATTCTTGCTGTGCCAATGGCAAATTCTATATGGACACTTAGAAATAGCCAGAGCTACTCTTAATACTCTACATAGCTTAAATACCTTAAAAGAGAGATGTATAAAGGTAGATTCTTTATATATTGAAGCATTGCTTCTGAAATATAGAGCTGATGATAATCAAGCCAGAGATGACAAACTAATATCTGTTTTGAGTTCGATTCATATTCAGAAACGGTATTTGGTTGTCGCTCTCTCTGAGATTGTTCTATTTCTCTACAGGATTAGAGGTATAACAGACCAATCGGGGGGCTATTATCGGGACCTGTTATCAATCATTGAAAACTATTTTGCAAATGATGATTATGGGAATATGTCTTATATGCATGTGATGCTTATATATTTATCTAGAAAGATCAATATCAATGAACTCATATTGCGACTCATCAGTATATATAATGATGATGCTGATTGGATAACACAAACTTGTGCTGGCGAGTGCTTTAAAATGCTAGGGAATATATCAGAAGCTCAGAAGCATTATTCAACAGCATTGACACTCGTCGAGCAAAAATATGATAAAGACGAAACCATCGTAGAGTTCATCACCAGTAAAATCCAAGGGCTCAGCAAAGCAGCCTCATCCAGATGACTATATCGTCATTTATATAAGTTTGCTTCATCAGCACTTCAACAAGCAGAAATCACCCTGCCATTATTTCTAAAAGCATCAGGCTTCGTAGTAGGGTGAGGCTGCCGATGCCATCTCGCCTTTCAGCCAAGCCTTGGCATTGCGGGCTTGTTGGTCGACAAAGACGCTTGCATCATGAATCAAATGCGAGGGCATCATGCGATAGTCCCAGTTCAGCTCGTTCTTTTCAGCCACTGTCGATTCGGACAACTGCTCGAACTCGTTTTTCAGTGCGCCTAGCGCTTGCGACTGTTCGGGGGAGGGGTTATAGCTTACGCCACCGGTACTGCTTAAGACTTCGTCAAGCCTTAGCATTTGGTCACGGGCACGCAAGATTCGCTCTCCGGTGTAGGCTGCCTCGGTCTTCTCCACAAGCCCAGCATGGGCCTTTACCAGGTTGATGTCATAGGCAGCCTGGTAGGTCGCCTCGACCAAAGTGTCTGTGTCGATGGATTTTGACTGGTAGTTCATGATGTGTTTCCAGGATGGCAGAAGCATCCTTTGGCGATGCTCTTCAAGGGTGGTGGCCAAGAGCCTGTAGTCTGCCGGTCCGCCGTTTGCTGGGGCAGCCAGTGCGGCATCGAAGGCTCGCGAGCCGATGTCCAGGAACGGTGCCATAGGCGAGATGAAAACGCGCAGGCGGGGGNCGTTGCCNACGCTTTCGTAGAGGTGGCGAACGTAGCTACCGGTCTCTAGGATGCTCTTTTCGGTCTGCTTAGGGATCCCGGTCATGAAGTAGAGGTCGAAGCGTTCGCATCCGGCGGCCAAGGCGTCTTGGATGGTCTGCTCGAGCTCGATTGTGGTGTAGTGGCCTTTACCAAAGGCCGTGCGGATCGCATCGTCGTGGCTCTCCGCACTGATCTCGACCGACCAGGAAGGCAGGTTGCGGCTGAGCAGCTGGTAGAGGTCACGGCCAGCGTCGCGGCCGCCTGGAGGGGGCCCGAAGAACTCGAAGCCGATCGGGTTCTTCAACTTGCCTCTCAGGCCCTCGACAAGCCGGCGCGCATAGTCATGGCCGCCCATCAGGAAGTCGTTTAACAAGAAGAGCGGCCCCCAGATGTGTTTTTGGGCATTGGCGATGTCTTTGACCAAGAGCTCCGGGTCGCGCCAAGCGGTCCTTTGTCGGTTGAAGTGGCTGGCGTATGCTGTACGCGAGCCTCCACAGGTAGCACAGTCGCGGTCGCACCCACGGGAGCAGATGCTGGCAACAATCGGGTATCTAGCCCAGGACTTGAAAGGCAGGTACGAGCTGAAGGTCTTGTCGCGAAAGGTTGCCCGCATCGGGTACTGGTAGTCGATCGCCACATGGTCAAAATCATGAGGCACCCAGTCTAAGGGGTTGGCCATGATGTTTTGGCTGGAGTCCTTCCAGGTCAGATTGGGTATCTCCAAAAGGGCCTCGGTCGGCGGGCCGGTCTGGTTGAATTTCTTAGCTGCCATCAGAACCTGCATCAACTGCAAGAAAGGCAGCTCTGTGGAGTCCCCGCTCAACACGTAGTCCACACAGTCATTGGCGATCAGCTCGGATGCATAGTAAGTAGCCGACAGGCCTCCAAAGATCACCGGGACACCGGGATGCAGGCGCTTCAAAATGCGCGCAACCTCGATAGCCCCATGGCAATGGGGCAGCCAATGCAGGTCGATCCCAAAAGCGACAGGATTGAACTGCGCCAGGTCCTTCTCCACATTCAAATGCTCGTCAATCAGCATGCGCACAGCCAGGTTGCAAATGCGCACGCGCACGCCGTGCCGCTCCAGATAATCCCCGATTGTGGTAAAACCGAGCGGGTACATCTCAAAAACGGGCGTCGAGGGGACCATGTCCGAGACCGGGCCATACATAATGGAGCGTTCCCGAAAGTCAAAGACCGCGGGGGCGTGAATGAGCACCAAGTCGGCTTGCGGCATTCTAGGGCCGCCTCGAGTCCGGCCCGATGGCAGGCACCAGGCAGCCGGCAAGTGCTTTTCGCTTTGGGACTTCGTCTATTTGCATTTGTTTAACCTTTGCCATGTTCGGATCTTTCTTTGTCGGCGGGCTTTCAAGTATATATGGAGAAGCCCCTGCCGTGTGCCTATGATGAGGAGAGGGCACTTATAGCCTGACCTTGCCTAGCTGGGCTCATGTTTGGCGGATTGGCAGTTTCTGCACAGACCGAACAGCTCGAAGTCATGCCGAGTAGGTTCTAAGCCGGCTTGGATGCTTATCTCGTGGATCAGCTCCTCGATACGCTTGTCGTCAATGGCGACGGAGAGTCCGCAATACTCGCAGGTTATATGGTGGTGATGGGGCCACAGTGCCTCCCCGAGCTCGTAGTAGTTTGTAAAGCCCCGCGGGACGAGGTTCAAGACACCGATGCTGGTCATGGCCTCGACCGAACGGTAGACGCTGCTAAAGCTGCCGATGCCCTTTGACGACTGGATGATCTCATGAATGGTGAGCGGCTTGCCAGAATCGATGAAGGCATAGATGATTGCCAGCCGGTTGTCGGTGACACGAAGCCTGTGTCTTGCCATCTCTTCTCGAAAGGCTTGTTCGGTGGTTTGCATTATCGGCTCCTTATTGCGAATAATTTGCATTAATTTTAACACTGCTTTATCATGCACGCTAGTAGGCGGTTTTGGAGGTTCAGATGTCGACGCTGCTGCAAGTCTTGTTCTTTTCTATGATAGGCGGGGCATTTTCGCTGTTTGGAGGCACACTCCTGATGGCTAGGCAGTCCTGGGCGGACAGGTTCGCCCGTTATGCCACGCCCTTTGCTGCCGGCTCGATGCTCGCAGCTGCTTTCATCGACTTGCTGCCAGAGGCCTTGGAAAGCGGCAAGCCCCAAAGCACCATGTTCTTCACTTTGCTCGGGCTCCTCTTCTTTTTCATTACCGAGACCATCATGCACTGGTCACATGACCATTCACAGCCTGAAGGGCATGCCTTGGGCCACGATCATCTGGTCGAGGACATTCACTCCCTGGAAGGGCCTTTGACCGATGCCGGCAAAGCAAACGGGGCAAGAGGGGACGAAGGCCTAAAGACCGAAAAAAACATTATGGACCTGATGTCCAACCCGGTTTTTTTGATGTTGAATATCGGGGACACCATCCATAACTTCCTAGACGGGGTAGCGATAGCTGCCGGGTTCTTGATCTCGCCGGCATCTGGCATCATCGTCACTATGGCAGTAGCAGCCCATGAGATCCCAAGTGAAATGGGCGACTTTGGCATCATGTTGGGCATGGGGCTGAAACGCAGCAGGGTCTTGCTGGTCAATCTAGCCAGCTCGTTTGCCACCACAATTGCAGCATTGGTCTTTTTCATGTGGGGAAACAGTTCCGATATCACTTTGACCCCGGTGCTCAGTCTGGTTTCTGGTTTTTTCATCTACATCGCAGCGGTCGACATCATTCCGTCCCTTCATGACGAGCATGACAAGAAGGAGCTGGTCAAGAAGTCCGTCAGCCTCTTGGTCGGGGTCGTGATCGTCTCCTTGATGATAATATCGTTCCATAGCCTGATTGAAGTCTAGGCCTTTTCGGGTAGGGCCAGTGAGGAACCATCCCTCACGCATAATGTTCCATTCCTGATAAAGAAACCAAAACGGGTTTCTCCACAAACCTTCACAAACGTATAATGCTCCACTCCTGTGATCTATAGGCTACTTTAGTCTACGAGAGTAAAAGCTAGCTAAAACGTGCGAAAGCGTCGCGGAGGGGGTGCGAAAGCGGTGCGGAGGGGGTGCGAAGGCGCCGCGGAGGGGCTGCAGAGGTGAAGTCAAGCCCCGATGTGTTGCAGATTGACGGTTGGCCGCAATTTTGGCCGGGAAAATTCGGTCGAAAATTTATGTTACCTTGACTAAGCAAATTCCTGACCAGGGCATTTGCAAAACGGCACTTTTTTAGGCAGTGAAAAAATCCCGACCTATCGCAATTCTTGAGCACTTAGCCTTAAAGACCGTATTAGTAAAGAATAATATAATACTAGTATATA
>WRNE01000083.1 GCA_009776725.1 Coriobacteriia bacterium
TGCCGGCACTCGAGGCTTCAAATGCAAGGCGCGAGGCTTTTAAGGAATGCCTCGCGCCTTTGTCGGACAAATGCTAGTTGATGGCCTGGCTGATATAGATGTACCTGATCACCAGGCTGGTCCCGTTCGTGGTTATCTCGCCATAAATCGGGTCGCTGCTAGAGTCCCAGAAGCCTGGGTAGTAGCCGGTATAGTTCTTGGCGTAATACGGGCCGTAAGAACCCAGGGGCACCGTGTAGTCCTCGACGTCTAGGACCTGCCCGCCTGTGGTCTGGTGGATGACTGTGACCGTGTTTATAGCCACGGCCTCCTTGGTATAGGCGAAGATGATGGTCTTGCTCTCGCCGCTGCCGACCACCCCTGAGGCAGGGGCGCTGCCGCTGAGCAGCTGGCCGGCCGAATAGCCCTCAAAGGCCTTGGGCGTATACGGGCCGTAGTTGCCGGCAGGGACGCTGAAGGTCTCCCAGTCCAGCAGGGCATAGGAGCCGACGTCTAGGTACATGACGTTGATCGTGGCGTTGGCCTGGATCTTTTCATACATCCATCTGACGTGCTTGGTCTCGCCGGGGTTGATGTAGCCAGAGGCCGGGTCGGAGTTCTGGGCCAGGTAGGCCCTATAGCCGGGGATGTCCAAGGCAGGGTACGGGCCGTAGTTGCCAGGGGCAGGCACGTCGTAGGTTAAAGTCGACCATACTGCGCCGGTGGCGGCATCGGAATGGCTGACTATGACTGTCCCCTTGACGGCGCCGAAGATGTCCGAATTCACCCAAAGCGCCGGATAGACTAGGCCTTTCTCACTGGCATTTGGTGATGTGATTTGAAACTGGAAGCATACACCGCCAGCATTTGACTGGTTAGACAAAGAGCCCGCTGTGCCTGGACAGTCGCCTGGTGAGCGCAGCCACATCCCATACAAGTATTCCAAAGGGATGTTGATTTTTGCTATATTTAAAACAGCGACAACTTGGCTTGGCTGCTCGGCAGGGTTGGTATACCGCATAAAATGCTTGCTGGAAAAGAAGTTGGCTGATTCTGCATAGCTCAAAGCAAAAGCAATGTCGTTCCCTGTGCCAACTTGGTAGCTTGTTGGCTTGCTTAAACCATCAGACATCGCTTGCTGCGAGCAGCATGTCCCGATTGAGCTCATCGCTGTGTTCTGTACTGTATAGTTGCGTAGTTTGGCAGTAGCCGAAAGCCTGTCTGCAGCACCTGCAGCTGTGCCGTTGAACCAGGCATTGATGCCAGCGCGCACATTCGAGCTCGTATAACTTGCCGACGAGCCGTATGACACATACTGCCAGCTTGGTACGTTTTGGGTACCAGAATACTGATTGACATTGATGTAGTTTTTGCGGACGATCAGCGAGTAGTCGCTGTTTACGGCGATCTCTACCCAATCTGATGTATCGCCTGTCTTGTCTGTTGTCAGTATGCGGCCATCAACGCCGGTCGGAGTACTCACGATCGGGTCAGCAAAGCCTGACTGCACTGCCAAGAGCATCGGCACCAGTAAGACAAGCACCATCAGCGCGCTGACCAGCTTGCGTTTTGGCATCCTTGGATTTTTTATTCCTTCTTTCAATTTATCTCCTTTCCCTCAAAAAAAAGACCACTAGATTTACAAATGCACCTTTGGACACTGCACAACTTCTCCATGCCTAACATGCAGACAGCAAAACTCCTGCCCTCTCGCATATTCAGTAACGAGATTGGTTAATAGGCTATTATGGATNGGGTGTTGGATTAACAAATACCTACTGTCATGAATCCCCTCTCTAATGATTCGCGATCGTCATCAAATTCACTAAGCGATATTCACCGCGGACANGTCCGCTCTTTACAAGTATTGATTATATCTGGTGCTTGTCGATAATTGTCAACAGTTTAGAAAACCCCTTTAGCCCACCAGGGCCTAAGGGGTTCTCCACATTTAAATCATGCTGTTTGGCTTGGCCTGAAGCAAATGGAAGGACCAAATGCCTCTTAAGCCGGAAGAACTAATTGTAGTATGAGAACTTGATCTTATCGAACTCGTCTTGGATCACCGCTTGGCGCTGGATTCTTACAGGATCGTCAGGCAGGCCCATGATGTATCCGCCGAACGAGAAGCGCCCGCCCGGGGCCAAGGCGTCGCAAGTTGCCCTTACCTCAGCGCGCACAGCCTCTTCGGGGGTCTCAGGCCAACTGGCTGGGCCGTTGTTCTCGAAAGCGCCATTGATGGCAAGCTTGTCGCCGAACTGGGCCTTGACCGCCGGCAGGTCGTTGAACGTCGGTTGCGCGGGGTTCCAGCCGTCGACTCCCATTTCCACGATGTAGGGTACGAAGGGCGCAAATGCCCCGCAATTATGATGGGTCGCAATGATGTCTGCTTCTTTGATCATCTTGTAGTGCTCGGTCCAAATTGGCGCAAAGATGTCTAAGAACATCTCGTGCGATACAAAAGGCGCCCGCTCATGGGCGATATCGTCGCCGAAACCCAAGACCTCAGGCTTGTAGTAGTAGATGAACTTCTTGCCGATTTCCAAGTTCAAGTCCAGGATGAAGTGCAGCAGGTCCTTGACCTCGTCGGGCTCTTCGGAGCAAGCCACCAAGGCATTGTCGAAGCCCATGAAATAGGTCAGGATCATAAAGTAGCCGTTGCTGACGGTGCAAAACCCGTCTCTCAATGCTTCTGGGTCACGGTCTGCCAGGTCCTTTTGGGAGGTCAGCTCCCAGTCCACCTCATCGAGGATCTTCGGCCTCTTGATGACGTCGCGCCACTTCGTGATGTCAGTCAGGATAAACTTGCCCGGCGCCGGGATCGGCCCGCTGGCCGGTTCCATCTTAAAAGGCACGCCGAACATGTCGTTCCACTCCAGCACGTCTGGCTCACGCGCTACTGTCAACGCTGAGCATGCGAGCCGGGGAGTCGTCAAATTGCCTTCCATTCCTGGAATCCACTGCGGGATCTCTCCTCTGTACATGCGTAATGTGTTTTCTCTAATGGTGAGAGTTGCAGCCATATTTTCCTCCTCTGTCTTGCCTGCAATGATATCGTCCAGTGCCAGTAATGATATGCAGGCACACGCGCTCAAATGGCATTTCGCCCGACACTAGCCGATATAAAGATAATCAATCATGTGGATAAGCCCATACAAGAACCAAGCCGACAATTTAGCTGTTTTGCTAATATAAGCAAAAGTAAGTATTACTGATTGTGCAGTTTGGTCTGGGCTTACGGAAAGGCCGTCAATGACGGGCAAGGAGGAAGGGACCCTCATGTCACAGTACTATCTAAGCGTTATGCTGTTCGTGCTATTTGTCGCCTTGGTCGCAGGACGAGCAGTAATGCTCAAACGCCAAGGCATCAAAGCCATCGTCTTTGGGAATACCGACAAGTCCGACTATCTGCTTGTCCCCTTCATGCTGCTGATCGTCTATACCATCAGCAGCAAGGCTTTCGGACTGCCGCTGTTTCAGCCGCTGGTCGCACCGTTTTGGCCTTCAGGGCTTCCGGGCATCGGCGGAATCGCCCTCTGCGCAGCCGTCCTGATCGGCTTGGCTGCGTCACTAGCCAGCTTTGGTGACTCGTTTCGCGTGGGCATCGACGACCAGAGCCCTGACAAGCTGGTCACCACTGGCATGTTTGCATACTCGCGAAACCCGATCTACGTCTGCTTCGACCTCTTTTTCGCAGGACAATTCCTTATCCATAGAAACATTGCCATCGCAGTGGCAGTCGTCGGCTTCGCACTGGTCATTCACCGGCAGATCCTACGGGAAGAGCGCTTCTTGGCCAGCCATTACGGTGACGAGTACACCGAATACCGCAACCGCGTTAGGCGGTACCTCTAAACCTGCGGCTTCCGACAGAGCTCTAATTTATGTGGAGAAAACCGTGTTTTTGGCCTTGCCACAGGCAAGTACTTAAAACTCGATCACCTTCGTCTCGCCGGCTTGGCTGATGGTGGCAACAGCGTCTTTCAAGTAAAGGATCAGCTGGCTGTCAAGGTCAGAGCCGACACGCTCCCTCATCGCTGGATTTGCTTCCAAAATAGCCTGCAAGACCTCTGGGCGGTCCTCGGCAATTGCGAGGGCTTGGATGCGCAGCACATCGCGCTCTTTCATCGCGCACATCTCGATCTTCGGGTTGGCTATCAGCTGTTTGCCGACATTCTTGTCCTTCTGGGTCTGAATATAAATCCTTCCATCATGCATAAAATGGCTGCCAAAGGGACGGACCCTAGGCTGGTCCCCCTCAACAGTGGCAATAAAGTACGGGCCGAATTGATCTAATAAACCGAAGACTTCCTCCATGACTAAACTCCCCTTTCTATTGTTTCTGGTAGGTCTTAGCTTAGCATAATTAAGGCACCTGAATGATACTCAGTGCCAAGTAAAGCAGCGGGCATGATTGTGGGTTTCTCCACATGAATTTATAACTTGCCAGTTTTGAAAAGCATTTCAATTAGATAGTGGACATTGACGGCTACCTCTTCGAAGGTATCGACTTCAAGGTTCAGGCGTGTTTGTATAACAGTTAGGTGAGACTGCATATACATGACTCCCAGAATCGCCCAGCTCCAATGGCTCGATTCGACATTATCGGCAATAACATGCAGTTTTTTTAGAGTTTCGACAATCATCGAATAGTACTTTAGCCCAGCCTGGCAACGCACAACCTCAAAGTTCCCGAACATATCGTTTCGGTGCTGCTCCTGATGTACCAGGTGAAACAGCTTGGAGAAGTACGCATTTTCGCTAAGATATCTTGGAAAGGCTATCACCAGCTCATAAACTGTCTCTACCGTCGGACTGTCTTGTAGGATTTCCATCAAATCATCTATGTGAAAATAACCCTTGGTGCTTTCTGAATAATCATTGAGCATCGACCAGAGTATCTCTTCTTTTGAGGAGAAGTGCGCATAGATCGACCCCGAACGAATGCCGACGATAGCGGCGATGTCGCGGATTGATGTCTCGGAATAGCCGTTTGCTGAAAAAAGCTCTAAAGCAGCATTGATGATTCTTTGTTTTGTGGGAATTTCTATGGCATCAAGGTTTGATGAATTATCGTCCATTAGCGATCCTCCTCTTTATCACTAAACGCATTGCAATGGTTAAGCGCTGCAAATCATTATTATCACTGAAGATGGACTGCTCGTTATTATCCCTCAAGACACCCAACCAAACGCTAGTTTATTACTATTTTGTTGAATTATCTCAAGTTGCTGGTAAGGGGCGGCAGGCTCTAGTTATATGACTATTATGTGACCATTATGTGCCCAAGTGGCTGGTTTTAATACCATTTCATGCATAATCAGCCTATGGGCTTGGGCTGAGGTCTTGGGCTTCTCCCTATGAATTTTTAAACTTGCCAAGTAATCCAATAAACCATGAAAAGAGTACTTGTAACAAGAGGAACAACCCTCTCACCACACCATAGACAATGCTAGCGCAGCAGATGATGCCTGGCATAAATACCAGTATGGTGTTCCTTCGCTTGTTAGTTGAGTTTTCGACGTTGTTCAGTTTGTATGCTGCTAAGCAGACAAGCATGACCGGAGCGCATATCATGCCTATGCCCAACAAGGTGTCTGTTCTCTCTGTGGCACCCCATATCAGAGATGAAGAGTTATCACGGTTTGCTATGAAAAGTGCTTCGAAGATCTTTTCTACGACAAACAAGAAAGAGCAAGCGTACAAAATGTTGATGACGATTCTTAATACGGTCTTCATTGGCATAGCCGTCCTATCGGTGCTTGATAGGTTCTAGTAGTCCAGCAGATGCGCTGCAACTTTTACAGCGACAATTGACATAGGTGCGCCGTGACTGCATTTTTGGCAGTTTTTTTAAACCCGCGATGCTTGGACTGGCAGTCGGTTGTAGCTAGACAGGCCTTACTCGCTTGACTGGCACGGGCCTGGCTCTGGCTCTGGGCCGCTTTGCAGCTCTTTGACTGAGGCAAGATCCAAGCCGGTGATCTCTGCTACCAGCTCTGGGCTGAGCCCCTTGGCGAGTGCCGACTTGGCGATGGAGAGCCCCTTTTCAGCACGACCCTCGTTGCGGCCCTCTGCACGGCCCTCATTGCGGCCCTCTTCACGACCCTCATTGCGTCCCTGCTCGATCCCATAATAGATCTGGGCCTTGCGGTCCTCTTCTGCCAGCTCGGCACGGTCGATCATTTGCTTCTCCTCTTCGGTGTAGTACTGCTCGTTGACAAGGTCAGCAGCAAGCTTGATATA
>WRNE01000084.1 GCA_009776725.1 Coriobacteriia bacterium
ATAGACGGGCTTTGCGAGAAGATCACTTTAGGCGGTTGGCCAGGCCTGCTTGGCGAGGAGTCATCGGTTGGCCTTCAGTTCGCGAGCGACTACATCTCGCTCACTGCCGAGGTCGACCTGTCCAGAGTCTCGGACAAGCGGCGCGATCCCTTCAAGGTTATGCGCTTGCTGCAGTCGATTGCTAGGAATATCTCCACCGAAGCACCGTTACGTACCCTGGCTAAAGACATCAACAGCAGCAGCGACAACTTGAACCCCGAGACAGTGACCGACTACCTCTCCGCTCTCCAACGTTTGATGGTGCTAGACGATCTGCCTGCATGGAGCACCCACATCCGCACGACCCATACTCTGCGCAAGTCGCCGAAACGCCATTTCTCCGACCCTTCACTGGCGGTCGGTGCGCTTGGGCTGTCAGTGAGCCAGATGGCTGCCGACCTCAACTACCTCGGTCTGTTGTTCGAGTCGCTGGCTATCAGGGATCTTAGGGTCTATGCAGACACATTCGGCGGCAAGGTCTACCACTACCGCGACTCAGCCGGCTTGGAAGTCGATGCTATCGTCGAGCTGCCAGACGGCAGTTGGGGAGCCTTCGAGATAAAGCTGGGCATTGGCGTTGCCGATGAGGCTGCGAACAACCTGCTGAGGTTCGCTCATCGTATAGACACCGAGAGAGCAAAGGCTGCTTCAGCGCTGACCGTCATCACCGGGAACGGCTTCGCCCACCGCCGCCCGGACGGCGTCAATGTGGTCCCCCTCTATACACTGACAGCATGAGTTTTTCATGTGGAGAAACCCCCTCTTAAGTGGGCTGGGAGCATCACTCGATTGAATGTGTGTTCCTATTTGTGCACGACATGGCTTTTTGCGTTGCTACGAAAATGCGCATAGGGCGGCTAACCGACATAGGATTACCTTTTTCTCCAAACAACTTTTCCGGTCTTTTTGTCATAGAGAGCATCGCCTGATTCACCTAGGAAGTAGTTTTCGTTATCATCATTGATGATAATCTTTGCCAAGGATGAGCAACCTATAAACGCGGTTATCGAAATCTCTTTGATCACTGGTATCTCTATGCTTACCAAGCTTGTGCAGCCATAGAAAGCCCAATCCCCTATTTCCGTGACGCACGGCATCTCGACGCTTATCAGAGCTGTGCAGCCGCTAAACGCCCAAGCTCCGATTGCCGTGACAGATGGCATCTCGACGCTTGTCAGGCCAGTGCAGCCTGCGAACGCTTTAGACCCTATTGCTATGACTGAATCCGGAACAGTGTACTCCGATCCTGCTTTGCCAGCAGGATAAAGCACAAGAGTGTCGTAGTTTTTAGTAAACAATACGCCGTCTCTATCAACGGAGTATTTCACATTCTCAGAGCTAACAACAAAGCTCAGGAGATTGGTGCAGCTATAAAACGCATTATCCCAGATTACTGTAATGCACGGCATATCGACACTTGTCAGGCCGGTGCAGCCTGTGAACGCCCCATGCCCTATCTCCATGACGGACGTCATCTCGACGCTTGTCAGGCCGGTGCAGCCTCTGAACGCGAAATCCCCAATCACCGTGACGGACGGCATATCGACACTTGTCAGGCCGGTGCAGCCTGTGAACGCCCCATGCCCGATTGCCGTTACCGAATCAGGTAAAGAGTACTCCGATACTGCTTTGCCAGCAGGATAAAGCACAAGAGTGTCGAAGTTCTTAGTAAACAATACGCCGTCTCTATCAACGGAGTATTTCACATTCTCAGAGCTAACAACAAAGCTCAGGAGATTGGTGCAGCCTCTGAACGCCCCATGCCCTATCTCCATGACGGACGGCATATCGACGCTTGTCAGACCGGTGCAGCCTCTGAACGCCCCAGCCCCTATCTCCTTGACGGACGGCATATCGACGACTGCGAGGCTGGTGCAGCCAAGGAATGCTGCAAGCTTGATCTCCGTAGCAGACGACATGTCGACGCTTGTCAGGTTGAAACACCCCCTGAACGCTTCATACCCTATCTCCTTGACGGACGGCATATCGACGCTTGTCAGGCTGGTGCAGCCTATGAACGCCTCAACCCCTATCTCCTTGACGGACGGCATATCGACGCCTGCGAGGCTGGTGCAGCCACAGAACGCTGCATCTCCTATTTCGGTAACGGTCGGCATCTCTACTCTTGTGAGGCCGGTGCAGCCACAGAACGCTGCATCTCCTATTTCGGTAACGGTCGGCATCTCTACTCTTGTGAGGCCGGTGCAGCTATGGAATGCCCCACACCCGATTTCCGAGACATGAGACATCACGACACTTGTTAGGTAGTTGCTATCTCTGAACGTGTAGTCCCCAATTTCAGTTACTGAGTCAGGCAGCATACAAGCTCTTAGCTGGCTCAAAACTTCAGCCAGATCATCATGCAGCATATCTTCTGTGAAGTCCCGGAACAGCCTGTTTACAAACGCTACTGTTTTTTCTAGTTCTCCCCACGCCGACTTGATGAGCTCCTGCCTCTGATCCTTTTTTCTTATCTCGCTGAGTACCTTCAAAACGAAATACTCCCCAATGATGTCTGGTTCAAGCGGAGGGCAGACGTACTCTTCATCTCTGAAGTCGAGCAGGTATTCGTTCTCACAAAAAAGCTTAACCATGTCCGGTTCTTTTCCCTCACGTTTTTTTAAGTCTTTGTATACCTCCGGGATCGATGCTTCTAAGTCTTTTTCGGTTACGGTAAACTCACCAATTATTGTTGCATATGCCACAACGATCATACTGTCAGAAGCTACACTGTCACCGATTTTGCCACAGCCAGCTCTAGTTGCCCTTCTGATTGATTTTTTATCATTTTTATAAACATAGTCATGCACATCAGTTATGCTCCATGATGTGATGTCGTCGTTATCTTGGATATAGGCATCGGTAAGGATGAGCGCATACAAAGGCCGCAGCAGCAGCAGCTTATGAAATGCTGTAACACCGTCGATCTCCTTGAGCTTGCTGAGGATCAGCTCTTCGCTGTCTGGTGTCATCGGTCTTTTCTTATCGGGTCTATGCTTTGCAAAGTCGTTGATGGCTGATATGAGGGCACCCTCCTTCAGGTGGCTTAACCATAACGGCTCTCCATACATAGCTTGCCAAAGATTTTCGTCGTTTGCATTCTGGGCGATACGCGAATCAGCAAAGTCGTCGAAGCGCTCGACCTTGCGTTGAAGCAATAGAACCCTGATCTTTATGTGCTGGTATTTATCTACACTTAATGTAGTTATCCACTTACCGATATCGGCGATGTTGTCCTCGGCATAGTCGATGACAAACAGCGTGTCGTTTGGAAGTCTATCGCTGCATTTATCTAAATCACTCTCTGACCTGTATTGAGGCCAACAGACCGACCAGCCTTCTTTCCGCATCTCCTTTGAGAACTCATAGCATAGCTTCGACTTCCCTGAGCCGCCCTCGCCAGCAACTACCCACCATAGCAGGTTTTTGTTCGTGTCCTCGCAAAACTTGTGCAGTGCTTTTATCTCGTCGCAGCGGCCGAATAAGCCAACGCTGTCGCTCGCGAAGTAGTATAGCCCCCTATCTTTGCTCGGCTCCTTATGCATAGCTTTCGCAGAATCAATAGACTTAAAGTATGAATCTATAGACATAATAAGCGAGCTTATAGAATATAGCACCGTATTTAAGACATACCTCTGGCACTGCTGGAAGTAGCTGGTAAGGCTATTTGCCAATACCATCTGCCCGTTCTCACTGAGATGGCCTTTTTCATTCGCTGCCTCAACCAACTCCTCGACGCTTGGAGTGCGCAAGTCCTCCCTCAGAACCTGCTTGAAGCGGTCATGCATTATCTCAGCCAATCCATATAGGAGGTGTTCGCCGCTGCCGCTTCTGTGTAATTCTCTATTTGCATCGCTATATGCGTATAGGATCAGCTGCTTGATGGTTGCGATGTAGTCTGTATACTCCTCGACCTCTTCAGTGATCAGCCCCTTGATAGCTTTTTCAAAAGCTATCAGATCTGACCAAGACGGCAGAGCCGAGGCTGTATTCGTTATTATCTTACTCAATGATGAACCCTCCCTGGCTCCAATGATTTATTACATGTAATTCTACATGCAATTATTCGGGCAGTCATCCAGATATTTTCGGTTGCAACAATGGATCAGTTGTTTTTTATAATGTTATATCATTGCGTTCAATCTCGAAGCATATTACGGTGGCAATGATCCACGATCAACACACTCGGGCTGTCGACAGACCAATTAGCTACAGACCTAAACTATCTCGGTCTGTTGTTTGAGTCGCTGGCTTTCAGGAACCGGTGGGTCTATGCGGACACATTCGGCGGTAAGGTCTACCACTACCGCGACTCAGCCGGCTTGGAAGTCGATGCGATCGTCGAGCTGCCGGACGGCAACTGGGGTGCCTTCGAGATAAAGTTGGGCATCGGCGCAGCCGACGAGGTTGCGAACAGCCTGTTGAGGTTCGCTCATCGTATCGACACCGAGAGAGCAAAGGCTGCGTCGGCGCTGACCGTCATCACCGGCAACGGATTCGCCCACCGCCGCCCAGACGGCGTCAATGTAGTCCCGCTCTATACGCTAACAGCATAAGTCTTTCATGTGGAGAAGCCCGTTCTTGGGTGGGCTGGAAGTAGCTTTAAAAGGTATACAGATACTGTGAATCCTATCCTTACTTGATACTTTTAGTTACTTAATCATTTCACTTGAAATAGCTTCCAGAGCAGATCGAACTTCAAGATCGAACAGTGGATGGAACTTATTTAATGCTCCGTTTATTGACAAGACCCCTGTTCTAATAAGTTTGAGCAAGCGCAGGTACATCTTGGAGCTCAGCCCGGTTCTGTACTGGATGATCCTGGAGATAACCAATTCGGCAAAGACTATGGGCAGATGCGCCTCGATGAACTTATGCTTGTGATTGAAGATCTGTCGTGCTATTAGGTCATACTTAGCCATCCTGAACGAGCTCTCCACCTCGAAGAGCTTGTGATAGGCTGCTATATTGTCGTGGCAGAAGCATAGCTGTATGCCGCTTATACCCAGCTCGCGCATGCATTTCGCAACGATGTAGAGAGTGACGGGTTAGTGTCCGCGACCTGGCTCGACCCGATCGGGCGCAACCTCGCCGCAGCGGTGCCGACCAGCCGTCTGGTGGTTGACATCACGTACATTAAGAGGCCTGCGAGCTGGCTGTAGTCGCCAGCCCTCTGCACAAGCATGGTGGTCGGCTGGTCGATAACCGGCGACATGCGGGCGGTTACCTGAACGCTGACGCGCTCGGGATGGCTTGGCTGCGCGGCTACGTAGCCTGGAATGCGATCTTCCACCCAGGCTGCGGGAGCCAGTACACCTCGTTGCTGTCCGCTAGGTTGGCTGCCGCGACCGGGGTCAGGCTCTCTGTCGAGCGGACAAACTTTAAACCCAACAACGCTGTGGCTGAGGGCTTCTTCCCAATGCTCATGAACGAGCGCAACTTTCAAAGACTTCTATGACGCCCGCAAGGCGGCTTGTTCCCGATGTCACGAGCTACATCGAGGTCTTCTTCAACCGGCAGCAGCCGCATTCAACATTGGCTACTAGTGCCCAGCAGCCTGCATGGACGTCTTCCCCGAGCGCGCTGTGGCTGCATTCGCCGTGGAGCCGGAAGAGCAGCCCGCAGGGATCCTAGTAGCCTGACTCCAGGCTTGTGCGGCACAGCAGTGCCAAAAGTATTATTTTACCTTCAAGGCTTTCAGGGGCTAACCCCAGCCTGCCCGAATGTGCGCAGGGCGGCCGGCCATTGGGCACGCTAAGGCCTCGGGCTGTGCCCGAAGCGCCGTCTATGACGCTCGCCCCCCAAGCACCCATTACCATTGTTAACAGCCTTGAAGTTGATCCTTTTACAGGAACCGCATGGCAACGGGACTCCCTGTCCACGGCGGATGGGTTAGAGTTCATAGAAGCCTGATTCAAGGCCGCTGGCCGACAGCTCCGGCAAGGCTAATCGCCCCTGCCGATCTCAAGGTCCGGGGG
>WRNE01000085.1 GCA_009776725.1 Coriobacteriia bacterium
TAGCCGTTGGGCAGGCCGGTCACCGTGTAGTTGTGGTTCTCGAGCGCCGTGCCGTCGTAGGGCTTGGTGTCGTCCGGGGTGTGGATGGTGATGGCGGCGGTTGATTGGGTTATTACTAATGAGCCATTAAACACTTGAGGAGGACCCATACGATCAGTAACATCTTCTTCGCCATCAATGCCTGTTGTCTTGTTAGGACCGTCATACCAAATCGTATAACTACCAATAACTGGATAGAGGTTTTGATTGTATGTATCTGGATCTGTGCCAACTGGGTTGACAAGAGTCAATGAACCTT
Organism: Coriobacteriia bacterium; assembly: GCA_009776725.1. Classification (GTDB taxonomy): domain Bacteria; phylum Actinomycetota; class Coriobacteriia; order Coriobacteriales; family UBA8131; genus WQXZ01. The sequence goes on from WRNE01000085.1 coordinate 299, forward strand.
CGAATCTATAGTCCCCATCATTTGGGAAACTACACTGAAATAGGTCAGATAAAATTCCACCGTTCACCGATAAAAGACTGTGCTCGTTTCCATCGTACTCAATGGTTTCATTTATGCCTGTGATTTCCCAGAGAAAGGTTCCGGTAGGTTTGTAGTAAAGCTTCAATACCAAACCTCCAGTTGGAGGTATTGTGCCTGTCTTTGTGGCAGCTGAGGCTAGATCATCATATTCATACCCAAAAATGTTTATCGGATTTCCAGTAACGGTCTGTCCGGGTAAACCAACTCCTGGTGTGGTGAGTTTATACACTGCTGTACCTAAATCCACACCGTCATATATGTAATGCTCGACTGTATAGCTAAGGTTTGAAAAAGTAAGTGTTTGTCCGTTTATGCTGTTTCCACCATTACCTACCCAATAGGTAAATGTTCCTGAAAGGGTGCCACCAGTCGATATCGTAGCTATCATAGCTGGTGTCAGTGTAAGCTCCCATGCTGTATAGGTAATCTTGTTGCCACCATTTCCAGAAGTATAGTTAGCTTTTTGGGTAGCATTTATTCCAAGATAATTAACGTAATCTGGATCCTCTCCTCTGGTTAGAGTGAGAAAAATGATTGTTGCGTTGCCTTCGTTATCCATTACTAGAAAGGCGTAATCAAGATACGTTTGCCCACTATTTGATACATCGTTGAAATCAAGCCTTTGGGCATTTCCCGGAATTTGATATCCACCAAAAGCTGGGCTACCAAGAACAGAGCTCCAATTATGTTGGATGCTTGGGCCGGGAGTGGTGAAATCTTGAATCCACTGTGCAGTAAAGACTAAGTCATTGTAGACAACTGTTTCAGGATCAATTACAGGTTCCCAACCAACAAAAGCATATCCAGCCTTAGCTGTTGGAGGTGAAGCATCAAAATCATCAATGTCGCCGATTTTCTCCCCCTCCAGAGCAATGTAGGTTATGTCTGGGTCGTCTGACCCTATCCCTGTTGCAAGGGTTACAGTGTGTGGGTCACCAATTGCCAGCGGCCCTATCGCCATAAAGTCGCTTTCATCCCAGAAGGCATAGAGGGTGACATTGTCTCCGATGACAAAGCTTGTCTCCCCATCATCATCTTCTAAGGCATATAGGACTTCGGTAGCGGATAGGTCGTCGACCCAACCGAGGAACTCGTATCCGTCGCGGATGGGTGTAGGTGAAAATTGAACAAGCACTGTGTCTAAGGCTTCATACTCGCCTTTGTCCACAATGCTTGTAAACCCGCCATTGGCATCGTAAGTCACAGTAAGGTAGTCCTCGCTGTCTACCAACTCTGGCGGATTGTCTAAGACCTCGATCACAGGCTCGTTCATTGGAGCAAGCTCAGGGTCTGTAAACTGGCTTTGCTCTTGCTCGTCTGGAATGGCCTCGACTGCTTGTTCGTCAGCTAAATCGTCTGTTTCTTCTACGCTGACGATAGCTACATCACCTGCCTCGTTACCCAATTCCTCAGTTGAACCAGGCATCAAGCCGACAGGTAGCAGATTAAGTACTAAAATCGGTGTTAACATTACTGACAGGGACTTCGATCGCACTGTTTTTAAGCGCGCATACAGAGCCCTGAAGGCAGATGAGACATTGCTCTTCATCTTTACCTCTTTCCCTTGCAGTACAGTATTTACATGTACAGCCCTCTACATAAAATTGCGATGAATTCTATCACGTTCAAATCGTCTTTTTAACTGTCAACGAAAACTTCGTTTGAATATCTGCTGGATATGGGTGATATTTTCGCACGTTACCATATTGTTAAAAACCTATCCAGTGCTTTAATATTTTCAAATTTTGCATATTTTCTAGCTGTTTTTAAGTATTTTTGTGTTCGTGTCTTCATATCTTCAGTTACTTGGTTGCTGTTGATCGTCTGCTTAACACCCAAGCAGTCCAGTCTATTTGTTTTATGTTTACTGGTAATAGCTACATTTAGAAATTTGAATGATATTTGAATATACATTCAATCGACATTTTCAGGCAAAAGCGGCCTGAAATTTATAGAAAAAACTATATGCAATAAAATGCATTTCATGCAATCACATTTGTATTGTATATCATAATAGTTTTAACTCGTGGTAACAATTGGCACCATACATCGAATTCGTTTCTAAAACGATTAACAAAGGGAAAGCTTCTTAATGAAATAGTCAACTGATAACAACAGTCCTGACTGTTGGACACATCATTTTATAGACTAGCTTCACCGACCTCACAGACTGAGTAAACTGTTTGGTCCTGTTCGATGGTGAAGTTTAAAGAATAACTGTCTTTCTAACGAATGGATTTTCAAAATGAGCACCATGACTAGTGGATACGAAAGAAGCCGTAACATCCTTGACTGCTATATAGCAGGCTTTACTTATTATGATGGGATCAGTGTCTTTGACGACTTGAGCATCGGTACCAGTGTCGCTCTACGTGCAGAGCCAGACAACCCCTACGATCCTAATGCAGTCGCTGTCTTTTATGGGAACAGCAAGCTTGGCTACATCCCTCGAAACACCAACAAGCTGATAAGCGACCTGCTCTATTTCGGGTACGGAGAGATCATGGAAGCGCTTATCAGCACCCGCGACATCTATGCACAGCCAGAAAAGCAGTTCAGGGTCGTTATTAGGCTTATAGACAAACGGCTCCGGGTACAGCCATTCTAGCGCTAGCGCTCGTTTCGCATCTTGGGCAGTGTTCCTGGCGGGGCTATCCGAGCTTCCAGCAAGCATGCCTCATGGCAGCCTGCTGGAAGCCAGGTACAAGCATTTGGCTAACACCAGCTACCAATTCAGGTTGCCACTATCAAGGGCTTCTCCGCATGAAGATTAGACGGAAGGGTATGTGAGCCAGACCCCTGTGGCGTGAGGCAGACTGGGTATTTATACAAAGTCGGTGGTGCTTCTTGCAGTTACTTTGCTGGGGTCAGTTTGACTGTCAGTCCGCCTGAGACAGTAAGCGTCACTCCGTCGTCGAGCTCGACATTGATGAACTGGTCGGTGTATATGCTGCTGCTGGTATCGACTCCGAAGACTTCGTTCAAACCGCCTGAGAACATATTGGACGAGTTGATGTTCCCACTTCCCGAGACTGCATTTATTGTATAGATGCCTGCTGGAAAGTCGGTACCGGCAGTATAGTTGCCGCTTGNAAGCTCGATGGCGTTGTCCTCGTCATAGGTTCTTCCNGTAAACCCGGNCTCAATGTTTGTGTAGGTCAGTTTGACGACTAGGTTCGAAGTCACTTTGAGCCTCACGTTTTTNGCCAAGGCGAGGTTGTTGAACTCCGAGGTGTAAAACCCCGAGCCGTCGTCGATTCCGAAGATTTCGTTCACACCGCCTGAGTACATGTTGGACGACGATAAGTTACCGCTGCCTGAAACAGCGATGACATTGGCTTTGCCCACTGGGATATCGATTCCCGCTGTGTAATAGCCTGCGGACAAAGTGTACTCTTCGGCAATGTCGGACAAGTCGTCCGTTTTGGACTCATTGTCCCCGTTGCTAGAATTGCTGGAATTGCTGGAATTGCTGTTCGTGTTGCTACTGTTGCCTGAATTGTTATTCGAGTTAGAGCTCGAGCATCCTGCGGAAACCGTTAACAAAGCAATACATACAATCAACGAAACGAGCCAAGTAAACGATGCTGTGGTTCTTTTCTTCATGGTGCCTCCCCTAGCTATAGCATCTTATGTTGCACAGAGTATAGTACAAACCTTCTTTGATATTAAGGTAGATTTAGTAATTTTTATGAGTATTACTATCATTATTATGTTATTAGTTGTATTTAATTGCCTGGTTTATCCACTAGGAGTCCATGGCGCCCTTGATCTCCAGCGGGGGTCTTTGCGCTTGGGCTGCTCAGGCTGCTCGGGCTGCTCGGGCTGTTCGGGCTGCTCAGGCTGCTCAGCCCACTCGCCGATGGAGGGGCATGTGAGCTAAGCCCCTGTGGCGTGAGGCAGGCTAGCTATTTATACAGAGTCGGTGGTGCTTCTTGCTGTTATTTTACTGGGGTCAATCTGACTTTCAGGCTGCCTGTGATTGTGAGCGTCACTCCGTCGCCGAGCTCGGCATTGATGAACTGGTCGATGTAAAAACCAGTGCTGGTGTCGACTCCGAAAGCCTCATTAACGCAATTGGGGAGCAAATTCGATGAGTAGAGACTCCCATTCCCTGAGACAGCATTTATTGTATAGACGCCTGCTGGAAAGTCTGTACCGGCAGTATAATTGCCTCTCGAAAGCTCGATCGCTTTGGCTTTGTCATAGGCCCTTCCGGTAAAACCTGCTTCGATTTTTGTAAAAGTCAGCTTGATGACCAAGTTCATCGTGACATGTAGCTTCACGTTTTCTGAAAGGACGAGGTTTTTGAACTCTGAGGCGTAAACCCCCGAGCCGTCGTCGATTCCAAATACCTGGTTTATGCCGCCTGAGAGCATGTTTGACGACGATAGGCTTCCTCTGCCTGAAACCGCAATTATATTGGCTTTACCCACTGGGATATCGATTCCCGCTGTGTAATGGCCTGCGGACAAAGTGTACTCTTTGGCGATGTCGGACAAGTCGTCCTTTTTGGACTTATTGTCCCCGCTGCTAGAATTGCTGTTCGTGCCAGCGCTCGAGCAGCCTGCGGAAGCCATTAGCAAAGCAATACATACAATCAACGAAACGAACCAAGTAAACGATGCTGTGGTCCTCTTTTTCACGATGCCTCTCCTAGTTGCAGTATGTTGCATTGCACCGAGTATAATACAAGCCTTCCTTCAAGGGTTGTCCCTGCTCCTGCTCCTGCACTTGCTTTTAAATAGTCAGCCTTGCTGGTTGCCCTTGGGCAATCAGCAAGGCTGTGGGTTTCTCCACATGATTATTAGGAAAGGCTTGTCGGCGAGGCTTTCANNCTGTTGTCGCAGCCATCAGCTCGTCATGNCTGAGGCCTGACAGCTGCACCACCTTGTTAAGGTCAAGGCCCAAAGCTGCGGCCATCCGGGTACCGTAGTCGCTGTCGGCCATGTANCAATGCGCGGCGTGGCGGTACTTGACGTTGTCGGTCACTCCGTTCATGTTGCGGGCGGTGTTCTCGATCAGCANCGCCTTTTTGTCCTCGGTGATCAGGCGGTAGAGGTCGCCTGCCTGGTAGAAGCAATCGTCGGTTTGGTCGTCTTTGGGCTCATAGGAGTCCATGGCGCCCTTGATCTCCAGCGGGGGCTCTTTGAACTCAGGCTGCTCAGCCCACTCGCCGAAGGAGTTCGGCTGGTAGGACGTGGCCGGCCCATAGTTCCCGTCGACGCGCATCTGCCCGTCGCGATGATAGGCGTGGGCTGCGCCTGCGACGTTCTTCGGGGAGTTGACAGGGATCAGGCTGTGGTTCACGCCAAGGCGGTAACGCTGGGCGTCTCCGTACGAGAACAGGCGCGCCTGCAGCAGCTTGTCCGGAGACAGGCCGATCCCCGGGACCACGTTGGCGGGGTTGAACGCTGCTTGCTCGACGTCGGCGAAATAGTTCTCTGGGTTTCGGTTCAGCTCAAGCACCCCCACAGGGATCAGCGGAAACTCTTTATGGCTCCAGACCTTCGTGATGTCGAAGGGGTTTTCTTTGTGCGTGTCGGCTTGGCTTTCGGTCATGACCTGGATCGAGAAATCCCAC
>WRNE01000086.1 GCA_009776725.1 Coriobacteriia bacterium
TTGCAACTCTCACACACAGTTTAAATAAGCCTTAGACGGTTTCATACAATTTATATAATGGTTGGTTAATCACTAACACTTGGATTAAGTAAGCTTTTCATAATTATTAGCTTTTTTATGGAGAAAAGCACACACGATGGGTCGAGTGGTTTTGTGGACAGTATGGGCTACCAGCTTGATAAGTTTGCAAGCTTGTTTTAGATATTCAGCCACAAAGCAGGACGGATGCCTCTTGAGTAGTTTACGAGGAATCCGTCCTCGTAGACGTAGCCGTCGTCGTCGACGAGCGCCGCATAGCTTGTGTAGCCGGGTGAGCGAAGCCACCAACAAGCAGCGGAACCGTCTTGAAATGTGGCTTGTCTATCAGTAACGTCACTGAAATACTGTTTCGCATCTTCGACTGAGAGTAAGAAGACCTTGCCGAGTCTTTGATCAGTCTCGACAATCCGCTCTTTGATTGCTGGTGATAGGATGTTCTCGTAGTAGTCGTTGTTCAACCACTTGCGTAGAGAACTTGTTTCCCAGGTGACAGGCTCATCTCGATCGTCATAAGGTTCGTCATAAGGTGCTCTATCCACGCATACCTTGGCAATTATTAAAGCTCGCTTTTTCTCCTTGTCAATATGGAGTGCCCGCCAGCCAGCTTCGTCCAACCCTACCTTCGCTCTCTGGTTGTAAGCGTAGGCTGCTAACTTAGCTTTGAGAACCTCGCTCCCAAACTGTATAGCTCTTATATAGTTGCGGTTTTCAGCCAACTTGTCATAGAAAAGGTTATCAAACCCGTCTTCGGTTTTACACTGATAATCAATCATCAACGCAACAAAAAACAGGTCACCGTCTCTCGGGTTTTCCCGGAGACCATCATTGACCAAGTCACGGGCTTTTTCAAACTCGCCTTCCTCACATAACTGCTTAGCCCTTATTACAAGAGGGTTCTCAGCTGCTGTGGCCAATGGCTGGTTTGATTGTTGGGCTGCGACACCGCTTGAAGTGGCTTTGCCTACATCCAATAGCCTTTTGATGTCTTCAACCAACCCCCAGATGTAGTTCCTGTCGCTCATGTCATAAGCATTGTTGACCCCAATATTGCCTGGAAAACTACTAGGCCGTATGCCTTCGTATACTGGTATTAGTTCCTTTGAGCTGTCCCAGCGCTTTAACTTGATGAAGCGAGACCATTCGTACTCTACGTTCGGAGCTTTGAGGTACTCGCTAGCAGTGCCCACCAACACCATTACTTTCGAACTCGCCAAGGCAGCGTCGATACTGTTCCGCCAATCCCCTACCCTAAGCGTTTCTTTAGAGAAGAAAGCTTTGCACCCTGCTAACTTTAACGCGTTATAGATGTCTTCTGCATGAACAGCTGAATTGGTTTTGTTTCCCTCCGGGTCACTTTGCTTGAAAGAGACAAAGACCTCATATGAGTCGGGGCTGCTGATCATCTCGGCTGCCTCCCGCTGGATCCTCTCTATCTCTTGAGCCTCGGATTCATAGGCCACACGGGCCATTATCGATGCCTTTTCCTTGCATTCCATGAAAAGGCTGTTATCCAGGATCGACTCTGTCAATGTCTTGTTACAGGTAGTCCGATATTGCTTAGAACCAGGAGGCGCCTCGATATAGTCCACGCCATACTGGCACAATAAGAGCATCCAGTAGACTTCTGGGTCAGTGTCCCCGTTTTCGATAACATAGTTAAAAAATGCTTGGGCGCTGTCTAGGTCGTTGTTACGCCAAAGCCCAACTGCGTTGTTAAATAGATTGACGATCTCAGGACTGCTGAGATTAGGCACTGCCTGCTCATTACCGCAGCATGAACATGTGACAAGCGAAGACCCGTCCGCCTCTTCAAGGTCTTCTCCACATAATTTGCACTTGTATATCGGCACTGGTATCTCCCTGCTTGCGACAGTCATATATTGAGAATGGGCAAAATGCAACCATTCACACCCGAGGCTGTTTCTAGCCTCGAAAACAATATGACTTGGCTCGGTTTACTCCCCGGTTCATGAACGAATTTTAACATTCCAACCAGCTAATTGAATAGGCCTTCGACCCCCTCTGTATCGCCCATACGAGTGTGAAGAGAGGCGTATGCCCCTGACAAGCTGTATCATAAAGCCAGCAGCTGTGGCGCCTGAGCCCAGTGGCTTACTATTCTTATCAAATGGCAGTTGACAATTAAAGGATGATCCATGAAAAAGTTCTTGATACCGCTGTTACTGAGCCTTTACCTCATACAACTGACATTGTTGTTTCCGGTTGTGGAGGGAACATATGCGTTTTTGCTGGTTCCTGCTTTTTTCTTGGTAGCTTCGATAATCTTTGCCCTATTAAACATCGGCAGTGCTGTCTTTATTGTCGCCAAGCACATCGACAACTTTCAAAACGTGAGGGACACCAACCGCCGAGTATTAGCATTCAAGCTGCTAGCCATCCCTTTTTATGTGATTAACCTTCTTATCTGGGTATTTATGACCGGGATCTCCGTGGTAATGCCTGGCAATATCTTCTTCCTCATGTTCGGCATCCCAATCGGGATCGGCTATGCGTTTCTGGTGCTGTTGTCGTCCTCAACCTACTCGATAGCCATACTGGTCTCGCTGCGTAAAAACAACGAGATCACACGGGGGAAGTTCGTCTTGCACCTGGTCTGCCAGCTGATCTTTGTCTTGGATGTCATAGACCAGCTCGTCTTAACCATGCGTATCAGGCGGATCACAGCCAAGTTGGCCCAAGAAAGCCAGGGATCGGAGATTGGCGGGGGTATGGGTCAGTGAGGGCAAAGCTTTTGATTTTGACTGCCCAAGCAAGCCAGCTTATGGGCTGTTTAGCCGATCCTTTCGCCTGTCTCTTTGTCGATGCGGAAGACGTTTCCTCGGTAGTCGGTCTCATAGTCTGACGGAACTAACTCCGCCCGAAACTCGGTCTCGCCAGTAATATCTATAGTCGCCCGGAAGTCGTCGTAACGGTCGGCAACTAGCAGCAACTCGTAGGTCCCGGCGGCTACTTTGGCGGTATAGACCCCGTTCTCGTTGGCATAGCCCCGGTAAGGCAGCAGTATTACTCGTGTCCTGCCAGGCGCTTCCTGGGTGTCTTGCCCCACAATCGTTACTGTCAGGCTGTGTTCAGCAGCCAAGGCCACGTTGACATTGAACCGCGCAGTGGCTTGTAGGTGCACGGCCGCTGCTTCGCCACTTGCCGCTGACTCCGCTTCGCTTGCCGACAAGACCGCCTCCCACTGGTAGTGCCCAGCCTCGACAGGCGCTACGACCTCGATGTCTGCCCAGTACAGGTCCAACTTGTCCGAGAACACCGCTTCGCCCAAGTAACCAGACCCCAGTTGCCTGCCTGCGTCAAAAATACTCACTAGCGTTCTCGCTATCGAGCATCCATTGCTGCACTTCGCGCCGACCCGCACAGTGAAAACCGACTGGCTCTCGACCGGATCAGGAACATCCCACACTGCCATGCTGGTGCTGTGGGCTGCAGTCGCCTCGCTTTCTTCGACTACTTGCGCATCAGCCAAGTCATTCTCATTATCGGGAGAAGCCCCTGCCTCAAGGCTTGCTGCTAGCCCGTCCCCGCTGGCGTCGCCCGCGATCGTGGTCTTCTCCCCATTTTGATAAGTATCATTGCTTGAATCAGCCGCTGTTGTGGAGTCGGCTAAGGGCTCGTTCATCGTTTCTCCTCTGACGTAGGACACCGAGGGAGCGATGTCCCCCGGTGCCTTAGTTATTGATGTGTCAGCCGCTTGGTTTTAGATAGCGGTCTCTTTGACGATATTGGTTCCGATTGCATAGCCGTTGGACACATTCTTGCCGTGGCCGTGCATGCCTTGCCCTGCTGAGGCCTCGCCGCCGCAGTAGAGGCGCGGGATGACCTGGCGCTTGAAGTCCAGGACCTGGAACTTGCCGTTGATCAAGATACCAATTAACGTGTCATGATAAGCATTTGGGCACCATGCTGCATAAAACGGCGGGGTCTGGATCTTCTCAGTGAGGGTAGTGCGATTGAAGTCGTCGTCGACTCCGGCATCGACAAACCCGTTGTAGCGCTCGATTGTGGCAACCAGGTTGGCTGGGGGCATTTTGATGTCCTCGTAGAACTTGTTGACTATCTGCTCGGCCAGCTCGTCTAGGGTGTCGGCGCTGAAGAAATACCCTTCTTCGCGGTCGACGTCTGGGTAGCCGTCGCAGTTCCAGTCGCGCTCTTTGCGCCAGTCCTCGTCAAAGATTGCCCAGACTGGGCCAGCCAGGCGTTGGGCCTTCCCGTCTTCGTCTTCTACAATGGCACTGCCCAGGGCAGCGCTCCAATAGGCGTTGGCTGAACCGTCTTCTGATGCAAAGCGCTCGCCTAGCATGTTGACGTATATGATTCCTTGGGCTGCAGTGCGGTCGGTGTCGACGTCAAAGCCGTAAGCCCGAAACTCTGGCCAAATTGGCGATCCTGGGCCGACGGTCCGATGACGGTAGCCGTATTGGCAGCCAATAGCCCGGGCCTTGGCTACGTTGATCCCGACTTCGGTGGCTCCTAGGGTGGCACCGATCTCCATCGCCATGATCTCGCCTGAGGCGTCTTGGAAACTGAAGGGGTCTCCACCTACACCGTGCGAGTGCTCTGGGCCATAGCGCGGGTCAAAGAGCGAATGGAACTCCCAATTGCTTGAAGATCCGCCAGTGGCAATGACTACGCCCTTGTTCGCTTTGACATAGACCGTCTCTTCGGTATCGATGTTGCCGTCCAAGAAATCCTCGAAGTCGACCAGGGGCTCTGTCTCGCCAGGCATGATACGAGGAGTGTACGGGGCCATGACTCCGACTACGTCGCCAGTGCTGGCGTCGCGGTATATTTTATCCACATGATGGTTCATGATGAACTCGACGCCTTTGTCGCGGGCGCTTCTCTCCAGCGAACGGGTCAAGCCGACGCCGCGGGGAGCACGTCCCTCGCCTAGGGGGCTGTACTGCTGCCACTTGGTGTCGTCGGTGTTTACGGTACGGGGCACGGAGTCAGCGCCGCCGCCGGTCATATTGCCGGGCGCGTATTCCCAGTTGTTGTCCAGTAGGAACTCGAACGCCTCTGCATGGACGTCTGCTGCCCCACGGATGACCTCGCGGATATTCCACTCGTCTCTCGACTGGCCTGGAGCGGTGTGGTCGAGGTAGTACTTGTCCGCCGAGTCCTCGATGTTCTGCGCCCTTTGCAGGCTGTTGCCTCCGCCCAGGTGCATGATGCCGCCACTGGTAAGGGCGTGTCCGCCTGCTGCATAGTTTGCTTCGATGATTATGACCGAGGCTCCAAGGTCCTTGGCACGGATGGCAGCGACGATGCCGACGATGCCGCCTCCGATGATTACCACGTCAGCTTCTTGCGTCCACGCTTGGCCTCCGCCAGGTGAAGCAGAACTTGGGCCCGATTCTTCCTTGTCATCAGAGTTGCAGGCGGCCAGAGTCAGCAACGAAGCAGCCGACGCAGTGAGCGCTGCACCCTTGAGGAAGTCCCTTCTGGATAATCCTTCTCTACTCATAATGGATCCTTTCTTGTTTTTGCGATTCTCCTCCAGATAGACAATGTGTCTGTCTACCCTCGCATGCAATTCTACCCAAAATCACATGGAGTTGTTGCGCAAATCTTACTCTGCTTGACTACTTCCGTCAACTAGGCTCTGTGCAGGTTGATGGTCTCGCACTTGTCAGAACACAATACAATGCACATTCTTTATGTGGATAAGCCCTTGGGGAGGGCTTCCCGCCAGGGGCGGCGCGCCCGGGGCTGCCCGCCCGGGCGGCACT
>WRNE01000087.1 GCA_009776725.1 Coriobacteriia bacterium
TTGCATCTTCACGCCCGGCCATACCGACGGCTCGGCCTGCTATGTCGTCGATGGCCGCTACCTCTTCACCGGCGACACGCTGAAACTCGAGGAAGGTAGCGTGACGCTCTTCTACGATGTCTTCAACATGGATAACGACACCCAGGAGCAAAGCATCCGCAAGCTGGCTGGGCTGAAGGGCATCGAGGCGGTCTTCACGATGCATAACGGATATACTACCGATTTTAATACGGCTTTCGAAGGCTGGTTCGACTAGGCCGAAATCGGTTCTAGCTAGAGCTTCATCACCGCAAACCGCTGGGGCACGATGCATTCGATATCCGGATGCAGCCTCGCTATCAAGCTGACGAAGCCTGATGTGTCGATGCTGCGCGAGACAGGCGGGAAGGCATCGTCGAAGTGGTCGAGCAACACGCGGTGGGGCATCAGCCGCTCCATGATGGGCAAGGACTGCCGCTCCAGATGCGAATGTCCCTGGTAAGGCAACACCAGCAGATCAGCCCACTGCTCGTATTCAAAGCCATCGGCTAGTCCCAGGCTGCCCATCAGCAGTTTTCACCGCAAACGTGGGGGTGATCCTATTTAGACCATGTCTGCCCGCAAGCGGTCTAGGTTTTCCCGCACATGCGGGGGTGATTGTATTTGTCAATCGAAAACTGAGCCACTATTTACCCATAGATTCCCTCGTTTCCTTGAACCTGTAACTATCCCCGCTCATGTCCAATATATGTGCTTTGTGAGTGAGCCGGCCCACCAGTGCGCCGGTCAGGTTGGTGTCATGGAAGACCTCCTCCCATCTATCAAACGCCAGGTTCGTGGTCACGATCATCTAGCCTGTCTCGTTCCGGTCAGAAAGCAGGTTCAAAGAGGATCTCGTTGCCCTCCTTGTCGAAGGAGACATAGCCAAGCCCGTCGACAATCACTAGCCCGGAGTTTGCGAACTTGCGTTTAAGCCATGTAACCCCGTTGCCAGGCTTGCCTTGAGCACGTCGACTGCTAGGCACTGTCGTCCCGCCATCGGTAGAAGCCTTAAGCGCAACACGTTAAGCAGCCGCGCCATCACCGCGGCTGGGAAACCTGCCCTCTTAAGTCTCCGTCAGCCGATACCTCTTAGCTGCTGTCTCCTCGCGAAGAAGGCCTAAGGCTTTCTTAGGCAACCGTTTCCCGTCTTTAAACCCCCGGTTGCGCCGCTTCAAGCCCGTGGGCCTCCGGCGGGCCGTCTTATGTCCTGCTGCCCGGACAGCCCGCGCCTCCGCGCCACGGCCTGCCTGGGACACGTCTTCTCGTTCAAGCCCCAAGCTCCCTGGCGATATGTGTGGCGGGGCCTGCCGCTGGACAACGTATAGTCGGCACACTCCCGCCTGTACCATTCTATGTATGTGGATTTTTAAGCCAAGTACTTACTTGCCTAGCCTGTCCCAGTTATACCAGCCGGCTGACCACTACTCCCAGCTAACCGGTGTCTGGGAGTACGTTACATCGCAAGTATTCTGTGGAGGAGAGCCAGATTGTCTCCACATTATTAGAGGAGATCGAGCGCTACCGAGCGACTAAAGAGCTGTGGTGACAGCTAGTAAGTGACTCCCTGATCGGCTGGATCGGCCACCTTGATCAAAATCCTGGTAATAACACCCCTGTCAGGGGAAGCCAGATAGGTGACTGTGATGTCGTAGAGCCCGTAGGCGACGGCCCGCTCAGTGCTTTTATTCATGAAGTTTGTGACTTCGCCGTCCGAAACTTGTCGATAGCCCTCCTGCAGCATGACACTGTCTGCTTCTGCTATGTTTTCGCCGATGGAGATACCGAAGACGTTTATTTTATCTGAGCGCAGCGACATCGTTGTGATGTAGGCATCGCCAGCATACATATAGACATCGAAGCTGTCTTCACCATTGCTCATTATATGGGTGCTGGGCACTATGACCTCGAATGGCGGGCGGTCGAGCAGACTGTACTCGCCAAGACTGCTATTTTGATTCAGCTTGTCTGCCGATGCAAAAGTCATCTCGATGATCTCGTCCCTGGACATTTCCGTATCTCCCTTTTTCAAATCCTTATCACAACCTAAGGTAGCTAGTGTTAATAATGCTGCGAGCAGCAGCATGATTGGTTTGGTAATTGCATTCATTGACACTGCGATACCTCCGATCGGCTAACAAAGCTACCTCGCTACGATACCCCTATACTGCCATTTTGGCTTGTTGTGGAAGAGGATAGTGATTGCCTTTTGAGGGCAGTTGTTGATGCAACGGTAACAAATCGTACAGTTGCCCAGGTGCCCGACTGCGCCGTTTTCAATTAATAGGTTTTGCATCGGGCAGTCATCGACGCAGATACCGCACAAGTTGCAGTCGCTGCTGATTTTTATGCTTTGCAGCGCTCGATACTCCAGAGAGCCTTCCACCGCAAGAGAGCTCCTACTGTCCTTTTGCCAAGGGATGCCTTGAATCTTCCCGAGCAGGCGGGAACCAGCAGAGAAGCCTCTCTTCTTCACAATTCCGGCTTTTAGGTCTCGACAGACAATATCCATTTTTCTCTCAGCACTGCTTAGGCAGTCAGATATGCCTTTGTCGCTCGTCTGCTGAAAGAAAGGTATGTTGCAGATGTTGTTTGGCATTTTAAAGTGCTCTGCATAAACCACTTGGATGTGCCCTGCTGGAAACAAGTCGCATAAAGCTCTCGCTCCATCCCCAGAGAATGCCATTTGTGTGACCAAGACTACTGTTCTCTTGCCTTTTAGCATAGACAGGTGGGTGGTGACGAACCTGCGCATGATCAAGGGCACCCGTGAGCCGTAAATTGGGTAGCTAAAGACAATCGTGTCGTGGCTTTCGATCAGGAGGGGAAAACTCACCTTATCTTCGATCGAGTAGCAACTGACAGCCATTTTTTGGCTAAACAGCTCTGCGATGTATCTTGTGTTGCCGGTACCTGAGAAATATAAGGTAATCATGAGCTACATCCAATGAATTCAGCCTGCCAGGCTTCGGTAGGCTCGCAGGGATAGAGGCCGCCTCTCCACCGACACCACCAAACCTGCCAACAGCCTGGCCATATGCAAAACATACAAAGCCAGGCTGTTGGCGACAATTCATTTAGGTGTCAAATATAGGCGATGCGAGCAGCGGTGCGAGCCCTTATCCCCATTCAACGCCTCAGTAATACGAATATCTCAGCTTCTCGAACTCGTCGTTGATCCAGCCTTGGCGCACTGCAGCCACCGGGTCTTCAGGCGGTCCCATGATGTATCCGCCGAAGGCATAGCCGCCACCGGGTGCATACTTGTCCAGGGTCTCCTTGACGTGGGCACGGACCTCTTCCTCTGTGGTCTCTGGCCAGCTGACAAAGCCGTTGCCGGCAAAGGCGCCGCAGATCGCCAGTTTGGGGAAGGCAGCCTTGATGGCCAGGATGTCGTTTTGGGGCTCGGCGGGGTTCCAGGCGTTAAAGCCCATGTCCCAGATGTAGGGGATGAACTCGTCGAGCTTGCCGCAGTTATGGTGCGAGGCCAGGCAGCCGGCGTCCTTGTAAGGAGCAGTAGTCGCCCTCCACATCGGCTCGAAGATGTCGGTAAAGATCTCTAGCGAGACAAAGGGCGCCCGGTCATGGGCGATATCGTCGGCAAAGTTGTACATGCCCGGCTTGTAGTAGTGGATGTAGTTCTTGGCAAGCTCCAGGTTCAGCTCCAGCAAGAAGTTCAAGAGCGCCTTGACCTCCTCGGGCTCCTCCATGCAAGCGATCAAGCCGTTGTCAAAGCCCATGAAGCTAACCAGCATCTGAAAATAGCCGTTGCCGATCGAAGGGCCGCCTGAAACCAGGAACTGCGGGTCAAGCTTCGGCAGGTCGACCGAGGCGCAATACTCCCAGTCGATGTTGTTCAGCACCTCCGGACGCTTGACCACGTCACGCCATTTGGTGATGTCTTCCAAGATGAACTGACCAGGAGCCGGCAGCGATCCATTGCTGGCGTTCCATTCCGAGACATAGGGCACGCCAAAAATGTCGTACCAGATCTCGCCAGGCGTCGTCTCGCCAAAAGCAGGCCGCCAGCCTTTGTTGTACGACATCTGCACGCCGAACATACCGCCAGAGTCTCCCATCGAGGGAACGAACTCCGGCATCTCGCCGCGCATCATGCGCAGGTAGTTCTCATAGGGTGTCAATGTGGGCATAAAGTCCTCCTTTGTCTATGCTTGGGTTTATGTGGAGAAGCCCCACTCAAGGGCTTCTCCACATTAAAAGCGGTGTGGGCGGCAAGGGCCGCTCAGTAGTATGAGTATCTCAGCTTCTCGAACTCGTCGTTGATCCAGCCTTGGCGTACAGCAGTCTCTGGGTCCTCGGGCGGGCCCATCACATAGCCTCCAAAGGCGTAGCCGCCGCCGGGGGCGTAGAGGTCGAGCTGCTGCTTGACGTAGGCGCGCACCTCTTCTTCGGTGGTCTCAGGATGACAGACCGGCCCGTTACCGGCAAAAGCCCCACATATAGCGAACTTGCCAGCAAACTTCTGCTTGATGGCAAGCAGGTCGTTTTGGGGCTCGGCGGGATTCCAGGCCTGGAAGCCCATATCGACGATAGCCGGGATCAGCTCGTCCAGCTTGCCGCAGACGTGGATCGAGGCCAGGCAGCCGGCGTCCTTGTAAGGAGCGGTATTGGCGCGCCACATCGGCTCGAAGATGTCCTCGAAGATCGGCATCGAGACGAAAGGCGCCCGGTCGTGGGCGATGTCGTCGCCTAGGCTGAACATGCCTGGCTTGTAGTAGTAGATGAACTCCTTGGCCATCTCGAGGTTTAGGCCGAGCAGGAAGTTCAGCAAGGCCTTGACCTCCTCGGGCTCTTCGACACAGGCGATCAAAGCGTTGTCAAAGCCCATGAAGGCAACCAGCGTCTGAAAGTAGCCGATGCCGACATTGGGGCCGCCGGACACCAGGCGGTCCGGATCCATCTTCGGCAGGTCGACCGAGGCGCAGTACTCCCAGTCGATGTCCTCCAGGATAGCCGGTTTCTTGATCACGTCCCGCCACTTGGTGATGTCATCTAGGATGAACTGGCCAGGAGCCGGCAGCGATCCGTTGGCAGCGTTCCATTCCGAGACCCAAGGCACGCCGAACATGTCGTACCAGATCTCGCCAGGGGTAGTGGTGCCGAGCGCCGGCCGCCAGTCCTTGGAATATTCCATGGTCATAAACATGCCAAAGCCGTCTCCCATCGAGGGAACGAACTCCGGCATCTCGCCGCGCATCATGCGCAGGTAGTTCTCATAAGGCGTTAATGTGGGCATAGAGCCCTCCTTTGTTTGTTGTGATTATGTGGAGAAGCCCCACTCAAGGGCTTCTCCATATTAAAAGCGGTGTGGGCGGTAAGGGCTGATCAATAGTACGAATCAGTAGTACGAGTATCTCAGCTTCTCGAACTCGTCCATGATGATCTCGCGGCGAGCGGCAGCGAACTCGTCGCCTGGAGGCCCCATGATCCCGCCGCCGAAGGCATAGGCGCCGCCGGGGGCGTAGAGGTCGAGCTGCTGCTTGACGTAGGCGCGCACCTCTTCCTCGGTGGTCTCGGGGTAGCAGACCGGGCCGTTGCCGTCGAAGCCGCCGCAAACGGCGAACTTGCCGTTGTAGGCGCTCTTGATCGCTACCAGGTCGTTTTGGGGCTCGGCGGGGTTCCAGGCGTTAAAGCCCATGTCCACGATGTAGGGGATCAGCTCCTCCAGCTTGCCGCAGA
>WRNE01000088.1 GCA_009776725.1 Coriobacteriia bacterium
TATTCCCGGTTCTTGGCGTGGTCGAAGCCGACGAACTCGAAGATCAGCTCCGGGCCGTTTTCCAGCAGCTGCACGAAGCCGACCGGGCCCTCAGCGTCGGCTAGCACGAAGATCCTGAACCGGTCGCCTTGGAAGAACGGCAGCGTGAGGCGCTCCAGTTTGAATCTGGAGTTGTCGAAGACCTCCAGGTAGAGCTGGTAGAGGCGCTCGTCGAACTCCCTATTGTCGTCCAGCCAGTAAAGCCGCAGCCCGGCCGATGCCTCCAAGGCTTTCTTGTAGCGCCGTCGATAACCGCTGCGCAGGGCATCTAGGTAGGCCTCGAAGCTATCCCAAGACAGATCCAGCACGCAACGGGGGCAGGTCAGGCCGCGGGCGAAGCCGTCTAACCGGTACCATTCCGGAGCGTTCAAAATCATCTTGTAGCCTTGGATCGACTTCAGAAAGGTGACTGTCTCGGCGCGGCTGGCCTCACCGAACACCATGGCCGGCCGGGAGACCGACAAAGGAAAGTAGATGAAGTTCATGTCAATGCTACTCTTGAGATTCGTGAACATGGTCAGGTTGTAACCGCTGTGTTTATGCAGCATTAGCTTGGTGTCTAGGTTGCCGCTCTTATCCATAAAGACATGGTAGCTCTTCTCGCTGTCGTCCACGCCTTCCAGGAAGGTCAGGAAATCACGCCGCAGGTAGAGATTGCCGTCCAGCCCCTCGTCCCATTGCTCCGGCAGGTCGCGGGCAGAAAGGTATTGCTTCATAAAGTACTCGCTCATAGGTCGCTTATAACCTGGCCGCCTCGGCCTCGAATACCACATAGTGCTTATAGGCGGAGCCGCAGAAACGCCGGCAGATGCTGGTCGAGGCGGTGTTGGCATCGAAGACGAAGCCGGTCTCGCCGCCGCTGTAGCGGCCGGCAATCGCTTGCCACAGCTGGTCGAAGAGGCCCAGTATAACCCCGCTGCGTTGGTATTCCGGCAGGATGCCGATGGCGTTTATCTTCATCTGGTTGATTTTTCGCCTGCCCAGCAGGTATCTTAGAAAGAAGCCGGCCGTGCTGTTCTTGCGATTGCGCTGCAGCACCATGTTGTAGTCCGGATGCCAGAACAGAAAGCCCACCTCCCGTCCGTCTTTCAACGCGTAGATGATGTTCTCGCCATTTAGCAGCGGCTTCAGGTCAAAAAACGTCTCATACCATTCCTCGATGGGGCGGGCGAAGAAAAACGGCGTGCCAGCAAGCGTCTCGTTGAACAGCGCACCCAGCACCTCCATCTCGCCCCGCAAGTCCGAGAGGTCGGCTGTCCGGAAGGTGAACTGCCGGTAGACCCGATCCAACAGCCGCTGGCTGATATCGATGTCGGTAACTTGGACGAAGTAGGTGCTGACCGGGTGTTCAGCGAAGCCGCGCCCGCGAAAATAGTCAATGTAATAACCCGGCGTATAGATGCCGTCGAAGGGGTTGGGCTCGTCGAAGCGGTCGCAAAGGAAGCCGATGCCGAAGCTGTTGTGGCCGTTGATGCCAATGACCACCCTGTCCTTGCCGTGCTGCAAGGCGAAACCACGGGCGGCTTCCAGCAACAGGTCGACCGCTGGACGACAGTCCGGCAAAGCCTCGAACAAGGCGACCTGCACAGCATCCAGGCCGGGGTGGATAACCAGCGCGCAGCGCGCCACCGCCCGCCCGTCTTCCTGCACGAAGAGCGGCTCTATCAGGCATTGCTGGGCGAAGCTATCCTTTCGGTAAATGAGATTCTTGCTGGTGAAGCAAAGGTTGTCGCGGTACATCGGGTTGCCGCTGTACACCTCATAGACGAAATCGATGAATGCCGCCTTGTCCTTTGCCGAAGCGACAGGATTGACCTCGAACGCCACCCTCAGGCCCTCTCTTTCCTAAGCTGTGCCATGCACTATTCTGCACGTGGCTCCAGCCGTTTTACCACGGCTCAAGCGCGCATGTCAAGCTCAACTACGCAGCTAGAAGCGCAGCCCCGCTCTTATCCCCTTCTTTGTGTGGATAAGACCAGCATCGCCAGTCAGGCCAACAGGGCAGCACGTTTGGTTTAAGATGTGAGCATGTCTAAAGAACTGTCCGAAATGACTTTGGAGGAGCTCTGGGACTTGTTCCCCATCGTGCTGAAGGAGCACAACCCCAGGTACGCTGGCTGGTACGAACAGCAGCGCGCGGGCCTGATTGGCCTGCTAGGCGATGCGGACGTCGCGCGTATCAGCCACATCGGCAGCACGGCAGTGCCCGGACTGCTGGCCAAGCCGACGGTCGACATCCTCTTGGAGGTACGCGCAAGCTCCGACGTCAGATCGATTCTTGACCGCCTGCAGGCTGCCGGCTGGCTGCTCATGTCCGAGCAGTCCGACCCGCTTGACCTCGCCTTGAACAAGGGATACACGCCAGAAGGCTTCGCCGAGCAGGTCTACCACCTGCACGTCCGCTACCTCGGAGACTGGGACGAGCCCTACTTCCGCGACTACCTGCGCGACCACGCCGAAGCGGCTGCCGAATACGCCGAGCTGAAGCAGGTGCTGCTTGAGCGCTACGAGCATGACCGGGACGCATACACCGAGGCCAAGACCGATCTTATCCATAAATACACGCAACTGGCCCGAATTGAGTACGCCGACCGTTATAATCCGAGCCCAAAATGAGGAGAAGACCATGCCCAGGCCAACCAACAAAGCCGATCTGATACTCGCAGCCGATACACAGTTCGACAAGCTCTGGCAGCTGGTCGACTCTATGACCGAAGAGGAGCAGTCGGCGGTGATGAGCTTCGGCGCTGACAAGAAGGAGGCGCATTGGCAGCGGGACAAGAACCTGCGCGACGTGCTGGTGCACCTCTACGAGTGGCATCAGATGGTGCTGCGCTGGTACCAGGAGGGAACCGTCGAGGAAGGCCTGCCCGCGGTGCCGGGAGAGGGCTACACCTGGGCAACCCTGCCGGCCCTAAACCAAGCTATTTGGGAGAGGTACCAGCATGTTTTGCTAGCGGACGCCAAAACCATGCTGCATGATAGCCATGCCGAGGTGATGGCCCTGGTCGCCGCGCATGACGACGAGCAGCTTTTCACCAAGGGCTACTACAAGTGGACGAAGAGCTCCAACTTGGGATCCTATTTCATCAGCAGCACGTCCAGCCACTACGACTGGGCGATGAAGAAGCTGAAGGCCTTCCTGAAGTCTTATAAGGCAAAGTAAGCAGCTTGCAGCCCACTCGGTCTGTGCACAATCCCCAATCGAAGCGCTGCTTAACTGGAAGGCTTAGTTGCCGGAAGGCTTAGCTGCCGGGAGCCTGCCATCTGGCCGATCAGGCCAGCGCTTAGTAACTACGGGTATACTGGCTTGAAAAGGGCTCTGTTGGGGAGGCCTTAGTAAAAATGGGGAGAAGATCGCCACAACCCTTGCATTGTCGGCAAGCCAACGGCTTTGGTGCACCTGGCAAGGTATGGATGTCGGTTAACATACACAAAAGTATTTCAAAAGAGGAGGCATTATGACAAAGCAGGACTTCAGCACAAGACCAGAGATAATCACCGAGCCTTGGTGCACGTGGCAGGGTTTCATGACGGCTATACCCTCCTTGGTCTTCGTCGTCACCGGCTGGAAGGCGAACGGCAAGGAAAACGCCTGCCTGCAGTCCTGGGCGAGCTTTGTCGGCGGCGGCATCGACGAGTTCGTCTGCATCCTGGGCGCGGTCTCGACCAGCGGGCACATGTACCAGTCGCTCAAAGAGACCGGAGCCTGTGTGCTGAACTTCCCGACCTACGACATCTACGAGCGCTGCATCAAGACGATCGGCAACAACGAGTACGAGACAGACGAGATCACCGCCGCCGGCCTGACGGCGGAGCCAGCCAGCAAGGTCAACGCACCACGCATCCAGGAGTGCTTCTTAAACATCGAGTGCGAGTATCTATGGGAGCACAAGCTGTTCGAGAACACCGGCTTCTTCGGTTATGACGAGGTGGCGGTCGCATTGAAAGCCGTCAATATCTGCATGGACAGCGATCATTACGACCAGGACAAGCTGGGCAGATACGGCAAGACCGGCTACCTCTTCCAGATCGACCAACCGACGAATCCCGAGACCGGCCAGAAATCGCCGATCATGGCCGGGACACTGGAGGTACGCGACTCTCTGCCTTGGGAAACGAAGTAAATACCGTTTGGCTTAGGAGCAAACATATAGCTGCCGCTTAGTCTTGCCTTTAAATCGGCTCCGACCTGCTAGCATCAAGTAATTGTGGTTAAGTAATGCCTACTTGATGATCTCGGCATATACATCATAGTCCCTTATAGCTCTGGTTGTGGTACTGTCCGTCATCGCCCAAGTAGAACACACCCTGGTTCACACCGACGATCAGCCAGTAGTCCCCCTCGGTATTGTAGCCCCCACCATAGTTGGGCTTGTGCAAGAAGAAGACGCAGTCGTCACCTGGGTCAAGCCTTCAGCATACATCACGAAAATGCCGTGAAACGAGCCGCGTACATCACATGTCATGTCTGCGAACGGTTCAATGTTGCTGGCATATAAGAGCAAGGGCAACCTGACATGCGAGGAAAGATTGTACATGGGAGGTTACCCTTGGGATTCAGGATATCACTGATGGCAAGAAGAGAGCTGACGCAATCAAGGACTAAGGAGTACAGGAAGGCTCGAAAGGGCAAAATAGCCAGATCCTAGACATGCTTTGCGATGAGACTGTCAAGACCCGCGGCAATGCCAGGCGTCATCTGAAAAAGACGCTGAGTAAGGACGGCAAGTAGGGCGAAGCAACACAGCCGAAGCTGAATAAGCACCCGGCGCGCTCCCGCCAGGTGCTTACCAACGCTTGGATGCTAGCCGGCACCCCCGGAGAACCATACCTGAATCATACATACCAATACAAGGCCCAGGAACCATGCCTGGCAGGGCACCGGGTTGCGATACCATGCTCACCTGCCGTTTGCGGACACATCAACACATAGATTCGGTTTTTGCTAGAAATCAGCAAAATCCTGTCGGAACCCCATGAATAACCTGCGTTTATCAAGTCATAACAGCTTCCATTAAGGGTCGGACACCTTCGAGCAAACCCTCAAGCCTGCTTGATCATCAAGTTCAAAGCCAGACCCAGCAGCGAGCAGCCGGCCAATATCAAAAACGGCACGAAGAAGCTGCCGGTGCCGGCATATACTGTACCCGCCATTACCGCCGCGAACGGCGCCGGTACCAGCAAAAGGTTCATTACAGAGAAGTTCTGGGTGAAGTTTTTCATGCCATAGAAGCTGGAGGTAAAGACTGACGAAGTGGTCGGCGCGAAACCATAGGAGAAGTAGCAGAGGCAGAGCCCGAAGACGCCGATCGGCATCGATCCTATGAACACTGCCAACATCACGGTAAGCGGAGCGCTGATAGCCAGGGCGCTGATCAGGTATTGGGTATTACGCAGCCCGAACTTGTCGAACAATGCACCGGATGCCAGGCGGCCTAGGCCGTTGAAGATGCTGATGATACCGATGATCGTGGCGGGTGACTCAATGCCGAGTCCTAAGAGAATGTCGGCAGCCAAAGCAATAGCAGCGCTACCGACGGCCGCCAGCAGAACCAGGAACACGAACAGCAGCCAAAACGAGGGGCGGGCGACCATCTCGGTAACCGTATAGTCTCTCGGCACCTCGACAACCTTCCGGCTTTCAGATAACTTCGCGCTGGCAGCCGACCGGC
>WRNE01000089.1 GCA_009776725.1 Coriobacteriia bacterium
CCTGCTCGACCTGGGCTGCGGCACCGGGCTGGAGCTGGAGCAGCTCTTCGTGCGCTTCCCCGACCTGAAGGTCACCGGCATCGACCTCTCGCAGGCCATGTTGGACAGGCTGCGTGAGAAGTTCCCGAACAAACCGATCGAGCTGATCTGCGCCAGCTACCTGGACTACGACTTCGGCTTCGAGCGCTATGACGTGGCTGCTTCCTTCGAGTCGCTGCACCACCTCGATCATGCTCAGAAGCTCGCGCTCTACCAGGCGATACTCCGCGCCATCCAACCCGGAGGCAGCTATCTGGAAGCCGACTACATGGTCGCAAGCCAAGCCGAGGAGGACCACTGGCTCGCAGAGAATCGCCGGCTGCGCGCCACGCAAGGCATCGGCATGGACGAGCTCTGCCACTACGACACCCCCCTGACTGTCTCAAACCAGAAGCTGCTGCTCGAGCAGGCTGGGTTTTACCCTGTGGACGAGGTCTGGCGAGTGGGCGCTACATCTATACTGGTAGCCAGGAAGCCGTAAATGCCTACCACCGACATGGTGCACAGATGACCGACTACCTCTCCGGCCTCTTGTTGGGATTAGGGCTGATACTGCCGATCGGCTCGCAGAACATCTACGTGCTGAAGTCCGCCATCCGCATGGGACTGCCCCGCGCGCTGGTGATCGCCCTGGTGGCTGCCGCCTGCGACTCGCTGCTGATTCTGATCGGCGCCCTTGGAGCATCGGCAGCACTTGCCGCCATACCGGCGCTTCGGCCTATTCTACTTATCGCCGGGGCTGTGTTCCTGCTCGTCTTAGGTGTGCTGGCGCTACGATCGCCCCTGCCTGACACCGATGATGCCGAAGGCGAGGCCAGCCTGGCCAAGGCCTCCATGGCGACCGTTTCCGCATCGCTGATCAACCCCCATGCCATTATCGACACTGTCGGCATTATCGGCTTGGCCATCAGCTCGGCTAAGGCCGGTGCCCTGCCCTTCGGCCTCGGCGCTATCTCGGCATCGGTCGTCTGGTTCCTCTTTCTAGCAGTAGCCGGATCGTTGTTGGCTGCCCGGTTGACCGCGAAGGCTCGCCAATTGATCGAGCGGGCATCGGGACTGATACTTCTGGCCTTCGGCCTCCGCTTTGCCTGGGAGGCTGTGCTGCTGCTAACGAAGCTGCTTGCCCAAGGCTAACCAAAGGGCAAGGCCGTGGGTTTCTCCACATAAAAGCCATACTGCGGATAAGGGCCTCCGTCTGGGTACCAGGCAAGAGCCATCGGCGAGGCAGGCGAGGCTCACGCAGAGCCTCCATGCGGGACGTTTGGGTTAAGATGTGAGCATGCCAAAACCACTTTCGGAATTGTCGCTGGAGGAGCTCTGGCAGCTCTTCCCGATCAAGCTGGAGCAGTACGACCCGCGCTACGCCGGGTGGTACGAGGAGCAGCGGCAGGCTCTTGTCGGCACGATCGACGCAGACGACATCGCCCGTATCAGCCACATCGGTAGCACGGCAGTGCCCGGGCTGCTGGCCAAGCCGACCGTCGATATCCTGCTGGAGCTGGACGCCGGCTGTGACATCGACGCGCTGACGGCTCGCCTGCTGGTGGACGGCTGGCTGCTGATGTCCGAGGAAGAATCCCCCTTGCACCTGGCGTTCAACAAGGGATACACGCCGAAAGGTTTCGCCGAGCAGGTCTACCACCTGCACGTCCGCTACCACGGCGATTGGGACGAGCTCTACTTCCGCGACTACCTGCGCGAACACGCCGAGGCGGCTGCCGACTATGCTCAGCTGAAGCAGGTGCTGCTCGCGCAATACGAGCATGACCGGGACGCATACACCGAAGCCAAGACCGATCTTATCCAGAAATACACGCAGCTGGCACGAATCGAGTACGCCGACCGTTACAAACCGATCTAAATGGGGAGAAGACCATGCCCAGGCCCACCAACAAAGCAGACCTGATACTGGCAGCTGACCAGCAGTTCGCGAAGCTCTGGCAGCTGATCGACACCATGTCGGCAGAGGAGCAGTCAGCCGCCATGAGCTTTAACGCCGACAAGAAGGAGGCGCATTGGCAGCGGGACAAGAACCTGCGCGACGTGCTGGTGCATCTCTACGAGTGGCATCAGATGGTGTTGCGCTGGTATCAGGAAGGGGTCGTCGAGGGAGGACTGCCCGCAGTGCCGGGAGAAGGCTACACCTGGGCAACCCTGCCAGCTTTGAACCAGGCTATTTGGGAGAGGTACCAGCAGGTACCGCTTGCAAACGCCAAAGCCATGCTGCGTGAGAGCCATGCCGAGGTGATGGCTCTGGTCGCCGCGCATGACGACGAGCAGCTCTTCACCAAGGGCTACTACAAGTGGACGAAGAGCTCCAACCTGGGATCCTATTTCATCAGCAGCACATCCAGTCATTATGACTGGGTGATGAAGAAGCTGAAAGCCTTCCTGAAATCTTATAGAGCAAAGTAAGCGGCATGCCGCTCGCAAAGTCTGTGTAATACGCCCAATCGAAGCGCTATTGAGCCGGGGGCTTGACAGTGCCCAGCTTGCTATTCATCTTCCTTGGCAATAGGGCTGCGAAGCGTTTGCATGGGGATGGTGAATTCGATTCATGGCGAGCGCGCACCAGAACCGTAACCCTAAAGAATACAGCGAACATATGTTTGTTTTCATTTAAATTGCTGTACAATATGCCCAGTCAAATATTCTGGAAGAGGAGGCAATATGACAAAGCAGGACTTCAGCGCAAGACCTGAGATAATCACCGAGCCCTGGTGCACCTGGCAGGGTTTCATGACGGCTATCCCATCATTAGTCTTAGTCGTCACCGGCTGGAAGGCAAACGGCAAGGAGAACGCCTGCCTGCAGTCCTGGGCGAGCTTTGTCGGTGGCGGTATCGACGAGTTCGTCTGCATCCTAGGCGCCGTATCAACCAGCGGGCATATGTACCAATCACTCAAGGAGACCGGAGCTTGCGTGCTGAACTTCCCGACCTACGGCATCTACGAGCGCTGCATCAAGACGATCGGCAACAACGAGTACGAGACAGACGAGATCACCGCTGCTGGCTTAACGGCTGAGCCAGCCAGCAAGGTCAACGCGCCGCGAATCCAGGAGTGCTTCCTAAACATCGAATGCGAATATCTGTGGGAGCATAAGCTGTTCGAGAACACCGGTTTCTTTGGTTACGACGAGGTTGCGGTCGCACTGAAAGCCATCAATATCTGCATGGACAGCGATTATTACGACGAGAGCAAGTTGGGCAGGTACGGCAAGACCGGCTACCTCTTCCAGATCGACCAACCCACTAACCCTGAGACCGGGGTGAAATCACCGATCATGGCCGGGACGCTGGAGGTGCGCGACCCGCTGCCATGGGATACAAAGTAAATACCGTTTGGCTCAGGAGCAAACATACAGAAGCCGCTTAGGCTTGCTTACAAACCGGCTCCGACCTGCTAGCATCTAGTAATTGTGGTTAAGTAATGCTTACTTGATGATCTCAGCATATACATCAAAGTCCTCTATAGCCTGGTTGTACTGCTCTTCCGAGATGACACCGTTGCGGTAGTTCTGGTTGATCGAGGACAGGTAATAATTACGGTAGTAGTCGTAGTCTATCGGCACCTGCTGGTTTATTACTGACATGTAGCTACCAAACGACTCCAGGTCAATTGTCTGTGGATAGCTCTGGTTGTGGTACTGTCCGTCACCACCCAGGTAGAACACTCCCTGGTTCACGCCGACGACCAGCCAGTAGTCTCCCAGGGTGTTGTAGCCTCCACCATAGTTAGGTTTGTGCAGGAAGAAGACGCAGTCGTCTCCCGGGTCAAGCCTTGGCTCGTCTGGTGCGAACCAGACCCGGTCATCGTTTAGGCTTTTTGAGCCGCCCATGACCCTGACTATTACCATGCCCCCATCGGTTTGGCCACGGTAGACCTCTTCGACTTCGATATAGATGTCTGTAAAGCAGACTGGATCGCCAAGCCCGACCCCCTGGACTAGGTGCTCCTCAGACTGCTCAGTTACCCTGCCATGGACCACCAGGCTGGATATCTTGTATAAATCGTCGTATTCCACTCTGACAATAGATCCACCGATGGACTCAATAAGTTTGACGCCTTCAGGCAGTTCAGGTGTAGTGCTCCCGACTGTCTCGTTGCTATATGCAGCATCAGCTTGGACCTGCTGGGTTTTATCACTGCATGCTGACATCGAAGCTACAACTGCTACTGATAACATTACGATTAGAATCAACCCGTATTTCACCTGAGTAATTGTTTTTTCACCCATAAGATTTCCTCCTCTATTATTTAGACATGTTAGTATGCTAATGATGGCAGGTGCAGAAGTTCAGGCAGAGTTAATGATCGTTTTAGGGTATTAATAAAACCATAACCGTACATTACATAAGCGGATTCACTTGCATCATATGTGTCTAGTATACCAACAGAATGCCCTATTTCATGTAAAAAAATCGACTCTGCATCATAATCAAACAAAATGTATCCATTATAAAAACTATGACAACTATTCATATTAATATCAGATTCATACAAAAAAACATGCATACCATCATCACAATAAGTCATTGAATTCATTGCAATATATTCTGTATTCATAGATAGGTTGAAAACTTCGTTAACACCGTTTTTACTAGGGAAAGTATTACTATAATGAACCTGAGAGCTAACAGCAAGCAATCCTGAGGGTAGGTGCGAATTCCAAGTTGCTACAGCATTGTTCAAACCTATTGAAAACACACTGCTCATACTATAATGGAGCTGATATACTATGGGATTGAAAGAATATATTCTAAATGGAAAATTTGATAATGCATATACTTTGTTTGGAATAATGAATGAATTTAGTATTAATAATGAAACAATTATAATAACCATAAGCTTTTTCATGAATACCCCAATCGTTTAAAGCTATCATGTCCGTACCGAGCACATCGAAGAATACCAGAGTATTCGTTAAATTGCAAGAGTAAATTCGCAAACTCATCGCACCACATATCAAAAACATGCCATATCCAGGGTAAACGCACCAGACATCGTCTGCAAAAGCGGCAACGATGCACGAAAAAGGCTAGAAAGGCCTGTTACTGTCAACCCAAAAGGGAACCACATAACCAGCCGAATCGGGTACCACTACTTTCCTTGCATTGACATCGTTTCCTTAAACCTGTAACTATCTCCGCTGTGTTTTGTCAAATAGATTTTTTGGTTTTCACCAAATTGTTGTTTCTGTTTTCACCAAGTAAAATTTCAGGGTTTGGCCAACATGCCGTCAGATCCCCGAACCGTCAACCTCCTTGCCGAGCATAAGCGAGGAGTCCAGCCTCCTGCTCGGCCCGCCGAACTCCACTAGCCTGCCGTGGTGGACTATCCGGTCTACTATGGAGGCCGCCAGCTTCTCGTCGGCGAAGACCGTCCCCCACTTGGAGAACTCGATGTTTGTGGTGAATATAATG
>WRNE01000090.1 GCA_009776725.1 Coriobacteriia bacterium
CAGACGAGGGCGGGTCGCCAGCAAGCGGCGGGCCTTTGCCACCGGTGGCTAGCCAAGCCGCACCTCCTTTGGCTGGCCCTTCGCCAGTCAGCTGGACAGTGCCGATCTTTGAGGCCTATTGCGAGCTCGAAGGGGTGATCCGCGGCTCGCTGAGCATGAACGAGCCCATGGCCAGGCATACCAGCTTTCGCATCGGCGGGCCAGCAGGCCTGTTCATCGAATGCGACTCGATCGCCGACTTGAAGACAAGCATGCAGGTCATCGGCAAGTACGGCCTGTCCTGGGTGCTGATCGGCAAGGGGACGAACCTCTTAGTCAGCGACAACGGCTTTGAGGGGGCTGTGCTGACTTTGGGCAAAGAGTTTAAAAGCTATGCCTTTCCGGAAGCCTATGACGGCTCCCCGGAGGCAGAAGACAATGCTTTATTATCGTCTAGCATGCCTACAATAGAATATCCTAGTGAAAAGCTCGTAGCCGGTGGCGGGGTCTTATTGGGCAACTTGGTCCGTAATGCCTTTAAAAACGGCTATTCAGGTTTAGAATTCGCAGTCGGGATACCCGGCACAGTCGGCGGGGCGGTCTTTATGAACGCCGGTACTGCCGAGGACTGGATCAGCAGTGTCGTGTCATCGGTCCTCGTCTTTAACCTGGATGGAGAACTGGTCCGCTACTCTGCCAACGACCTGCCCTGGGCGTACCGGTCAAGCGGCCTGCAGCCCGGGGAGATTGTGCTGGAAACCGAGCTTATAGTGCAAAAAGGCAATACCAGCTATATCCGGGCGCGAATGGAAGGCATTATGTCGAGGCGGCAGAAGAGCCAGCCTTTGAGCAAGCCCAGCGCCGGCAGTGTCTTTAAGAACCCCGAAGGGGTGTCCGCCGGCCAGCTGATCGATGCCTTAGGCCTCAAAGGCCTGGCCTATGGGGGGGCCAGCGTCTCGGAGGTCCATGCGAACTTTATCGTCAACAATGGCACGGCGAGCGCTCAGAATGTGATCGACTTGATCAGGTATATACGAAAGANGGTGAGAGAGGCATATGGTTTCGAACTACAGACCGAGATCAGATTCATCGGATTCACCTAATCGCAGCAAGCCCAGGCAGTCCAGGCAGAACAGGCCTAACGAGACGGGCGCTACCAGGCCAGCCAGACAGGCCAACAGCCAGCGTAACCGTGGCAACCAGGCAGACCCAAGGCCAAGCAGCCGCCAATACGAGGCCAGGCAGTCCAGGCAAGACACCAGCAGGCAAACATTGCCGTTGGCCTCATCAAGCCCCCGCCGCCAAAGTGCCCAAAGCAGGCGGACAGTCAGGTACGACCAAATAGCAACCAACGACCTGCAACGCGACGAGATCGAACGCGACGCCCGCATTCAGAATGCCCGGGGCATCCTAAAGCCCGACTCGACCCGGGTCTTGCGCGAAGACGGCCAGAGGGCAGCTAGCAGCACAGGCCGCCGCGCATCCGGCTCTAGGCAAGGCCAAGGCTCCAGCCGTTCAAGAGGCGACAGTAGGGCCCAAAACCAACGCCGGCAGGACAGTCGCCAGACGTCAGAGATAACCGGCCAGACCATCCGCAAGCAACGCGAACGCCAACACAGTGCCAGCCCGGCTAGATCCTTGAAAAGAAGCAAGGCCTTGGGCACCCTTATCGGCATCGGGGTGATTGCGCTAGCAGCAGTGATCGTGTACTTCTCCCCAGTGTTCTTGATAAAAGCCATCCAGGTCGAAGGCGGCTGGCACCTCAAAGACGACCATTTGACCGACCTGGCGCAGGTCCCGACCGATGCAACCCTTCTCAGTGTGGACACCAACGACATCTCCGACCGGGTCGAGTCAGACCCTTGGGTCTCGTCTGTCGAAGTCAGCCGGGACTTTCCGTCAACTTTGACCCTGCGTATCGTGGAAAGGCAGCCGGTGGCCATGGTCGTCTTCAAGGGGGCGGACAAGAGTACTGGCAGGGGAGTCTGGATTTTGGCCTCGGACGGGGTTTGGCTTGGCGAGGTAGTCAACATCGACCAGGAGATCCATGGCCTGGACAAGACCAAGCTGGTGCAGGTCGTAGACGTCGAAGCCACCAGTGGCCCGGTCTCAGGCGAAAAGATCGAAGACGCCTGCCTGGTCAACGCCCT
This sequence comes from Coriobacteriia bacterium, assembly GCA_009776725.1. Classification (GTDB taxonomy): domain Bacteria; phylum Actinomycetota; class Coriobacteriia; order Coriobacteriales; family UBA8131; genus WQXZ01. The sequence continues at coordinate 2,130 of WRNE01000090.1, forward strand.
GGCCATTGTCAACGGGGTCAGTCCCTCGATGAAGGCGATGATCGAATACATCTCTGCCCCAAGCGTCGTGCAGACCGTCCTCTATTTGAGAAACAATGTCGAGGTGGCATTCGGCAGCGCCGAGGACGTCGAGATCAAAGAAATGGTGATCAACCAGCTGCTGTCGGAATATGGGGCATCCCTGCAACGCATCAATGTTAGAGTAGCCGACCGCCCGACGATTACCGTGTCCAAGTCGCTTAGCGATAGCGACGAGTGACGCGTGACCATTCAGTATCAAGGATTTAATAAAGGAGGTTTATATGCTGAACATGAACTATCAAGACGTCAGGGTCCCAGCTGACGTGTTGCCGGAGGCCCGTGACCTTTATGTCGAGAATTTCCTAGCTGCCACGCGCGGGACGGGAAAACTGATGCTCTTTGCCTGCGACCAGAAAGTCGAGCACCTCAATGACGATTTCTATGGAGAAGAGATTGATTTTGCAGACAACGACCCGGAGCATCTCTTTCGTATCGCCTCGCAAGGCGTGATCGGCGTCATGGCAGCCCAGAGGGGCCTGGTCGCCCAATATGCCCCTGATTATCCCGAGATAAACTATCTCGTGAAGATGAACTCGAAGTCGCATTTGGTAAAAACGTCCCAAGACGACCCTTATTCGCCCCAGCTGTACTCGCTAGACGCAGTCTTGGCGATGCGCGATGCTGGTGTGAACATTGTCGGTATCGGGTATACGATTTACCTGGGAAGCGAGTATGAGTCGACCATGATGTCAGAGGCCGGCGAGCTAGTCGCCGAGGCCCATGCCTCGGGCTTGATTACAGTGCTGTGGATCTATCCGCGGGGCAAGGCTGTCGCCGACGAGAAGGAGGCTACAGTGATCGCCGGTGCAGCCGGTGTGGCCCTCTGCCTAGGATCTGACTTCGTCAAAGTCAACCCCCCTGATGCTACGGATAAGAACAGCTCGGCCGAGCTGCTGGCGATAGCCTCCCAGGCTGCGGGAAGGACAGGGCTAGTCTGTGCAGGAGGCACTACTATCGACGCCGAAGTCTTCTTGAGCCAGCTATACGACCAGATCCACATCGGCGGTGCGATTGGCAATGCCACAGGCAGGAACATCCACCAACGTCCTTTGGACGAGGCGGTCCGCTTCACCAAGGCGATCAGTGCGATCACGCTAGCAGGCTATGACGTACAAGAGGCCATGGACGTCTTCAACGGCATTGACGACTTCAAGGTATAGCATTTTGGGCCTAGCATCCTGGGTAGGGCATCCTGGGTAGGGCATCCTCTAGCCTTGCTGCATCTGGCTGGGATGGCGCACAAAGAAGTCAGTGCGGGGCGGCAACGTATAAATCCGATGCGACTGCTTTTCCCTGTCGGCTAGAGGGACGAACTCATGAAAGCCAGACGGTATGCCGGACGCATCGACATGCTTCCAGCTGAAGAACTCCGCTTCGCCTGCACTTAGTTGCAAAGCCTCGTAGACCGCCTTTGTCCCGGTTGGGGCGATAGGGTGCATCAGCAAAAGGCAGACTCGGAGAAGGTAAAAACAGTCGACCAACAATTGGCTTCTGGCCTGCCCTTCGGTGTCCGTCTTGCTGTGGTCCGACCAATACTTGTTGGCTGCCCTGATATAAGCGACAGCAATGGTGTTGGCCACATGCAACTCATGGTTGGACATGGCTTGCTCGTATGAACGGACCGTCTCCCCGGCTTGGCTTAATAGCCCGCTGGAAACCTGGCCAAGGGGCATTTCTCCATCGAATTCTAATTGGGCTGTATAAAAACATGAACGGGCCAGCCGGTTTAAGATATTGGTCAGCACTTGCCCGTCCTTTAACACCGGGTCGGAATCCTTCTCGGACGCATCCGGGTTCAAAGGCTTCGGGCGAAAACTGGCTTGCTTGGACGACAGGCCTAGCGAGACAAAATGGGCGCGTAGCTGCTCGGCTGTATAAAGGCCCAAAAGGTCGTCTGCCATTGGTGGCTTCAATGCGCCAGAGGACGAGGCCTTACGCCCGAAGTACAGCAAGTGAAAGTTGGCGACCAGCTTTGTTTGTTGTAAATCGCCGTTGCTTTTGCTTGGTGCAAGCAAGCCCGGCCCGTTGTAACCAGCGAAAAGCGGGGTTTGGGCCACCCCGTAGAAATAGATGTTGTCTTGGCCGATAAACTGGTAGACCATTGCTTGAGGGTCGCACCAATAGTCATCCCAGCTTTGGCCGGCGGTTATTGGCCGGCTGGGATTCATGCCGCTTACTTCTTGGCCAGACGCTTTAGCAGCCAAGTAGGCCTTGGTAAAGCTGATCGGGGCCCAAAGCGACTCAGGCCAACACCATACAGTCAGGTCTTCTTGACGGTCGTCTAGGAAGGGGGCCTTTACCCCCCACGCTATATTGCCTGTCAAACGAAACGGGACCAGGGTCTTGCCGGTACGGTAGCGGATTGCTGCCTTGTCTAGGACGACCCTGGCCAGGTCGCGGTCTTTTAAGTCCATAAACTCCAGTTCGAAGCTGGTCTCTTTTCCATTGGCTGCACGCATGACATGGTCTGGCAGCGACTGGGCGATCTGCTGGTAGTCCTCCAGATGCTCGTTTCTGACAAACGTGATCGGTGCCAGCATAAACTCCGACATTGTGTCGGTTACGACTTTTCGGGTTTCTCCAGATACTCTAAGCTGCTCGATGTAGGCCTCTAAGAGAGGCTTGAAGCTTGCCAAGTCCAAGTACCAGTTCGACACTTCGCGCATTACCGGAGGCTTGCCGGAGAGGGTGCTGACCGGGTCCAGCAGCTCTTCTGGCTGGTACGAGTGGCCGAGGCTGCACTCGTCGGCATATGCCTGCTCGGACTCGCAGTTCGGCCAGGGACAGCGTCCCTCTACCTGCCGGCCGTTGAGAAAAGTGCCTACTTCCTCGTCGTAGAACTGGGCAGTGGAAAGCCAGCGCAGATGGCCGTGCTCGTAAAGCTTTTGGAAAACCTCGTCGGTCGTCTCTTTATGGAAGCCCTTGGCCAGCCCCAGGCTGCTGCCTTCATAGATGTCAAGGGAGATATCGTATGCGCTAAGCGTGTTGAACTGGTTGTCGTGGTTCATCTGTACATACTCTTCAATGCTGCCACTGAACTCGCCGGCTTCGACAAGCTTGCGGTAGCCCTCGTCGATCGGCGACCCATAGCAGTCCGTGCCGCTGATAAAAAGCACGTTCTCGCTACCGATCCGGTCGCGCATGAAACGGGCGAAGACATCGGCAGGGATAAAAACGCCGCCGATATGCCCAAA
>WRNE01000091.1 GCA_009776725.1 Coriobacteriia bacterium
GGCGACCGGCCGCTCCAGCCAGTCGGCCACCCACTGCGATGCGTTGAACTCGGAAGGGTCGCCAGATTCGGCTACCATCACCTCGACCTGGCCGATCAGCTTCTGCAGGCCGATGACCCGCTCCGAGTAATCGGCCGGCAGCGCCTCCTGCGCCTTGATGCGCCGGTTGACGGTGGAGCGGCTGAAGGAGAGCAGGGAGCAGATCTTCTCCTTGGAGACGCCCATGTCGCTGTAGGTTTTCTGCAGGTCTTCGGGGTGAACTCCCGCCCGTATCATNTCGATGCGCTCCANGGGAGAAGACCAGTATTTCTGTGTGTAATCACTCGGTATGCTGTTGATGCTACTGACACTCAAGGCTTGGGTTTGGGTTTGGGCGTTTGCCATGAATAGGCTCCTTTGGATCATTAATTAGGTTCATATGGTACGATACGCTCAAAAAGCAGCATCGTCAAGTTGAGCTACTTGTATCGAGTTTACAAATATCTCAATGTATTGAGTAAAACGCGAACACGAGAAGCTACTCGTCACCACAGATGACTGCGTGAGAAAAGGGAAGGGTAGCCGAGTATACATAGGTCAAGCATTACGAAGATCGTATTGCGATAACATATCAATACAATAACCAAAAAGCCATTTTCATGGGAGGCTAGGACTGATGAGCGACGAAGAGAAGGGTTATGTTTATATCCTTACTAACCCAAGTTTCAAAGACGACTGGGTAAAGATCGGCAAAAGCTCACGGAAGGTCAATGTCAGGAGCAAGGAGCTCGACAATACTGCTGTTCCTTTACCATTCGCTATCTTCGCTACAATCAAAACGGCCAAGTACGACAAGGCAGAGCGGTTCATCCACAAGATGATTGATATGGTAGCCCCAGACATCCGTATTAGGAAAGGTCGTGAATTCTTCAACATCACTCCAGTAAAGGCTTATGAGATCTTAAAGCTCTGTGCCGAGCAGTATGATGATGCAGAAATAGAGATATACGACGAGGATCTGATCAATGAGCTAGGTGCTGTAGATCAAAGCGGAAGCACCGCTAACGCTAAACCACATCAAAGAGCCGCACGTTTGACTTTCGAGATGCTAGGGATCCCAGTTGGTTCAGAATTGACTTTTTATAGTGATGATAGTATTACCGTTACAGTGGTAGATAAAATCAGTACTGTCAGGGTTGATGATCTTGAACTAAAGCTTTCAGCTGCGGCTCGCTATATACAGGAGAAGCTAGGAAAACAAAACCAAAGCGGCTCCTATCAAGGTGGCCTCTGGTTTAAATACGATGGCGTTACTCTGACAGAACTGAGAAGGCGGCTTGGTCGCTAGATTCACAACCGCCTTAGCTTGACTACCTGCGCGTATGCGTCAGTGGCGACACCAGCATTTGTAAAACCTATTGCACCGAAACGCTCTGCCATCTCCTGCGGCGTGACGAACTCCCCGGCGATGCGCAGCAGCCTTAAGGCCCCATTCATGGTCTTGCGGATAAGCCATGGCAAGCGCGGATCGGCTATGTACAGCATGCCGCCCGGTTTTATTACCCGTGCTGCCTCCGAAGCGAAGCCAAGCTTGTTGTCGAAGTGATGGTAAGCCATGCAGGCGGTGATGACGTCGAAGCTTTGGTCGTCGAAGGGCATGTCATCGCAACGTGCTACATGAAATACCATCTGCGGGCATTTATCTCGCGCTACATTAAGCATTTCTTCAGCGATGTCGATACCGAATCCTACGATGTCGCAAGTGGCTGCGAACCTGCTGAGCAGCGCACCGGTTCCGCAGCCGACATCCAGGACTGCTGCTTGGGGCGCAGCTCGACCTCTCGCAGCAGTAGGTTGTAGAACCTTTGTGATGCCCTACCCTCGATGCCTTCATCGAACTCGGTGGCTCGCTTGTTGAAGTCGACATCCCTTGTCTGCGCCATACCTAACCTCCCGTTAGACGATCCTGGAGAACTGCTCGATAGCCGACGACAGCTGTGTGATGATCTCATCTTCGTTGCCGTCTTTGATGCCGTCGATGATGCAGTGATGCAGATGCCCTTCCAAGATGACTTGCCCGGTCTTGTGCAGCGCGGCTTTCACCGAGCCGATCTGAATCAGTATGTCCTCACAGCTCTTATCCTCATCGATCATCCTCATCAAACCGCGGACTTGTCCCTCGATGCGCTTCAGACGATTGTTGACGGCCTTGACATCTATGCATTGTTTCATTGTGGCTCCTTTGAAATACCATATACCCCTATACCCTATATAAGTATAAACCATTGGCTAAGGTTGTGTGAGAGACAAGAGACAGATGAAAGCTGATTCGCGCTTGCCAGAATTGCGCAAAAATTAAACACTCATTTCTATAACATCAGCCCATTCAAGGATGGATATTTTCATATCACTAAAAACTTCTCGACTCACTCCGTAGGAAGTAAAGTCATCGAACGTTAGAAATTCAATTTTCCTTAATGCGATAACAAAGTACTCAAGCGTGAAACCTTCATCTCACTCATGTGAATGATCTAGAATCTCAGCATCTGTAATAACACCGGATTGCCGAATGTAATACAAGTCGATAAAATCTCTTGGTAGCCATCGTGCATACAGTGCAGATACTTTGTTCAAAATTGCATCTAACTCATTGAGAACAGGCCCAACCTCACATATTATTGGTTCAAATTCCCGATAATCATAACCAAAATCAACATCGATGGAATTCATACTGTCGCCGATGCTAATTTTTGCATACAGTGTAGATTCCCTCTCTAACCTAACCTGATAACCTGCTTCATCTAGAGCACCCAACACTTTGTTAACAGCTTTACTGAACCTGTCAGGATCGAGCATATTGGTAAATAGGTCAATATCAAGCGTTGGACGATACGAGAGTTCAAGTTTGTTTAGTGCGTACCCACCGGAAAGAACAAAATCATATTCCCTAAGGTTGTCTAGTAGCAGTTTAACGATACTATCTAGATAATTATCTTGCATTCTTGAGGCCCTCAACCTTGCTTTCCCAGAGATCTACAAGGCGCTCCGGTAGAATAAGGTCATCCCAAATCGATTTGAGGATTTCACCATTTATGTATTGATTTAGACCTTCTATGTCCGATTCCGCGAGAATTGTCCTGTAAGCACTATGAAGAGAAGACCGGTGCGAAAGGTTAAAGATTCGTTCAGGCCCCCAATAAATATCTATTGGTAATTTTAAAAACCCTGATTCTGGACCCTGCAGCGTATCGATGCATATTGGGGCATAGTATGGCTTGATATCGCCAAAGCTAGACTTTGGATATCTTAATGGATCGACAAACGAGACCCATCCACCATCAACCGATTCGATGGTGGCACGTTCGACAGATGGATGTGTCAGCTGATTGTTCATGAACGGATTATCTCATAGAACAGTTTTCTGTTCTATGAGCAACTTGCAGAGCCTTTACGGGCTCATTACCTCTATGCCTTTGTGAGGTCATCCAAATTACGTCCGTAAAATGTGCAAATTTCCACGAAATACGTCCGTAAAATCGCCAACTATGCACGGAAAGCGGACATAAAGTGTTAAGCAAGTTAAAACTGACTCGCTCAAGAACAATTAACACTGGAGGCAATATGCAACGCCTGCCCATGGATAAACTAATAGCCTGGAAGAACGATGCCAGACATAAACCGCTTATCTTGCGTGGAGCACGGCAAGTGGGCAAGACTTGGCTTTTGCAGGAATTCGGCAAACAAGAGTTCACGGAATACGCTTATGTACGGCTCGAAGACAATCAAGCCATGCAGGCGCTTTTCGATGGATCGCTAGAGCCGGCCAGATTAATAGATGGACTGTCGTCATTTTCCAGGAAGCGGATAAACCCTGACACACTCATCGTCCTGGACGAGATCCAGGCAGTGCCTCGCGCTTTGACCGCCTTGAAGTATTTCCATGAGGAGGCCCCGGAGTACCCGATCGCAGTAGCTGGTTCGCTGCTCGGCATAGCCTTACGGCCAGGAACATCGTTTCCGGTTGGGCAAGTAGACTTTCTTGATCTATTTCCGATGACATTTCATGAATACCTGCTTGCATTGGGAGAAGAGCGTCTTGTTGCACTAATCGTCGCAGCTGATACTGACATGCTGGAGGTTTTCGCGGAGAGATTGACGGATCACCTGAAACAGTATTATTTCGTCGGTGGAATGCCTGAGGCTGTCAAGGAATTCATCTCTACCAGAGACAATGATCGGGTTCGCCAGATACAACGAAGCATACTTGATGCATATGATCTGGATTTTTCCAAGCATACAGATAAATTCGCTGCTGAGCGCAGCCGGGAGGTCTTCGCATCGATTCCAAGTCAATTAGCCAAGGAGAACAAAAAGTTTATCTACGGGGCTGTTAAGGAAGGGGGCAGAGGCCGCGAGTATTCAACTGCTATCCGCTTCCTGGTAGACAGCGGCATAGTCCATCAGGTTTGGCGTGTAGCTAAGCCCGGTATGCCGCTCACTGCTTATAAAGATGCGGCAGCTTTCAAGATCTACCTTGTCGACATCGGTCTACTAGGGGCAATGAGCGACTTGGACATGCGGACACTAGTCGAAGGCTACCGCCTTTTTGAGGAGTTCAAAGGTTCCCTTTCCGAACAATACGTCTTACAGGAGTTGATTGCTGAATGCGGCCTCACTCCGTACTACTGGTCTGCGGAGAGGTCTTCAGGCGAGGTCGATTTCATCATCCAGCACCAAGGTGACCTCTATCCGATAGAGGTCAAGGCATCGGACAACCTGAAGAGCAAAAGCCTTGCAGCATTCTGCCAGAAATACGGTCTACAGAACGGGCTGCGTCTGTCGTTATCGGCTTATAGGGATCAGGGCTGGCTGCGCAACATTCCGCTTTATGCGATCGGTAGTCTGCTGAAGATGATTGGGTGATTGGAGTCAAAGGTAATAAGAAAAGCTGTTTTTTATAAACATACAGCGAAAAACTCTCAAGACCTCTCAAAATGACAAAGCTAATTCGGTTTTTTCGACATGTTAGAATGACCTCGAGGAAAACGATCACTGCGAACTGGAGAGGTGTTTGATGAGTAGCTGGAACAGACCATGGTGGTCGATTCTGTCAGAGCGGGCTATTGTTATAAGCTCTTTTGGTTTGTTACTACCGTGGTATGCGCCAAAGGTAGACGCGATAGCGTATATAAAACCAGGTACGAGCCTCTACTTCGTATATGAATTCTTCAAAACGGAAGACAGATATGACTTAAGCCTCCTATTCAGTAATGCAATTAATACACTTACAATTGTACTGTTCGCATCAGTAATAGCATCAATTGTAGCTATGCTATTCTTCACCATTGGGCGAAAGCACTATATACCACAAATATCGATAGGCTTACCGTTAGTCACCTTAACCA
>WRNE01000092.1 GCA_009776725.1 Coriobacteriia bacterium
TGGCAAAACGCCTGCGCAAGTAGCAGCGATCATGGCCGCACTGGCAGCCGAACACGAGGTCGTTTTGTGCACGAGGGCGACCAAGGCAGCCTCGGCAGCGACTCTGGCGAAGCTGCCGCGGGCAGTCTTCATCGAGTCTTGCGGCATCCTTTACTACGACAACCGCGAGGGCGACGTGCGCATCTCTGGGAAAACCGCATCTGAGATACTCGCCAATCCGGGTGGCAGCGGCAACGTCTTGATCTGCTGCGCCGGCACCTCCGACTTGAATGTTGCCGAAGAGGCAGCATTGACGGCGCGCATCATGGGCTCCCACGTCACGCTGATCACCGATATCGGCATCGCGGGAATCCATCGCGCCCTCTCGCAGATCGAGACCTTGCGCGCGGCCCATGCCATAGTTGCCGTCGCCGGCATGGAAGGCGCCCTGCCCTCTCTGATCGCCGGCATGGTCGATGTACCGGTTGTCGCTGTGCCGACGTCCATCGGCTACGGGGCCAATTTCGGCGGCCTGTCGGCACTCTTGGGCATGCTCAACTCCTGCGCCAACGGAGTGAGCGTGGTCAACATCGACAACGGCTTCGGCGCCGGAGTCATCGCCCACCGCATCAACTCGCCCTCCTGGCTAGACTCTGGTGAGAGCGATGCTTGAGGCACCAAGCCCGACACGTATCCTCCACTTCGACTTCAGCACCGGGGCATCTGGCGACAAGGTCCTCGGCGCCCTCCTCGAAGCCTGCGAGTCATTGGGCGTCGCTGGCTTGGCCGATCTACAAAAGCTCGCATCCGCCCTAGGGAGCAGTATCTCGATTCATCGGGAGAAGACCCTGCAGGGCGCAATCTCTGCTACATCCATCCGGGTCAGCGAGGCAGAGCCACCGCACCGTCATTGGTTCGATATCCAGAAGATGATTGCCGCGGCTGCCGCCAGCGGGGCGCTCAGCGAGTCAGCCAGCCGTTTGGCTATCTCGACTTTTGAGTCGATCGCCCTGGTGGAGGCTGCCGTTCACAACGAGGACCTCGACCATGTGCACTTTCACGAGGTGGGAGCGGCTGACTCGATCGTCGATATCGTCGGCAGCTGCTATTTGTTCGACCTGCTTCGACCCTGTGTGGTTTTTGCCAGCCCCTTGGTCTTGGGCTTTGGCACTTTCAAGTCATCGCATGGTGAAATGAGCGTCCCCGCCCCAGCAACCAGCCGCTTGATCCAAGGGCTGAGCGTCATGACCGGCCCTTATGAAGGCGAGATGACCACCCCCACCGGTGCAGCCCTGGCCAAGGCCTTCGTCGACCACTGGCAGCCCTTTGCTGCCATGCGCCCGACTGCCTTGGGCTATGGCGCCGGAACCAGAGAGGTCAAGGGAGCCTCCAACACAGTGCGTCTATTGGTCGGCGAAAGCCTTCCGGCTGTCGGGCCTGGCCCAGGTCTAAGCTCGTTGCCAGTCAGCGTCCCGCAAACGGGCTTCTCCCCCTTAGACACTTCACTTGAAACTGGTACTGACGGCACGGCCTTCTATCTAGAAAACGTAGTATTGATGGAAGCGAACATCGACCACCGGACGCCGGAGGCTTTGGCCTTTGCCGCCGAGGAGCTGCTTGCCCACGGGGCCCTTGACGTCTGGCAAGAGGCGGTCATGATGAAGAAGGGGCGACTAGCCACGAAGCTTTCGCTGCTTTGCGTGCCTGCCAAAAGCTCGGAGTCCTATGAGCTGATGCTGGGGCTGACTGGAAGCCTCGGCGTTCGGATGCGGATGGTCGAACGGGTCGTTGTTGGCCGGGAATCGATTAGCCTGGAGACAAAATGGGGGCCAGTGGGCTTCAAGCTTGGCCGTTTCGTCACTGACGGTGACCCCCCAAACGATACCCGCTGGATCCGTCCCGAGCATGACGACGTTGCCCGTATCGCCCGTGAGTTCGGGCTTGACTACCATGAAGTCTACGACGACCTATGCAGGATCGCAGACCTGCAGGCGCTTATCCACATAAACAAGCACCTCCCGGCATGACGGTTTGAGAGTATCTGCGGCTTGCAACCAGGGCTTCGGCGGCTTGCAGCCAGCAAGGCAAGCTTTTTTCTTTTGTCACATGAGGATTTCAAAGCGGAGAGGGAAGTGGGAGATACTTCCCTCTCCTGCTGCGCTCCCTAACCATCTAGGGGAAATGATCAGGTCAAAATAGGAGGGAAGAAACAACCGACCCAGTTCGATTTGTGATAAGCATATGAATCATCATTTTGAACTGGCCCCTTAAGTCGCTAGTGTTTGTAGGAATAATACTATAGCTTCGCTGTAGGCAATCGGAACATTTTAGACTGTTCGGCACATCGGGCAGCCTTTGGCTTCCTCGTTTTAGGCTGTTTTGTAGTTTCGATAGCTGCTCATTGACAATGCCTCCTGTATCACTACCGTACTTTATATCACTTTTTGGCATACTAATCCACTGCTTATGAATAACCGCTGGGCTATTATTTAAACCAACCGATGCCTTCACCTTGGCAGTTTGGCAACAAACAGCAGCTTGGCCAAGGGAGCCGTTCGGCGCCTTTTGCTCATAAACGACGATTTGCACGCTTCGGCAGTCGGCTTGCTTGGCGGTGGCCCCGAGGCCGACGAGCATCGATAAGACCAACGATACCCCAGCAAATACCCGCATCACAATGTTGTAAAGCGAAGGCCCGACAACCGGGTCAGTGAAAAAACGGGCGCACTCCTGCATGGCCTGGGCAAGCCAGGCATTGTTGGCAGACACAAAGCGGTTGGCCTCTTGCTGCAAAGCCAGCGACACCACGCTGGCTATCGGCAAACAGGCAATGCCCGAGCCCTCGTCTCCTGGCGGAAGCTGGGACCGCATCAGCTCGCTTCTCACTTTCTCCCGCGCCAGCTTCAGATAGCGCGATGCCGCCTGCTGGGAAATGCCCATGGCCTCGGCAGTCTCTGTAACGTTCAAACCGTCGAAATAATGCAACAAGACAGCTTCTTTTTGACGAATGGAAAGCCTGTCCAATATATCGATCACTGTTTTTCGCTCTTCTTCCCGCAAGGTATATTCCAGGGGGAGAAAATCCTCGTCTTCCTCTTCGATCGAGTCCAGGTAGTCTGCAACGTTTAACGAAATGCTTCTTCTTGTATAGCCAGCAATTACCTTGCGGGCCTCATTGAGCAAGATCCTGTACAGCCAGCTATTGAAGGCTTTGGGGTTTTTGAGGTCCTTTATCTTTGTACAGACTTTGATTAGGACCTCTTGGGCTACATCCTCGGCATCCATGCGGTTGTCTAGAATCCTTTGGGCCCGAAAGAGGATACTGCGGGCACACGACTGGCATAATTCCTGTAGGGCTTCTCGATCGCCTCTTTGGGCTCGGATGACTAATTGCTCCTGCTCGGCATTTTCTGCATAAGGAGCCTTATCGTCGTCTTCGGGCGGTGTTGTTCCTACGGCGCTCATCTAAGGCAGTCCCCAGAGCTACCAACGCAAGCATCTTCTTGTGAAGCTAGTCGAGCAGGACGAAATCCCTGAAAGCTCCCGCAGTCTGCTTTCTGGTACTGCTTGCATAGCCTACTCAGTTTTTTCTTGGGCAAAATGTCCACTCCCCTCCAAGCTATTACTGTTAGTTAGAATCCCTCTGCCAAAAACCAGCAACCGTTTCCCTGGTTTTTGTTTTATGTGCCTGATATTTAGATGGTTCTTGGAGTGATTCCACAATAGTTTTTTATAAAATAGTTGATAAATTCTCATTTCTTCGACTTACATATACATAAACGCTCTATACATTATGCATGACAAATGGGCTAAAGATTCCCACATTTAGGGATTTTTTGGCTAATATATACATTTTTCCAACATTTGCGGATTACTTTATTCGTTATATCAGATAACTCAGTTTGATTGCATTATGCAATATCTGGCTTCCTGAGCGCAGTAAAGCCTGGATACTGGCTGATCGTCAATCTCTGGCACATAGTCTTATATTATACTTTCTTACTAGTGTCAATGCGGTAGATTGACTATTTCAGCGCCCCTTAGCTGTTCTTTAAGATGATCATGTCCAGGTCGTCGGCAATGACTTCGCAAAGGTCCACTGATTTTTCCATCTGAGCGAACAAGTTGCTCCAAATCATTACATAGAGCGGGTCGTCGGAGTGCTCTCTGTACAGGCTGTTCATCACTTGGGCATACAAGCGGTCTGCTTCTTCTTCGACATCATTGACCTCGACGATGTATTCCCGCACTTGGTTATGGGACTTTTTAAAGTTCTGGAACTCCGTCAGGGCTTTTTTCAAGGATTGGGTCGCAGCCAGTATCAGCTTGGTAAAGTCGATCGCAGCAGGATGGATCTCGGTGATGTTATACATGTGCAGCTGAAGCAATACTTCCTCAATGTTATCGACGATATCGTCCAGACGCTGGGCGGCAGAAAGAATATCCTCTCGGTCGATGGGGGTGATGAACTCAATGGCTAGATGGGTAAGGATCTGATGGATCTGGGAGTCTGCCTCGTTTTCTAGCACATGCATTTGCGTCAGCCACTCGGGCATTTTCAAAGGGTCGAAGCTTTCAAAGATATCTAGCAGCAGCTCAGCTTCCTGGACTGCAAAATCACCTTGCTTTTCAAGTGTCTCGAAATAGTTGAACTTCTTAGCCATCAGATTCCTTTCATTGGCTGCCTAGACGTTATGAGAAACGCCTAGGCAAAAATGTTTCGGACAATCACAGAGAATACAAAGCCAATCAAGCCGCATCCCGGAAAAGTCAAGACCCATGTCAACATCAGTTCTTTGACTGCGTCCAGGTTTAAGGACCGAAGGCTTTTGGATGCAGCCACTCCCATAATTGCGGTCCCACTGACTTGGGTAGTCGATACGGGGATACCGGTAAAGACCGCCAAGCCGATGCAGAGGGTAGAAGCCAGCGAAGCAGAGAAGCCTTCGTACTTCTCCAGAGACACCATCTCCATAGCTACTTTTTTGATGATCCGTTTACCGCCTAGGCTGGTACCAAAGCCCATAGTCAAAGAGCAGGTCAGGATGACCCAAAAGGGAAGCACCAAGGACTCGACATTCGTGCCTTGCAGCTGGGCAGCGCCAAGTGTCACGCCTAGCATCATGATGCTCATGAATTTTTGGCCGTCTTGCGCGCCATGCATGAAGGCAACCCCTGCTGCCCCGGCGACTTGGGCTGCGGTAAAGACCTTTTC
>WRNE01000093.1 GCA_009776725.1 Coriobacteriia bacterium
ATAGTCAGTGGCCTAATGCTCTTGACTGAGATCATTCGGCCGGAGTCGATTGGTGGGGGCGATATCAAAATGATGGTAGCTGCAGGTCTTTTACTAGGCATCCAAAACGTCCTCATCGCTGCACTTATCGGTATATGTAGCGCTGGGCTTTATGCTGCTGGTTTGCTTATCGTCAAAAAGGCCTCGATGGGTGAGAAGTTTGCCTATGGCCCGTTTCTTTGCCTAGGGGTCTGGGCAGCCCATTTGTTCGGGGCTGAGATAGTCAGCTTTCTCTTTTAAACAAGTACACTGAATAAAAAAATAACCAGCCCGTTTAGGACTGGTTATTTTCATAGGGTTTATCAAATGCTAATCGTCGTCATCGATAACACTGAAGTCATCGTCATCATCACCGACATAGGAGATGCCCATTAGACCAAAGAGCTCGTTGTACTGGTCGTTTCCAGGCTGGTCCCCGTTGCTGGAGAGCGAAGGCGAGATCGAGTAAACCAGATCGTCGTTGTCGTCGTCATCGTCGATGGCATACGAGGACATCAAGTCTTCAGCAGAGAAGATGTCGTCATTGGGCGAAAAGATAGTGTTGACATACTCGGACACATCAACATCGGCATCCTCGTCCTCGTCTTGTGCGTCAATCAGGTAAAGCAAGTCTCGGGCCTCAAGCCCTGCACGCAACTCGGTGATAGCCTTAGCGCCGATACCCTCGATACGCAGCAGCTCTTCTTCTGTCTTGCCGATCAGGTCGCCGACCGTCTCAATGCCGGCATCGTTGAACTTATTGGCCCAGCGTTGTGAGACGCCAAGGTCGTCAAAGATATAAAGGCGCAGTATCTCTAGAGGGATNGTCGGCGTTTGGCTGTCAGCAGCAAGGCTCTTCAGGTAGCGAACAGCCCCGTTCGGGAGGTTTAAGTACTCTGCCCCGTCNAAAACGAATTCGGGGGTCGGAGGCAGATAGCTTTCCCATTCGCGGAGCTCGCTGGGCGCAAACTCAGGCAAACGCTCCATCCGGGTCTTNCGTGTGGANGAGAACTTCTCCCCTTTATAAGTCAGCTCGATCTCACGNTANGGCNTCAAGCCTGTACCAGCAGGAATAGGCTTGCCAATGATAACGTTTTCTTTCAGCCCTAAAAGCTCATCTGACTTGCCTTCGATTGCGGCATCGGTCAATACCTTGGTAGTCTCTTGGAAGGAGGCTGCCGAGAGATAACTTTCTGTAGCGAGGGAGGCTTTGGTAATACCGAGCAAGAGGGGAGATGCTGTCGGTGGGTTGCCGCCTTCGGCTGCTATCTTTGCTGCCTGGCGTTGGAACTCGTAGAAGTCTACTTGTTTGCCTGGCAGGTAGTCCGAGTCGCCAGCATCGTTAATGGCTACTTTGCGCAACATCTGACGGGCAATGACCTCAATGTGCTTATCATTGATATCAACGCCTTGTGAGATATAGACCTCTTGTACCTGTGAGGTTATATAACGAAGCGTCGTCGACACGTCAGTCAGACGTAGCAGGTCGTGCGGGTTCACTGAGCCCTTGGTCAGCTGCTGGCCAACTACTACATCCACTCCTTCTTTGATGCCTTCCAGTAAAGTGGCACGGGCAGAAACCGGTGTTTCGCGAACATTGCCTTCCTTGTCAGAGATGACAAACATCTTCGAGTTCTTCTCATCAGTGATCTTCAATGTTCCCGAGATCTCAGCAAGTATGGCTTGGCCTTTGGGGCGGCGGGCCTCAAAGAGCTCGGTAACACGGGGAAGGCCATGGGTAATGTCCTCGCCTGCTACCCCGCCGGTATGGAAGGTCCTCATTGTTAACTGGGTGCCTGGCTCGCCTATGGACTGAGCGGCAATAATACCGACGGCAGTGCCAATATTGACAGGACGCGAGGTAGCCAGATCCCAACCATAGCACTTCTGGCATACACCACGATGGGCATGGCAGGTCATGATCGTGCGGGTTTGGATGCTCACCANCCCGGCTTCTATGAGCATATTGATATCGTCAAGCGAGCTAATGTAGTCGCCGCTGTCGAGCAGGATCTCGCCAGTCGAAGGATGNATAGCCGACTCTAAAAGGCAACGTCCGATCAAGTTCAGGTCGGGCTCGTCTTTGTCGTTGGTCAGGCTGTACGACATGCCGTCGTCTGTCAAACAGTCGTGCTCGCGGATAATCACATCTTGGGCAACATCGACCAAGCGGCGGGTAAGGTAGCCTGAGTCTGCTGTCCTTAAGGCTGTGTCGGCAAGGCCTTTGCGTGCCCCATGGGTCGATATAAAGTACTCGAGGACAGACAGGCCTTCTCGGAAGTTTGCCTTGATTGGACGCTCGATCGTCTCACCCTTTGGATTGCTCATCAAACCGCGCATCCCAGCGAGCTGGCGTACCTGTTTGATGTCGCCTCGAGCTCCAGAGAAAGCCATCATGTAAATGGGGTTAAAGCGATCAAAGTTATCAGCCATAGCATCGCCGACCCGGTCATTGGCTTCTGTCCAGATGTCGCGGATCTCTCTGTGGCGGACCGAGGCGTCTAAGAAGCCCATCTGGTACTCGCTCTCGATGGCTGCGACCTTGGCGTCTGCCTCAGCTAGGATGCCTGCTTTCTCAGGTGGGATAGTAGCATCGTAGACACTGACTGTGACACCGGCCTTAGTGGCATAGTGAAAGCCGATTTCCTTTAAGCCGTCTAGTATTTCTGCCATTTCGGTGACGTGGTAGCGGTTTGAACAGTCCTCGACTAACCGAGAGAGCGTCCTTTTGTTCATCTCAAAGTTGACAAAGGGATAATCATCAGGAATCACAGAGTTGAAGATGATTCGCCCTGCGCTGGTCTCAATGCGCTCACCAGCGTTTTTCTCCACATAAAGGCCTGGCTCGCTCTCAATGACGGTGTCTTGTGACAAACGGACCTGGATTTTTGTCTGGAGGCCTATGCCGGCGCGCGAGTCATAGGCGTTCCAAGCGTCTTTGAAGTCCATGAAGGCCCGGTTTTCACCAGGTAGGCCATCGCGGATGGCAGTCAGGTAGAACAAGCCGATGACCATGTCTTGGGTTGGGACTGCCAATGGGCGCCCATGGGCAGGAGACTTGATGTTGTTTGTCGAAAGCATGAGGATGCGGGCCTCGGCTTGTGCCTCTGATGAGAGAGGAACGTGAACAGCCATCTGGTCCCCGTCAAAGTCAGCGTTGAATGCGGTGCATACCAGCGGATGAAGACGGATTGCCTTGCCTTCGACAAGCACAGGCTCAAAGGCTTGGATGCCTAAGCGGTGGAGGGTCGGAGCACGGTTCAACAAGACCGGGTGCTCGGCGATGATCTCTTCTAAGACATCCCAGACCTCCGGCCGGACTCCGCGGTCGACTGTCTTTTTCGCTGCCTTCACATTGGGCGAATAGTCCAGCTCGACCATCCGTTTGACCACTTGGGGCTTGAACAGCTCCAGTGCCATGATCTTTGGCAGCCCGCATTGGTAGATTTTTAACTGGGGGCCGACAACGATCACCGAGCGGCCTGAATAATCGACACGCTTGCCGAGGAGGTTTTGGCGGAAACGGCCTTGCTTGCCTTTAAGCATGTCTGAAATCGACTTCAAAGGACGGTTTCCAGGGCCTGTGACAGGCCGGCCACGCCTGCCGTTGTCGAAAAGCGAGTCCACAGCCTCTTGCAGCATGCGTTTCTCGTTGTTAACGATAATCTCTGGGGCCTCTAGGCTAAGCAGCCTCTTCAAGCGGTTGTTACGGTTGATCACCCGGCGGTAGAGGTCGTTCAAGTCGCTAGTGGCAAAGCGGCCACCGTCTAGTTGGACCATCGGACGGAGGTCGGGAGGGATTACCGGAATAACGTCTAGGATCATGTCCTCTGGCCGGTTTTGGCTCTTAATGAAGGCATCTACCACTTTCAGGCGCTTGATCGCGCGTACCCGTTTTTGTCCTTTTCCATCGCTGATGATCTCTCGCAGCTCGACAGCTATGGCATCCAGGTCCAAGTTGATCAGGATTTTCTTGATGGCTTCGGCCCCGATGCCGCCCTCGAAATACTCCCTATAGCATAAGCGCATCTCGCGATACAGGCTATCGTCTGACATGAGCTGCTTGGACTCAAGCGACATAAAGACGTCAAGTGCCCTGCTTCTCAGTTCTTTTCGTTCTTCGTACTCGTCGCGGAGGTCGGCGATCTCTATCTCGACCTGCTCTGGGCTTAACATCTCGTCTTCATGGATGTCCTCGTCCATACCGGCAAACTCAGTAGAAAGCCGACGGACAGACTCGATTTGACGGTCAAGCTCGGCGTCTAAAGCCTCAAGGTCGGCTACCAGCTCGTCCCGAAGCTCATAAGCATCGGTCTCCCGGGCCTCGTAATCGACGCTGATGATGATCGACGAGGCAAAATAGAGCACCTTTTCCAGTTCCTTGGGAGCAATGTCTAATAGATAGCCAAGCCGCGAAGGGGTGCCTTTGAAATACCAAATATGGGAAACGGGAGTAGCCAGCTCGATGTGCCCCATCCGCTCTCGGCGGACGCGCGACTTGGTGACTTCGACACCACAACGCTCACATATGATTCCTTTGAAACGTATGCGTTTATACTTGCCACAGGCACACTCCCAGTCTTTGGAGGGGCCAAAGATCTTCTCACAGAACAAGCCGTCACGTTCAGGCTTTAAGGTGCGGTAGTTGATCGTCTCTGGCTTTTTGACCTCACCACGCGACCAGGAGCGGATTTTTTCGGGAGAGGCCAGCCCGATACGTAGTTGTTCAATGTTACTGACG
This sequence comes from Coriobacteriia bacterium, assembly GCA_009776725.1. Taxonomy (GTDB): domain Bacteria; phylum Actinomycetota; class Coriobacteriia; order Coriobacteriales; family UBA8131; genus WQXZ01. The sequence continues at coordinate 4,760 of WRNE01000093.1, forward strand.
TCGAATTCAGAGCTCATTTATAAGTCCTCCTCTGATTCGTCTATTAGGGCAAAGATCGCCTCGTCGGCGTCCGGCTCGTCGTTGCTTGGCTCGTATGGGCTGTTTGTGACCGATAAGACAGAATTGTTGCCGACAAGCCCGTTGTCATCAAGGTCGACAAGGCTTGGGATGCTATCACTGATATCCAAGTCGAAGTCCAAGCTGAGCAGGTTGGATGTTATCTCTTCGAGGGCGTTTTCGATATTGATCTCATCGTCTTCTGTAATAGCATCCATAAAGCTCGTAGTTGTTGGGGCTTCTACCATATCGCCAAGCTCCTCTTCTTCAGAACTGCCGATCAGCTCGACGTCAAGCCCGAGCGAACGCATTTCTTTGATGAGCACCTTAAAGCTCTCTGGGAC
>WRNE01000094.1 GCA_009776725.1 Coriobacteriia bacterium
GCCTACAGATATCGCCGGACCTTCTGGCGATACTGCTCGTAATCCTCGCCATAAAATCCTTCCAGAAAGCGCTCCTCGCGCAGGATCTGCCGGTGGATGACCAGCGCGAAGCCAATCACAGCGACTGTTATGATGATATTTCTGTGGATAAGAAATTGGCCCGCGAAAAACAAGTCGAAGCAAACGTAGATCGGGTTGCGCGAGAATGCGAACATGCCGGTGGTGACCAGCTTGTCCGGGTTCAGCTCGTCGATGCCGACCCGGAATGATCGACCGAAGCTGACCAGCGATGCCGCCAAGCCGATTAAGGCGATTATGCAGAGGATGATACCAACAATACCCGACAGCTGCGTCTGCCAAAACGGTGCGACCAGCGGCTTGTACATGGGCAAACCAAAGGCGTTGCTGCAGATTGTGTAGACAATTGCCAGCATGAAGGGGATGAGCAGGTAGTCGGATTTATCCGTGTTACCGAAGACGATGGCCTTGACGCCCTGGCGCCGCAGCATTGCCGCCCGTCCAGCGACCAATGCGACAAACCCGACGAATAGTGCGATGCTGATGTGGTACTGGGTCATTGGGTCTCCCTTTTGTGGATAAGAGCATTGTTGCAATTGTACATGCTCTTGGTTCTTGGTTTGTGCCTTTCGGATGGTTTGGATTGTGCTTTGTTGTTCGGCGAATCCGCGAAGCGAGCCCGGCGAATCCGCGAGTTCGGGCTCGCAAATCCGCGAGATGACGATGGTGAGGGACGGTCCCAGGTGTCCCAAATGGGACAGAGGGACGGTCCCAGGTGTCCCAAAGGGTCGGTCCTTTTGGGACAGTTCGCTGACCCGGGTGTCCCAAAGGGTCGGTCCTTTTGGGATCCGTGCTACTCAGCTTTGTACGTGATACTCTACGTACATTTGTACGTAGAGTATCACGTACATCATCAACAAGTCTTGATAACCTCGATCTCAGCTGTTAGCTTTCCTTTGCCAACTCAGAATCATATGCTGCTTGGGCCCTTAGCCAATAGCTTTCTGTCAGCCCGAAAAACCTCGAAAGTCGTAGGTCAATATCTGCTGTAATCGCCTGTTTACCTGCAACGATATCGCTGATGCGTTGAACCGATACCCCGATCTCCTTCGCTAAGCGATATTTGGTTATACCTAAAGGTACTAGAAACTCTTTATTAAGGAGCTCACCTNGGCTTATAGGATCTAGCTTTTCTACCATCATCAATCACTCCTGTGTCACCGGTTTGTACACATNAAACNACATTAACTCGATTCAAATACCAAACACAGCACCGATAATTTCGAGCACTTCCGACATCGTCTTCTGGCTTATAAAGGCATAGAGGCTCTCGGCATTCCAGCGAACCAGATCAACTGTTCGTAGTTGCTCGACACAGACGAAACCTTCGGCATCGACCTCTCCCTTTAGCCGCACATGCAGCGGATGCTTATTGTCTTGCGTAATGATCGGACATATAACTGCAAAGCCAGAAATGGCAGCGTTAAACCTGCTTGAGCTGACGACAAGTGCGAGGTTTCGACCAATAGACTCATACCCAATTGAAGTACCGAAGTCCAACTTGATGAATTCGCCTTGTTCGAAACCCGCAATCATTCGACTACCTCGGCACCGATGTCTTCTCCCCATAAATCAACTGACGGGATGCTGCCTTTGCGGTTCCTAAGCAAATCATCCATGGTAGCGATTCTTCGGCGCTGGTACTTTGCCTTTAGAAAAGACAGAACCAGCGTGTTATCCGGACCGACCCAGATATTGACAATGTCGCCGACCGATGCGCCAATCTGCTCGCAGATGGCTTTTGGTATGCGGACGCCTTGCCCATTACCCCATTTTGCGAGATTGTTGATAACATTCATGAAATATCACCTCAAGTCCGTCTGACAAATGTCTATACGTAAGTATAGACGTTTCCCGAAAATTAGCTCGTTTTTCTCCGCCTAAAACTAATGCAAGCCAAGGCAAAAAAGACAACGATGAACACCCAGAGAATAGCCAACTCGATCCCGATGCCAGTAAAAGAGGCGCCGCGTAGCATGACCTTTCGCATGGCGTCTGTTCCATAAGTGATTGGCATGAACTTGCTCAAGAACTGCATCCATTCGGGTGCCTGGGAGAGATCGAAGATGCCGGAAAGCAGCACCTGAGGATAAACCAAGATCAGCATAAATTGGATAACCTGAAACGGGGTGCGCGCCAGGCCGCTGACCAGCAAGCCCTGCGTCAACGAGACCAAGGCCAACGAGACGGTGATACAAACCACGGTAACAAGCGAGCCCTCATTCGGAAAGCCCACTAATGCAACACTGGCCCAAAGCACGATACTGGCCTGGATGATGGACACCAGCCCGAAGCCCAAGCAGAAGCCCAAGACCAGCTGCCAAGGCTTGATGGGGGTAACCAGCAGGCGCTCCATGGTGCCGCCGGTGCGCTCGGTGATCAGGGACATGCCGCTCGTGATGAAGACGAAGATGAAAATGAACATGCCAATAAAAACCGGGCCGAAGTAGTCAAAGACGTTCCAGTCATCAGAGCCATGTAGATAAAATATTTCCACTTCGCTTATGAGCATCTCCTGTTCGAAGTCGGCGATGTCAAAAGAACCTGAGTCAGGGATGTCCGGCAGCTCAGGAAGCGCCGGTGTCTCCCCCATCGGCGGGAGCTCGATGCCCAAGGTATCCAGCATCTGCTGGGTCTGGGCGATTCTTGCACTCATCAGCTTAAGGGCATCAACCATCTGCTGGAAGGCGCTGCCCAGCTGTTCCATGTTGGCCTGCAGTTCATCTGACAGCTCCTCTTGCTGGTTGGTAGCCACCTCCTTGACAGCAACATTGATGACAGCCATCACAGCGGCAGTTCGTGAGGTGTCTGTCCCCTCCACCTCCACTTGGAGCATGCCGTTATCAAGGGTGATGATGGCATCGATTTCCTGGTTGGCCAGACGCTCAGCGGCTGTCTCGGCATCTAGGGACTCATATGTCGCATCCTGCCGCTCAAGCACATCGGACACTTCAACAGGCAAGTCCACCCCCGCCAGGTGAGGCTCATAAGAGCCGCCGCCCAAAAGTATGCTGAACAGCCAAAGCACCAATATAGGAGCCAAAATGAACAGGGCGATGGTGCGCGGGTCGTGCTTGAATTGCTGGAGAATGCGCGCAGCCAGCGCTAAAGCGCTACGCATCTTGCTCACCTCCCCCGGCGCTCTTATCCGCCTGCTCTTCAAAACGTAGGAAGGCCTCTTCCAGACTACTCGTGTCGGCTAGTGCGATAAGCTCTGGCGGAGTGCCTTGCGCGATGACCCGGCCATCGTGGATCATGACCAGCTGGTCACAGCCCAGCGCCTCATCCATGACATGTGTGGTGATCAGCAACCCGGCGCCGTTGCCTGCCAGTGCATAAAACGACTTCCAGAGCTCGACGCGATGCTTGGGATCGAGGCCGACCGTGGGCTCGTCCAGCACGAGCAAGCGCGGCTCGTGGATAAGGGCAATGGCCAACGACAGCCGTCGTTTCATGCCGCCGGAAAAGGAGGAGACGACCTTTTTTCCTTCATCCGACAGGTGCACCTGGCTTAGCGCCTTGGGAATAGCGCTGTCCATCTGCTTTCGGTTCATACCGTAGAGGGCGCCGAAGAAGCGTAGATTCTCGTTGGCGGTCAGATCGTTGTAAAGCGCCTCGCTTTGCGGCATGAATCCCATGTCTTTGCGAGCGCTTTGCGGCGGAGCGGCCTGGCCTAGCACCGAGATCGTACCGGCGGTCTTGGTGATGCTTCCGACAATCAGGTTGACGATTGTGGTCTTGCCGCTGCCGCTGGGCCCCAGCAAGCCGGTGATGGAGCCCGCTTCCAGCACCAGATCGACTTTGTGCAAGACCTCCTGTTTACCGAAGCGCTTCTGCACATCCTGCATTTCTATGAGAGCTGCCATATGAATCCTCCGCGTTAAGATATCCCTTCCAAACAGAGTATAATCGACACGTGTCGATAATCCAATGAACAGTGTCGGCAGAAATGTCGATTACGTTTCGCGCGAGGAGATAGTTATGGACGAACGATCAGTTATCACCGAGGAGTCGCTGAAGATCGCCCTGCTCCAGCAGATGGAGCAGTTGGGGTTTCAGAAGATCACGGTCAGTTCGCTGACTGCCAAAGCCGGCGTGAACCGGACTACCTTTTATCTTCATTATGCGGATAAGTACGACTTGTTGGACCAGGTAGAAAACGAGCTGCTCGGGTATATCAGGGAGAGCCTGCCAACGAGTCTGAAGGGAGTTATTGAGTCTCGCTCCCCAAGGAAGCTGATCAACGAAGTATTACTTAAGGTGCTTAATTTCATCAAGGAGCATGAGTTTGAGTTTACCGTGCTGCTGGGGCTGATGGGAGACCCTGGTTTTGCCGTGAAGTATGAGCAGATGATCAATGACGCCTTTACATCCGAGCAACTTCCCTTCACGGCTGCCATGCCCATTGAATATCTTGTTGCTGTGGTGTCGGGTGCACATATTAGTATTATCCGCGCCTGGCTGTTGCGTGGCATGCAGGAAAGCCCTGAAGAGATGGCGGGGATCGTGACTGGTTTGATTTTGAGTGTGAGGCAGGGATTAGCTAAGCTATAGTAGAAGGCTGGGATTTCAAGAGATTGGAGGGAGAAGACATGCCCACAGTCACCATACGGCTCACTGACGCGGAGCTTGAGCTTATAAAGAGCTATGCGAAGACGCAAGACCGCTCGGTATCGGATGTGATACGCCGCGCCATCCTCGACTTGATCGAGGACGAATACGATCTTACCTTGTTCAAGCAAGCTAAGGTGGAGTACCTAGCTGATCCGGTTACGTTTTCACATGAAGAGTTGATGCTTAGATATAACGATGACGACCCATCTATTCAGAACCATCTATTCATCTGATTAGTTCGTTTGCCCATATGACAGCATCGTCAATGTTTTCGAGTACTGAAAGACCCTCTTCATATGCATCGTAAAGCTCGCCCCAGTTCTCTTTCT
>WRNE01000095.1 GCA_009776725.1 Coriobacteriia bacterium
AGCTCGATCGCTTTGGCTTTGTCATAGGCCCTTCCGGTAAAACCTGCTTCGATTTTTGTAAAAGTCAGCTTGATGACCAAGTTCATCGTGACATGTAGCTTCACGTTTTCTGAAAGGACGAGGTTTTTGAACTCTGAGGCGTAAACCCCCGAGCCGTCGTCGATTCCAAATACCTGGTTTATGCCGCCTGAGAGCATGTTTGACGACGATAGGCTTCCTCTGCCTGAAACCGCAATTATATTGGCTTTACCCACTGGGATATCGATTCCCGCTGTGTAATGGCCTGCGGACAAAGTGTACTCTTTGGCGATGTCGGACAAGTCGTCCTTTTTGGACTTATTGTCCCCGCTGCTAGAATTGCTGTTCGTGCCAGCGCTCGAGCAGCCTGCGGAAGCCATTAGCAAAGCAATACATACAATCAACGAAACGAACCAAGTAAACGATGCTGTGGTCCTCTTTTTCACGATGCCTCTCCTAGTTGCAGTATGTTGCATTGCACCGAGTATAATACAAGCCTTCCTTCAAGGGTTGTCCCTGCTCCTGCTCCTGCACTTGCTTTTAAATAGTCAGCCTTGCTGGTTGCCCTTGGGCAATCAGCAAGGCTGTGGGTTTCTCCACATGATTATTAGGAAAGGCTTGTCGGCGAGGCTTTCAAGCTGTTGTCGCAGCCATCAGCTCGTCATGACTGAGGCCTGACAGCTGCACCACCTTGTTAAGGTCAAGGCCCAAAGCTGCGGCCATCCGGGTACCGTAGTCGCTGTCGGCCATGTAGCAATGCGCGGCGTGGCGGTACTTGACGTTGTCGGTCACTCCGTTCATGTTGCGGGCGGTGTTCTCGATCAGCAGCGCCTTTTTGTCCTCGGTGATCAGGCGGTAGAGGTCGCCTGCCTGGTAGAAGCAATCGTCGGTTTGGTCGTCTTTGGGCTCATAGGAGTCCATGGCGCCCTTGATCTCCAGCGGGGGCTCTTTGAACTCAGGCTGCTCAGCCCACTCGCCGAAGGAGTTCGGCTGGTAGGACGTGGCCGGCCCATAGTTCCCGTCGACGCGCATCTGCCCGTCGCGATGATAGGCGTGGGCTGCGCCTGCGACGTTCTTCGGGGAGTTGACAGGGATCAGGCTGTGGTTCACGCCAAGGCGGTAACGCTGGGCGTCTCCGTACGAGAACAGGCGCGCCTGCAGCAGCTTGTCCGGAGACAGGCCGATCCCCGGGACCACGTTGGCGGGGTTGAACGCTGCTTGCTCGACGTCGGCGAAATAGTTCTCTGGGTTTCGGTTCAGCTCAAGCACCCCCACAGGGATCAGCGGAAACTCTTTTTGGCTCCAGACCTTCGTGATGTCGAAGGGGTTTTCTTTGTGCGTGTCGGCTTGGCTTTCGGTCATGACCTGGATCGAGAAATCCCACTTCGGAAAGTCCTTGCGCTCGATCGCGTCAAACAAGTCCCGCTGGTGGCTTTCGCGGTCGTTGCCTACCAGCTCGGCTGCCTCGGCGTCGCTTAGGTTCTCGATGCCCTGCTGGGTGCGCCAGTGGAATTTCACCCAGACCCGCTCGTTGTCAGCGTTTATCAGAGAGAACGTATGGCTGCCAAAGCCATGCATATGCCGGTAACTGGCCGGGATTCCACGGTCTGACATCGTGATCGTAACCTGGTGGAAGGCCTCTGGCAGCATGGTCCAGAAATCCCAGTTGTTCTGCGCCGAGCGCATGTTTGTCTTCGGGTCGCGCTTGACCGCATGGTTCAGGTCAGGAAACCGCAGCCCGTCGCGCAAAAAGAACACCGGGGTATTGTTACCTACTAAATCCCAATTACCTTCTTCGGTGTAGAACTTGATGGCAAAGCCGCGGATGTCCCGCTCGGCGTCAGCTGCGCCGCGTTCTCCAGCGACAGTCGAGAAGCGGACGAAAACCTCTGTCTGCTTGCCGATTTCCGAAAAGACCTTGGCTTTCGAGTACTGTGTGATGTCATTGGTCACCGTGAATGTGCCAAATGCCCCAGAGCCTTTGGCGTGCATCCTCCGCTCAGGTATGACCTCCCGGTCAAAATGCGCCAGTTTCTCAATGAACCACGGATTCTGCAATGTCATTGGGCCTCTGTCTCCAGCTGTCAACGAGTTNGTGTTGTCCGGAACCGGAGCGCCTGCCGNNGTCGTGAGCTTCTTGTCTNGATCGCTCATTAATACCACCCTCCTTCTTTATTCATTTACACTCAACTACTTGCTCGTAACGGATAATTCTACCAGCAATCAACTGCTTAGTTTATACAGTTTAGCATTTTATGTGGAGAAACCCGAGGCCTTGGTGCTTGCCTACAGGGCACGCTGCTGATAACAGCGCCATATAGTGGGGTGCGGGCGGATGGTCGGTGCTGGGGGTGCGGCTGGATGGCTGGGCAGGGGGCGCGGGTGGATGCTGGAACAGCGGGTGCGGGCGGATGGCTGGGGCAGAGGGTGCAGGCGGATGGTCGGGGCAGGGGTGCAGGCGGAAAGTCGGGGCTGGGGGCGCGGGCGGAAAGCCAAGCCGATCCTGCTCCAGAATTGCGATTGGTCGGGATTTTGTCGGGCAAAAAATTATGTTACTAAGGCTAAGCAATTTTCTGACCTGGGCTTTTGCAAAACAGCTTTTTTAAAGTGGCGAAAAAATCGCAGACAATCGCAATTCTGGAGTACTTTGCCTTAAAGAACGTGTTAGGTAAAGAATAATATAAATCTAGTGCATATTATGATGTGCTTTGGTCCTGGAAAGCTGAAGCATGTTAATGCCCATGTCTCAAGCCTAGCGCTTTGGTGAAGAGCCGTCATCAAGCTGGAGGAGCCCCCTGCTCATCGCCCTAGAAACAGCGCTTAGCGCATGAAGATGCTCGCACCACCATATATAAAAAAATCCGCACAAAAATGTTCTTTACATCTAACTGTGCTGGTGATATGCTTACCGCGAAAAGATATATTTATCTAACTTTTTTGAGAGGGAGCTGCTGGAACTGCTGGAGCTGCTGGAACCGATAGAGCCGCTGGAACCGCTGGGACCGCCGAACCCGCTAAACCCGCTGATCCCACCAAAGCTGCTCATGCAGCGCATAAGCCCGATCCGATTGCCTTACGAGAAGACCACTGCCCTTAACCACTCTGAACTGGCGAAAAGACGAACAGTCGGCAAGTTATGAAAAAAGGAACGACCCATGTTTTTCTCCACACAATCAACTTCGCTACGAGCAGCTCCTTCATCAAGCAGCCCATCCGCACCTAGCAAAACCAGGCTCAGCGAGGCCCGCTCGGGCAGTTGGTACCGCTCTGCAGGCAGCACTATGGATGCCAGGACCCGCGGAAAACTGGAGGCCTTGGGGCTCGTGCCGGGAAGCGAGTTCTTGGTGGTCTCGAATTCGCTCGCGGGGCTCATCCTCAAGGTCAAAGAATCGCGCCTGGCAATCGGCTACTCTCTGGCCAAAGAGGTCGCCGTTGTCCCGATCGACAACTACCTAGCCGATAACGCCTTGCCTCCCGAAGCCGTCGACACGCCGGTCGAGAGCCAGCCGCAAAGCACCAGCGCAGACGAAGGCGGCTTATGAGAATCGCACTCATCGGCAACCCGAACTCGGGAAAGACCGCCCTCTTCAACGAGCTTACCGGGGCCAGCCAGCATGTCGGCAATTGGCCCGGTGTCACAGTCGAGCAAAAACGCGGCCAGATCCGGCCCCAGTACGGGTCTGGCGAGCTGATCGACTTGCCGGGAATATACTCGCTTTCCCCATACAGCATGGAAGAGATCGTCTCCCGCGACTTTCTGCTCAACTCGCAGCCGGACGTGGTTATCAACATCATCGACGCCACCAACCTCGAGCGCAATTTCTACTTGAGCATCCAGCTCATCGAGCTAAACGTCCCCATGGTCATGGCTTTGAACATGATCGACGAGGTCACCGCGGAAGGCTACCGGATTGATACCGAGCAGTTGTCAATCGACCTTGGCATACCTGTTGTGGCAATCTCTGCAACCCAGCGCATCGGCATTGACGACCTCATGACAGCCTTGGCCAAGGCCCATCAGCCAAGCCGCCATGAACTGCCCGATACCCGACTTGAACAATTAATCAACGAGGTAGAAGCCCTGTTTAGTGAAAGCCTTGAACAGTCAGACAAGCCCGATGACGCAGAGATATTTGACTATCCCCTGCACTGGGCGGTGATAAAGCTGCTCGAGGGAGACGAGCTGATCCTCCAGCAGATGCAGATCAACGAGCAGACCCAGTCCGAGGTCAACCGCTTGGTGGCCGACTTCGAGTCGACGAACGGACTGCTCAGCACCGCCATCGCCAATGCCCGCTACCAGCTGATCCACGACCTCATCTACCAGGTGGTTACCGTTTGGGACGACGACAGCCAGTCTGGCCACCACCATCATGTGCTGCATGCCCCCGAAGGATATCTGCACGAGCCTCACCATACTACCGACATGTTCTCCAACGCCCATTATGGGGAGAAACCCGAGCCTCGCCCACCCGAAGCCGCCACTGCCTATATCAGCCGTTCGGACGCGATCGACCGTGTCTTGACCAACCGCTTTTTGGCGCTGCCGGTCTTTTTGCTGGTAATGTTCTTCGTCTTCCACCTGACTTTCTCCTCCACGCTTTTCGGCCTACCAAGTGTCCCCAGCCCCGGGGTTTTTCTCCAGAGTATTGTGAAGTACGGCATCAACATGTTCCAAGTGGCGTTAGGGCCGCTGCTCCAAGAATACCCCTGGCTACAGAGCCTCGTCATCGAAGGGCTCATCGGGGGTGTCGGCACCGTCCTGACCTTCATACCCCAAATACTGCTGCTCTTCTTCTTTTTGACAATCCTGGAGGATTGTGGGTATATGGCCCGGGCGGCCTTCATCATGGACCGTTTTCTGCGCTACTTCGGACTGTCCGGCAAAAGCTTCCTGCCGATGATGATGGGATTTGGCTGCTCGGTCCCCGCTATCATGGCGGCTCGCACAATGGAAAACCAAAA
>WRNE01000096.1 GCA_009776725.1 Coriobacteriia bacterium
CGCCGGGCCGCGCCTTCCCCCTGATCGGAGTGGTATTCGCGGTGGCTCCCTTTCACAGCGCCGGGCACGTGCGGGACTTGCACCCGCTTCCCTTTTCAGCTCGGCGGCGGTTACGGCACTACGCTGTCAGCCGCCGAAGCAACCTGTCGCGCTATTCGGCTATCAACATCGAAGCGTAGCGCGGGCGATAGGTCAAGCTCGCAACGGGTTTTCTGTGCAAGTTGCTGAAACAACAGGCGGCTATACCCCGCTGGGAACCTCTCCGAGGTCGTCATTCTCATTGCGTAGAAGGTCGATGTAAGGATACCGAGCGACTTTGGCCCGCACCTCCTTAATGCGGCCGCCGAAGTCTCCCCAATGGACGAGCACCTCGTTGCCAATGATCGCCTGGTCGATGTCGATGATGCATTGCGATATCTCCTCGCGATAGTAGTAGCTGTATGTGGTGCCGCTGGAGATGCCGATCGGACGACCATCCAGCGTTGTCACCAGGTCGGCGTGACCGCCTGCCGGCTGGGGGACTCCGCAGGGGTATTCTAGGTTTTTGTATTCCTCTCCGGGCTGGTATTGCGAAGCGGTGATATCCATGATGTCCTCGACATTCCAGACCAGGTTGACCACCTTGCGTTGGGGGTTTTCACTCTCGGCTTGAACAGCCTCGCGGCCAAGGAAATCATGGTCGAAGCGAGCCATCCACATCCAACCGACCTCGCCTGGAGTGCGCAGCCGGGCGCGGATGTCGGACGGGTCGACGCTACCGGTATACGGCATCATGCCTGCGGCGGCCATTTCTAGATTAGCGCCGAAGACCGGGTCGAGCACTGAAGCCACCGTAAAGGTTACGGTGATCTGCGGAAAGCCTCCCTCGACATGGTTCACACAATACGTCCGCCAGCCTAGGCGCTTCATGCCGAGAGGCTTGCCGGCTTGATAGGCCATGTCGTAGACCTGATGCCCGACAGCCGCCGGACCTCTGAGCTCATAGGCGAGATTACCGGTCATGCCGATTCGGGCCAGCTCGATCTCTGGTTCGATGCCAGGCAGCCTGATCATCTTACAGTCTAGAAAACTGACATCCCGGAAGCTCTGCTGGGCGATCTTCTCGATGACTGTCAGCGAGAGAGGGCCGGCGATCTGGTAGACGAACATGTCAATAGGCTCGATCTGCACATTGAACTTACCTGTCCCAACTTGCCGAAATAGCGGCCAGGGGTTGCCGGCGTAGTAGCGGAATGTCTCCTCGCCGGCACGCAGTGTCAAGGTATGCGCCTCGATCAAGCCATCGGCGTTGCACATCACCAGGTGCTTGTGTGTGCCGATCGGCCATTTGTAGACATCATTGATGCTGGCGTAAGAAAGCATCGCCTGGGCATCCGGGCCGGTGATCTGGAAGACCCCGCCGGAGATACCGGCATGGATATAACAACTCTCCTTCCATGACATGCTTTCCTGTTTCCAGCCGTCGCCTTCCCAGACAGCCATCATGGATCCCATCCTGGCTTGGTATAACCTGACGTCGTCATATTGCGGGGTGTAACTGACCATCTGGAACGTGTTTGGTTGATCTGGCATCTCTACTCCTTTCAAACGAATTTCAGATACAAGCAGACTAGGCGCTGGCATTGTTGTGGTCTATATGTTTATTATGAGAAAAGCACCTACCTTTTTCGGCATTTTTGTACATATAGAAAGGAGGCTGGCGATGCTGTTGAACATACCCATCATCTTTGATGCCTTAGCGGGGGACAAACTGATATTAGGAGTGCCAGATGGTGATTATGCCTGCACAATCAAGGGTGTGAGGTTTTTACCTAGGGATAAGAGCGCGCTTGATGAAAGCTATGTCTATGTTGTTTCGGGCGAAGAAGCAATCGCAGCAGGTATTAAAGGTATGAATCTGAACCTCGTGATTGTCGGCAATTTTCCTGAAAGCATATTCAATGCTGAGAGGCATCATTCGATCATCTTTGTCAAAGATGATGATATATTTAGTGTCTTGGATAAAATCTTGGGTATATTCGAATACTATAAAGACTGGTATCAGCGGTTGTTAACCTCCGTCATAGACAATCTGAGCTTGCAACAGATACTAGATATAGGAGCCGAGGTGCTAGTAAACCCAATAGCCTTACTGGATGCTTCGATGTCGATGATCATCAAGGCAGGTAACTTGCCAGAGGACACCAGCGGCACAATCTGGGAGGTGCTGCTGAGCCAGGGTTACTCACCGATCGATATTATCCCGATAAAACTGCGCACAGTCATTGACAAGAAGGTGCTTGATAACGAGCCTCCCTTTGTGATTCGCATTCCAGAACCCTGGCGGGACAACAGTTGGATGATCAGCGGTATCTATGTGCAGGAAAGCTTGTTCGGCACCTTCGGCTCAGCTGAGGTCTATGGTTCTTTTACTGCAGGTCAACTGTCATTGATCGCAGCTTTGAAGGAAGTCATCGAAAAAGCCCTCGCCAAAACCGCTGCCCAGCTCTCCCAACCAGACGGCTTTGCCGGATTCATCAATCAGCTATTGGCAGGCTATCCTGTCGACCCGAAGATCATCGAATATCGTCTGGCGCAGCAAGGCTGGGGCGAGGATATGCGCTACCTCGTGTATTGCATCGGTAGGCGAGACGATAGTCTGGACTCGGAAAGATTGGGTAAATATGTATTGAGCTTGCAGTCTAGAACAGAAGCCTATGCTCTCGTCAGCGATAATAGCATTATCGTCATAGAGGTGATATCTGAAGGTAGTAGCCGGTCTGGAAACAACAGCCAGCCCCAAATCCGGGCTTTCCTCGAAGAACAGAAGCTGCTGGCTGGAGTGTCCTTACCTTTCACTGGGTTCGAGAACCTCCGCCATGCATTGACTCAGGCTCGTTTGGCTTTGGGTCAAATATTTGAAGAGACGATCATAAGGTTCGAAGACCACTATCAAGGTTGCCTGGAAACATTGCTGAGGCGGGAGGTCGACCTGGACAGCTTGGTTTATCCCGGTATTCTCAGGCTCTGGTCCAGTAATAAAGAGCGTGACAGGGACATGGTCAGAAGCCTGGGCTCGTTTCTGTTGTATGGACGCAACCTGTCAGCTACCGCCAGGCAGCTGCATGTCCATCGGAACACCTTGGAATACCGGTTGCGTCGCATTAGCATCGAGCTAGGAATTGAGCTTGATGAGCTGAGCAATGAGCAGCTGTTGCTACTGCAAGTCTCTTGTATGCTGATGCAGAAATGAAGTTAGTTTTTCCCTCCCCTGACAAACTCCATGTCGCGAATGTACGAAATATCGTGACAACTGCAACACCATTGCACACCACTGCGTCTTTTTGTGCTTGTAAATATACTTGAAATAATTATAATGAAAAGTATATAAACTATGGATAAGCAAAACATTGAACCCATGAACCTCTTATTCGAACTGACAGAGGAGGTAATCCAAAATGGATAGATTCATTGATCGCAAAGAGGAATTAGGCTTCCTAGAAGACCAATATAAGAGCTCATCTGCCTCATTTATAGTTATCTACGGGCGTCGCAGGGTCGGGAAGACCACATTGATCCAGGAGTTTGCCAAGCGGAAGCCATTGATCTACTACCTAGCCTCCGAAGAGTCCGAACAGCAAAACATCAAAGCGTTCAAAGACAGTATTGCGGAGTTTACCGGCGATGCATTGCTGGGGTCTGCTTCAGTTGATAATTGGGACATCCTCTTCAACACGCTAGCCGAACGCTTACCCGAGCAAAGGCTCGTGTTGGTGATTGATGAGTTCCAGTATCTGGGTAAAGCCAACAAGGCATTTCCATCGATACTCCAACGGGCTTGGGAAATGCACTTGAAAGACAAGAATATCATGTTGATTATCTGCGGCTCCCTTATCTCTCTAATGGAAGAGCAGGCGCTCGTCTCCAGCAGCCCCCTTTATGGTAGACGCACTGGCCAGATCAGGCTTCAGCAGATCGACTTCATTCATTATCATGAATTCTTCACGGGGCTCTCATACAAAGAACTCATCGAGTATTATGCGGTGACCGGAGGGGTGCCGAAGTACATCGAGCAATTCAACGGCGATGGTTCCTTGCTGGCCAAGATCGAACAACAGATATTGAATAAACGAAGCCTGCTTTACGAAGAACCTACCTTTCTGCTCAGTAATGAGGTCAGCGAGACGGGCAGTTATTTCTCGATAATAAAAAGCATCGCTACAGGAAATAGGCGCATTGGCAAGATAAGTGCAGATCTAGGAATCAAGCTTACTAATCTTCCCAAGTATCTGAAGACGCTAACCGATTTGGGCTTAATCGAGCGAGTGATTCCAGTAACCGAGAAAAATCCTGAAAAGAATAAAATGGGACTCTACCAGATAACGGATAACTTCATCAGCTTTTGGTTCAAGTTCGTCTACCCAGAAAGATCACGCCTGGAGTTGAATGAAAGCAGACATGTTGTCCAACAGATATCCGACAGGTTGATCGATAGCCATGTTTCATTCGTTTATGAATCAATATGCCAAGGCGAATTATGGCAGTTGGTGAACCAGGGTCTTTATGACATCAACAAAGTCGGTAGCTGGTGGGATAGGCAAACGCAGATTGATGTAGTCGGGATAAACAACAGCGGCAACGAAATTATATTCGGTGAGTGTAAGTTCCAAAAAAGGCTGATGGATATCGACGTGTTCATGGCGCTTCTCGAGAAGAAGGAGCGGGTAATTTGGAACAGGGACAACCGTGTGGAGAAGTTCGTGCTCTTCTCAATCTCTGGTTACACTAAAAGGTTAAGGGCATTGGCAGAAAGCCGCGACGATTTGTTACTTTTCGAAAGGTCTGTCTAAAATCCAACAGTTAGATAATTCCATTTGAATTCGCTATAATACATGCTATTGGATTTAAAGACCATGGGGATAAACCCTGCGTTAATCATCAAGGAAATCTCATCTACCCACCCGAGCGGCGCTCTTA
>WRNE01000097.1 GCA_009776725.1 Coriobacteriia bacterium
GCTCCATTCCCGCTTGTCGGCTGGCGAGCGTTTTGACCAGTGGGACATGCTGCGCTCAGGAGCTGCCCGCGTCGCTGTGGGGGCCCGGTCTGCGCTCTTCGCCCCTCTTCAGGACTTGCGCCTCATTGTCATCGACGAGGAGCATGAAGGCAGTTACAAGCAAAGCTCGGCGCCTCGCTACAAGACCCAAGACGTAGCCCGCCGACTCGCTTCTGACACCGGTGCCCTGCTTGTGCTGGGCAGCGCAACGCCCTCGATGGAGACGCTGGCTGCCGTCCAGCGAAGACAGATGCAGCGTGTCGAACTGCCCGAGCGGCCAAACGGGCGTCCTCTCCCGCCGATACAGGTCGTCGACCTCACACTCGAGTTTCGCCAAGGGAACAAGACCATGTATTCGGCTGCCTTGCAAGAAGCCTTGTCAGAGGTCGTCGACAAGCAGCAAAAAGCAATTCTACTGCTTAACCGTCGGGGCTTTGCCTCCTTCTTGCTTTGTCGGAACTGCGGATATGTGCCCACCTGCCAAAACTGCTCCACCTCCATGACTTTTCACGAGCATCCGCCGCGCTTGGTCTGCCATCACTGCGGCTGGGAGCTCCCCGTGCCAGCCCGCTGCCCAGACTGCCAGTCGCCTTACCTGCGTCAGTTGGGGCCTGGCACCCAATACGCTTTCGACCAGCTGCAACAACTGTTGCCTCAAGGCACGCCTATCGTGCGCATGGACGCAGACTCGACCCGCGGGCGCTACGGGCATGAGCGCCGCTTAGAGGAGTTCGGCGCAGCCAGCCATGGGGTGCTGCTCGGCACCCAGATGATCGCCAAAGGGCTCGACTTCCCCGAGGTCACCCTGGTCGGAGTGCTGATCGCCGACACCGCTTTAAAGCTCCCCGACTTCCGCGCTGCCGAGCGTACCTACCAGCTGCTCGAGCAAGTAGCCGGCCGCGCCGGCCGCGCCGAACAGGACGGACGGGTCATCGTCCAAACCTACTGGCCGGACCACGTGGCCATTCAGGCAGCCGCCCACCATGACCGCCAGTTGTTCCTAGACGCAGAGGAAGAGCTGAGGCGGGAGTTTTTCTACCCGCCCTACTCCCGCTTGGCCAACATTTTAGTATGGGGAGAAGACCTCGGCCTGGTGCATGCGGCAATCGATGAAATGGCAGGCCTCTTGCGCGCAAACCTGCCCAGTGACTATAAGCTGCTTGGCCCAAGCCCTGCTGTCATCTCGCGCCGACAGGGGCAATACCGCTGGCATATACTCGTGAAAGCCAGTATTGACAGCGACCTTCCGGGGCATATCTCCAAAGCCCTCAAAGACTTGCGGCCCTTTGCTGAAGTCAACCGGGCAATCGACATCGACCCCTTTGACTTGATGTGACATCTGGCTATTGGTCCCTGTTTTCAAAAACAGCTAAAGTGCCAAACGTAGTATTTGCCCATGCAATCCAACTTTCAACAGTGCAACTTTCCTATACAGCGAAGCTTGTTTTATAATCTATGCTATGTTGCGTTGTAGCAGGTAACAGCCTTGGAGGGTATTGCAGAGAGAACACAGCTGACAGTACCAGACCATCATCTACTTATTAAGTAGGGAGGAGACTAGTAAAAATGGCAAGAATCACACCAAAAGAGAATTTTCTCAGATTGGCAGGAGGGGGACATCCTGAATATGTCCCTTACTTCACCTTCATGGGCAATGAGCCTATACCTGAAGTATCGTCTAAATCGGCAGGCCCACAGATTTTCGTCCAACCGCCCCCAAACGAGGACGGTAGTTTTACAAACGTGTGGGGTGTGACCAATTATCCAAACCAAGAAACAGCCGGGTCAGCAATGCCTGAACCGGATGTGTTTATCCTTGATGACATCACCAAATGGGCAGATGTATTGAAAAAGCCGGCTATCCGCGACGATCTAGACTTTGAGGCTATGGCCAAAGCTGACTTCGAGCGCATCGAGATCAACCGCGACGAGACCGCGCTGAGAACTGGCCTGTTCTTTGGGCCGTGGATGTTCTTGGTTTCACTGATGGGCTTTGAGGGGGCTATGGTCTCCATGGCTGAGGACCCCGAAACAGTCAAGGAGCTGTTCGACTGGGTAACCAATATGTATGAGCCCTATTACACGAAGGTTTTAGACGCCTATAAGCCAGACATCTGGAGCATCGGTGACGACACCTGCACCGAGCGTGCCCCCTTCTTCTCTGTCGCGATGTATAGAGACATCTTCAAACCCTTCTACACGCGCTTTGCCAAACAAGCCATGGAGCGGGGCATTCCGGTGATTTTCCACATCTGTGGATTCGTTGAGCCTTTCATCCCAGAGATGATCGACTTTGGCGTCAAATACATCGAGCCAGCGCAAGAAACCAACGACATTATGTCGCTAAAAGACCAGTATAAAGGCCAGATGTCCTATCTGGGAGCCTATGATTGGGGCAAGCATGTCCCGAGAAACTATCCCAACTATGACGAGGAAGAAGTGCGCCAAGACGTGCGGGCGGCTATTGACAAATACAGCCCCGGTGGAGCTTTTGGCACTTTGATCTGGCCGGTCAGCTATGTGGGAGACCCGAAGATCGACGACTTGAAGAAACTGGTTTGGAACGAAGCCTACGAATACGGCAAGAAAGTCTACGGTTACACAGACTAGCAGCTGAAAAATTACTACATCGTTTTCACTAGCCCTTGTCAGAGCCGGTCTCTGGCAAGGGCTTTTTTATGTGGATAAAAGCCTGCCGGGGGCTTCTCCACATTATTTACATATTGTCAAAGGCTTAACATTTTACAGAATATGTGAAGACCATATGTTACACTGTTTGACACAGAGAGAAGCGAAAGAGCAAAAGCTATATGAGAGGGAAAAGCTGGTTTTATGGATAATCAAGCTCTAGCGAATAGCTTGCGCAGACAAATAAGTTCTTTGAACAATAGAATTGCTGAGTTGACTAAAGAAATTGCTGTTTTGTCTGACCAACAAGAGCGCTTGCAAAAAGCCAAGCATAATATTGAAGCCCATAAACTGGTCTTCGCTGAGATGGTGTTAGATGAGCGGCGACGGGCATCCAATACCCGTTCGGTAACAAACGCCCGCATAGCAACTTCATATGCCGAGCAGATGACAGAATTGTTGACTGGCAACGATTTCAGAAGTGCCGATGCCTCTTTTGACGAGATCTTGAAGATCATGAGCAGAAAAGCGACTGAGATCAGGCATCAAATTTATAAGATAGAGCATTTAGTTGCAGAATACAGGAGCCAAGTGGACAATCTTCAGTCGCAATTGAGAACTATCTGAAAAGAGAGGGTTCAAGATGGGAGATCTGATAGTTACAGACGAAGAGTATGAAGCTTATATTGAAGCTATCAAAGCCTTTGGGAATGCAGTAGAAGACAGAATAATAGAATATCTACGTATTATGCGGGCGGTAAGAACGACAGCAATCCTTCATGGTAGGGTCGGTCTTAGACTTGATGAATATATCAATGCGACAGAAAGCCTGCTTCGAGAGTCTACAAGAATACAGTCTATTGCTACCAGCCTCTGCCTGACAGATTACGTTTCAGGCATTGATGAGGCTGATGAGTTTGTTTATTGATGTGTGTGATGGGAGGTCTGGCTGGTGGAACCTGTAGAGATTTATCCAAGTGAAATCGATGCTAGAATAAACGAGCTTCAAGCCCTACTGACTGATTCAAGCGTCAACGACGCTCTGAACAGTCTGATCAGGGCGGATCTGGCTTTATCTGCTGGTTCAACCAAGAGGAACAGCATCGAAATAGCCCAAAGTATGAAATCGATTAAAGAAATTGTCGACATACTGATTGTCAGATCGATCGGGCTTCTCAGTGACACTGAGACAAATATAGTCGATGTGGATAATCGCTTAGCAGAAGAGATCTAAAAGGTGATGAAGATATGACTGTGCGTGACTTCCGGGAAGACAAAAAAGATCAACTCCTTGGTTTGATTCGTGCAAATAACGATTCGCGGGATAAAAACATATTTACCAAAGCCTGGGATTGGATCTCAGATATTTTCATAAACAGTAATATCACATCATATGGTGATGATATCAACAGGTACCACAATAAAATAATCGATAAAAAGAATATGACTGAAAGCCAACTATATGCTATTTGGGAAAACGTTTATGCAGTTGAGAATGACTGCTCTGATAAAACTACCGAACTAGATAGCGATGCCAAGCAGCTGGTAGAGATCTTTAGAGCGCACGCTGAGGTGATCAATCCAGTGCCTAGTGCTGGGGGCATTATGCCCTTTGGTTTCTCTGAAAAGGAGTATCGAGCCTTTGCCAATGCAGTGTTGGACCTGGGCAGCTCATGGAAAGCTGATAACATCACTAGAGATATTGAAAGGGCAGACGACCTGCGTATGCAACAGGAAGTTCAGGATTACCTTGCTAGTTTTGGTTTTACTCGAACCACATGGCTGGCAATGAGCGAAGATGAAAAGCTAGCTGTTCTAGAGTCGATGATCCCCGAATTGAATCGGATCATGGGCACGAATCTAGATACAAAGATTGATACGACTTTTGAAGAACCCGAAGAAGGTCACTCTCCTGTACTGGCATGGTATGTTCCATCCACAAACCAGATGAGGGTTAACTTATATGCATTAAATGATGATTATTGGAGTTATATGATATTTAGCTCAAGTGCGCATGAGATTCGTCATACCTACCAGTGGGAGACCGTCCAAGGTCTCGGCTGCCATATTGTGTCTGATGAAACCAGAGAGGCATGG
>WRNE01000098.1 GCA_009776725.1 Coriobacteriia bacterium
GCTCATCCCGCAGACAGACATCGATGACCTCTCTGAGCTGCGCATCACCGTCAACATCACAGACAGGGACACCGCCGAGGTCTACCTGACGCAAAGCTTCGGTGTCGATTGTTCCGGTTCGGGCCTCGACAGAGACTACACGATAACGCCCTGACTTGGGCTGCTTTCGGTAGCCTGAATATAGGTTAGGTGGATAAGGGCGGCGGCACGGGCGGCTGGCAGAGCACTGGCAGCTAGCGGCGGCGCTGGCGATCGCCGGGGCATTGGCAACAACATCGGCGCGGACCGCCGCCGCATCGGTTTTATCCGTAAAAAAGCAAGTGTTATACTGACATGAAAGAGGGATGCTAAGGGAGTGGAGGCTTGTCATGATATGCAGAAGCTGCCGACGCCGTATAGCCAAGGATTCCTTTTCCTGCCCGTACTGCGGCAGCTACCAACATGGCACCGACGCGCTTGATGCGGCTGGAACCGCAGCGCCCAGCCTGATGGTCGAAGCCGGTCGTGCTGCCAAACCGGCCACCATTGTTCCGACAATCGTCGCTTACCTGATATATGTTGCTGCAGCGCTTACTCTCGTCTTTCTTTTCCACGACGCGATAATAGCGCGTTTCCTAGGCAATCCCATGAATATTCCTGACGACTATTTGGATATCACCTCTGACGACCAGCCGCCTTTCGGCCCTTTCGAGGATGACGGGTTTTATAACTCGTATAACCCCTATACCGTCGGCCCGGACTACCTGTTGCCGGAAGGATCGTTAGTGGTTCCTCGCGGTTACAAAGAGGTTATGACAAACGACATCTATGCTATTGGCACAACAATGCCGTATGTCGGGAATTCCCGTCGGATCGGTATCAGCTTCTATGTCGCAAACCGCCCGGATGCCTATGTGACGGTTACGCTGGCTGATTGCACGGTTAATGGGCTGGCCTACCCTGATCCGGATTATTTTCTCGGCAACGCCTACATCGGCCCGAATTCCAACGGCTATGTCTACCTGCTGCTCAGTCCGCAGCTAGACCTCAAAGACCTCTCTGAGCTGCGGGTTACCATCAACATCGTGGACATAGAAACCGCAGAGGTCTACATGGCATATAGCTTCGCAATAGACTATGCCGATGCGGGGTTGGAGAAAGAATACACAGTTAAACCCTGACTCGGGCCGCCCCATCTAGCTCCGAGCTGCTTCATCGCGCCGCCTCTAGCCACCCCCGCTCTTATCCACATTAAGACCTTAACCTGCGCCCGCTAGATCTCCTTTTGCTTATAGATGCCGTTGGCGACGACCACTGACACGCCAAGCAAACTAATGCCCACAACCGCTCCGAGCAGCGGCAGCAATGCCAGATGGTCGTTGAAGAACAATATGACATCGCTGAAATTGCTAAGCAGATCCGTAGTCCGGCTCAGCACGATCGCTGCGATGGCCACGCCCAGCATGGGAATGTTCGCTATCGCATAAGCCTTCTGGTACTCCAGGCGCAGATAGACCGGAAACCCCACGCCGACTATCAGGCAGCAGTACGCGAAGCCCACTGTCAGCACCGCCCAGGAGCCGAGCCACTCAATCTCGGTGCCGGTGATGCGCGAGACGGCGAGCGACAGCAGGGTGCCGAGGCTCAGGCTCACGCCCATCAAAAGCAGCGCGTAGAGGTAGCGGCCGATGATGGTCGGTATCACCAGAAAGATCAAACCCAACTTCAGCGAGATTTTGACTGCCATCAGGCTGCTGGAAAGCGCTTTGGAAATAACTACCGGCGTGGTGCCTGTTGCCGGGCGCACCTCCAAAGAAAGGAGGTGAATGCTAATGCCTGAAGGTTTATTCACACTCGAATTAACCCGATTAGCTTTCCTTGATTGAAGCATTGGCGGATCACGTTGATTTCATTGGGATAAGACCAACGGTTAGGTCGGGCTGTTCACAAATAACACAAACCGTAAGGTATTTGCTTGGCTCAAGCACCGCTCAGCGGATTTCGGGTATCATTATGCCCTTGCCATGCGGAGGAGTAGCGAAGTGGTCATAACGCGGCGGTCTTGAAAACCGTTTGGGCGCAAGCCCACGGGGGTTCGAATCCCTCCTCCTCCGCCACAAATGCTAAGCCCGCTCGGGAGTTCGGACCAATGATGGCTCGGCAGCGCTGTGGAGGACGGTTCCTGCAATACAGAATGCTGCATAAAGTGGGACAGATTTTATCCCCTCGGTAAAACCGAAGTTCTTCGTGGAGAGACGTATAGAAAACGGCGGATCATATTTGCGACGATATGAGTTCAACGACTTGGACTGGACATTGTCACCCGACTTAACCTCGACCGGGATGACACCGTCCTCCCCTTCAATCAGGAAGTCCACCTCGGCGTTGTTCTCCGACCGCCAATAACAAAGTGCATAGCCGGCAGACCTGAGCTCGCATGCTACGAAGCTCTCAGCTAGCAGTCCCTTAAACTGGCCTAAACGATCTAGGATGATGTCACTGTAATCAATACCCAGAGAATGGGTGAGCATGCCCACATCGTTTAAGAATAGCTTAAATACATCCGAGTCGATGTAATACCGTATCGGTTTCTCCGGGAGTGTGATGTTATCAACCTTGTAAGCCAGATCCGCTGCCATCAACCAATCCAAAGCTGTTTCATAATGAGCCGCCCGGGCTCCCGATAATATCTTTGAATATTGGAATTTGTGTGAATTATTAGCCTGTTGCAAGGGTATGCTGTTGAAGATACGCCCTATCTTTATAGCTTCGCTCTGGTTTCTCACATATTTATTCATATCATTAATATAGGAAGCTTTAAGGTCATCGAAAAATGAGCTGTCAAATTCCAGCAGCTCCCCTGCGATGTCAAGATACTGCTGGGCAGCTTCTGGCATCCCTCCAACACAAAGATAGGTACGTAGCGTATGTAAAAGCTCTTCATGTAGCGCCGGCAGCATCTTTTCGTCTCCCTGGTAGCATTTCCAGATATGTGAGATTAACTCAGTCTTACCCACAGCCATCAGGAATTCGGAAAAACTCATAGGATACATATTCCGGATTGTGACCTTCCCGACAGGAAACGTGCTCTTAAATCTCTTGAGTTTGACTCCTAGGAGCGAGCCAGCGCAGATTATATTCATTTCAGGATGCTTTTCATGCAAATACTTCAGGCTTGAGATAAATTCTTCGGATTCCTGCACCTCATCGATAAACAACACAGTCTGTGGGTCATCCAGTTTTATGCCAGCAAGCATTTGCAGTTGCTCAAACTTACTGTCAGCACTGAGTTCGCTTTCGTAAACCTGCTTTAGTAGCGGTTCCTCGAAGAGGTTGATCTGCCGGTATTGTTTGAACTCGGTTTTACAGAAGGAGTCAATGATGTATGTCTTCCCAACCTGTCTAGCACCCTGCACTAGCAGCGGTTTAGATAGCTTGGAAGCTTTCCATTCTTGTAGTTCTTGATAAAACAATCTCTCCATGCTNTATACTTTAACATAANCNGAGGGACTTATCANTGNNNATTTTAACATTTTCCGATGCAGTTNCTCGTNNAATATTAACAAAAACAGAACCAGAGGATAAGACACATCTGTTGGTTTACCTAACTGGCATCGGTCAGCAGTAACTCCACATCAAGGATTATTGACCCCTCTGCCCAGTTCTCATGAGGAGAGATCTGGAGGATAAGGTCGAGTTTCTCAGCATCAATGGGCTTTGTGATGGCGAATTCGAATTTGGCGATAATACGGAAATAGTACTCAAACTCCACATAAACTGGTATATAATTGTATTGTTTCGAGCGGTCGATAACAAGCCCATTTGGTATCGGTACGTCAGGAAAGTCAGCTCTAAGCATTAGCATCCCGTCGCTTGAAGTGTATGGGTAAAAGCCTGCTGCAATCGAGAACCTATCGGGCTCTGTTGATGAAGTGTGATGCACAGTTGGGTTTATATAGCCGCGGATAATGACTTGCCCACATTGCTCTGGAATATCTGTGAGCGCACTGATGGACTCTCCATATAGCAGTAAGGATATCCCCTTCGATGGGCCTCCAGAGTTATCTATTATCATATACTCTACTTGCTTATTATGCATACTAAACAACCGAGGCAATCTAAGGAGTCGTGGCGGCCCTTCTTGAATTACCTCATACGAGCCGTCTCCTGGTTTTTATATCGTAGAACAATCGGGTCGGCGTCTGATGAATATGGGCTGCCTTGATGTCCCAATAGAGGCAGCATGCCATATAGGCGCTCGTCGGCAGAGGCATAGTGGGTGTCCCATATCGCCTTAAGATCCTCTCGATTGACACCGCTGTCAAGTAGCTCCAGCAGGCTGCCGAAGTCGCCTTGCCGGATCTCGTCCTCCGCCCACTCGGGCATGCCCACGCCGACTGTGGTTGATCGACCTAATTAGTGGCTATGGTATGCAAGCTGCAGATAGTCGCTGTCGTATAGGCTGGCATGCAGGACATCGCAGGCGAAGGAGTCGGAGAGAGCCTTGATAAACCCCTCCACATCATCGATGCCTCCTGCTTCGATTGAAACGTAGCTCCTCTCCCCCTCTTGCTCGTTGACCTTAAAAACGATGTCGAACGCTTCATCGGGCTCGACCGCGTCGAAGCCTAGCGATTCGAGACTCAGCCTCAGACCCTCTGCCAGCTCATCCTTGCCCGGGGCTGGGAAGAGGTAGCTGTTCTGTATGGTAGATCCCATGCCTTCTCTTTCTATGAGATGAATCGTTGCATTATTACTAAACCATTGTGA
>WRNE01000099.1 GCA_009776725.1 Coriobacteriia bacterium
CTCAGCTGGCGGTCGGAAGGGATGCTGCCGTCAGCCAGCCCCTGGGCCAACTGGGCACGCAGCTCCTCGTAGTAGAGCTTGGCCATGGGAAT
The DNA here is from genome assembly GCA_009776725.1 of Coriobacteriia bacterium. Taxonomy (GTDB): domain Bacteria; phylum Actinomycetota; class Coriobacteriia; order Coriobacteriales; family UBA8131; genus WQXZ01. The sequence continues at coordinate 93 of WRNE01000099.1, forward strand.
AGATGACACGGCGAATATCGAGTTGAAGCCGTCCAGCCGCCGCCCTTTTAGCTCGTAGCGGTGCCCGCGTTTGGTCTTCTGGGCGAAATGCTCCAGGATGTAGGCGACCACGGCGCTGATGCGCTCCGGTGCAGCCAGGGCCTTCTCCACATCAATGGCACGGACTGGCTTGTCTATGATCTCCGCCCCGGCTTGGACCGAGTCGACGTAGTCGATGCGAAAGGGCAGCACGTTCTCGTCTGTGATCGCATCAACAATGGTGTAGGAATGTAGCTGCTCGCCGAAGGCCTGCTCGGTGGTACGCATCAGGGGGTTGCCGCCGCTCACGGCGTTGACCGCGAAGATCGGCGTGCCGGTGAAGCCGAAGAGGTGGTAATTCTTGAAAGCCCGGGTGATTTTGCGGTGCATCTCGCCGAACTGGGAGCGGTGGCACTCGTCGAAGATGATCACGACATGCTGCCGGTAGATGGGGTGCTCGCGGTTGCGGCTGACGAAGACGTCCAGCTTTTGGATGGTGGTGATGATGATGCGCGCCTCGGGGTCTTCCAGCTGGCGTTGAAGCACAGCTGTGGAGGTATTGGAGTTGGCTGCGCCCTTCTCGAACTTGTCGTACTCGGCCATCGTCTGGTAATCGAGGTCCTTACGGTCGACCACGAACAGGACCTTATCCACAGTATCTAAAGACGTGGCCAGCTGGGCGGCTTTGAAGCTGGTGAGCGTCTTGCCGGAACCGGTGGTGTGCCAGATGTATCCGCCGGCGTCGGTGGTGCCGGTCTGGCGGTAGTTGGTAGAGACGACGATGCGCCGCAGCAGGCGTTCGGTCGCCACGATCTGGTAGGGGCGCATCACCAGGAGCTGCTGCTCGCTGGTGAAGACGCAATAGCGGGTGAGCACGCTGAGCAGCGAGTGCCTGGCGAAGAACGTCCGCGTGAAGTCGACCAGGTCGGGGATGGTCTTGTTGCTNGCATCGGCCCAAAACGACGTGAACTCGAAGCTGTTGGAGGTCTTCNTCGACCGCCGCCGCTCGCTNTCGCGNTGCTCTCTGACATGCGACTCGCGCGTGGTGTTGGANTAGTACTTGGTGTGCGTGCCGTTGGANATGACGAATATCTGGATAAACCCANAAAGCCCGCTGCCTGCCCAGAAGCTGTCGCGGTCGTAGCGCCTGATCTGGTTGAAGGCCTCGCGGATGGCNACCCCGCGCCGCTTCAGCTCGACATGCACCAGCGGCAGGCCGTTGACCAGGATGGTCACGTCGTAGCGCGTCTCGTGAGCGCCGCCGGCCTGCTCGTACTGGTTGATCACCTGCAGGCGGTTGTTGTGGATGGACCGCTTGTCGACCAGCATGACGTTCTTGGTGCTGCCGTCGTCGCGCCGCAGCAGCTGCACGGGGTCGTCCTGAATCATGCGGGTCTTCTGTTCGACCCCGTTGTTGGGGTTGGCGATGACCTCGTTGAAGAAGCGCTGCCACTCGCCGTCGGTGAAGGTGATGCCGTTCAGCTCCTCCAGCTGCCGGCGCAGATTTCTGACCAACGCAGCCTCGTCGGTGATGTCCAGGTACTCGTAGCCCTGCTCGCTTAACATGCGGATAAACCCACGTTCCAGGTCTGCCTCGCTCTGGTACTCGGAAGCCGAGCGCTGCTCAGGCGTGTATTCGGNGACGACCGTGGACTCGTCGGTGCTGGCGATGATGTTGTAGGTGCTCATCGACGATATTCTCCATAGTAGTATTGCAACTCGTCTTCAATTCTAATTAAACAAGATGGTGATTACATTATTTATAGCAATCTATACTGCTAATTGATCTGTATACATTAGCAATGCTGTCAACAAAAGAAAGCTTAATCGTAATGACCGCCGCATTGTGTTATAACTATTTGGTCATCTACAATCTTGTAAACTAAACGGTTGACTTCATCTATACGTCGGCTCCAATAACCTTGGAGATCCTCTTTCAGAAGCTCAGGTTTTCCGATTCCTTCGTATGGGTGTCGATCAATATCCTTAAGGATGTTATTAATTCTCTTTAATGTCTTTTTGTCTTGTGATTGCCAGTAAAGATAGTCTTCCCAAGCATCGTCAGTCCAAGCCTTTTGCATATCAGTTATCGTCTAGTAGCTCATGGATGGTAACCTTCCCTGCTTCTGCATCAGCAATTGAGTGAGCTAGTCTAGCTTGGTTTTTAACGCTGTAGAATGGATCGTAAATCTCAAATGGTATTTTTCCCTCTCGTAGAGATTGGCGTGCGAAGATGTTAAACGCGGTTGAAAGATTCATGCCAAGATCATTAAATAATACTTCTACACTTTCCTTTATCTCTTTGTCTAACCTGATGGTCACATTCACTGTGTTACTCATTCGAATACCCCTCATCTTAGTCTAATTACGTGCAATTCCGTGCAATTCTGTGAAATTTAAGTATATAGCACGAGTTTTGCACTGTAAACACGTATTCATGAGAATCCGGATAAGTTTAACAGTATTGATAAAGTAATAAGGAATTGTTAAAACAACATTCCAGAGGTTTCCAAATAGTTGATCAAAGACTTGGAGATTACTGCTTATTCCACATTAAAACTCTACTTTCAACTGACTATACCGAAGTAACTGCTAGATATATGATTTTTCGACTATGACTGGTGTTTCCACAAGGCAACGTGCCCAGTTGCATGTCAGTTCGTTTGACGAAAAAAACAAAAGGCCTATCTCGGAATCTGCTTTTTTATTAAAGCTCCTGCTGTTCTTTCGTAAAGAGGTAGTTCGAATTCAATTTGACCCAAAAGTTCGCTGAGCCCCCCAAGGCGTATTCGAGTTTAATTGCCATTTCGGCTGTAATTGGTGCTAGCCCGCCGATAATCTGGCTGATTTGCTTTTCAGATAGCCCAGTTCTATCAGCTAGCCATTTCTGTGTCTCTCCTATTGCATCCAATTCACGCGCAACCGTTAATCCTGGGTGTACAGCTACGCTTGGTTCGTAACTCATCGGTTACTCCCTTTCTAATGGTAATCTACGCTCAAAAGATATATGTTAACCTACAGGTTGTATTTATACCAAGACTTTTATGAATGATCTGCGACATTATCGAGTATGTACCATTCATCTCGCCGTTTGCTGTACCGGTCACTTTCTGGGTGGCAAAGTCGATCTCCATCAAGCTCCTTATGTTTGTGTTTTCCCATAAGAACTTACCTTATAAGCATAATCCTTAGGGAGTCAATGATTAAGCGTAAGGGCAATTTAGTTGAATTCATTGATTTTCTAGTTGAAATCTCAGTAGTAGTTTATTCCTTTATCATTTGACAAACATGCACATAGTGAAATAACAGTGGCCTCTTTCCTTATCCCCCTAAGAGCCAATCAATGATCGATTGATGCTGTATCCCATTTTGACTGAAGTCAAACGAGTCCATTGATAAAACAGGTTTTGGATATGAGTCCCTTATCGGCTTGAAGGCGCCGAACTCCCGCTCGATGATTCCTTCGTCTGCCAGCAGGTAACAGACCTGGATATATTGAGGCTGGTTGTCTTTAATAGCAACAAAATCGACTTCCCCATTGTATAACCAGCCTGTGAATACTTCGAAACCGCGCGCACATAATTCGTTGTAGACAAGGTTTTCAAGCCTATAGCCAATATTACGCTCAGATCCGAATACGCTGATCAGAGCATTATCGACAGCGTATTCTTTGTAATTAGTACGAAGCAGTTCTTTACCCGTCACATTATATCGACTGCACTTGCTATATAGATAACTCTCATTCAAATATCCCATATAGTCAAGTATAGTATTGTGCGATATTGAAATCCTCTCGTTTGCCAACACATCAGCGATGCGTTTTGAAGAGACAGGGCTACCGACGATGCTTCCCAGATATGATGCCAATCGCCGCAGAGCATCGATGTTTTGCACCCGTTTCCTGACTAGAATGTCTTTTGTGATTATATCTTGCAAGAGCGCTTGCACATATTCATGGACAATCGAGGTATCTATCGACAGCAGTTGATAAGCCCCCGGGAACCCCCCGTACTGTAAGTAGCGGTTAAACGAATCCTCCTTTGAGTAACTCTCTCCATCAACAGTATAGAACTCAGAAAATGACAAAGGCTGAAGATGCAGGTCTATATGCCTGCCAGTGATCAAAGTGCTTATTTCACTTGACAATAATCTGGAGTTAGAGCCAGTAATATAAACATCAGTGTTGCCAAGCATCATAATGGAGTTAAGCACCGAGTCGAAGCCTTCTACCAATTGAATCTCATCCAGAAATATATAGTGCTGTCTCTTTTTGCTGATCGCCTTGCTGGCAACATAATCATACAGCCTGTTCTTATCTAACAAGGGTAAATTCGCAAACTCATCGCACCACACATCATAAATATGCCATATCCAGGGTAAACGCACCAGAAAGAAGAGGCAGGACCGGTGGAAATGCACGAAA
>WRNE01000100.1 GCA_009776725.1 Coriobacteriia bacterium
CTGCGTATGTGGACTCGCTCTCTGTGTCAGTCAACATCAAGTCTATGACCTCGCGTCTCCCGTCACTTCTGGCTCCAAGCACGATCAATACCCCTTGGGAGACGACAGCACCAGACACCCTTACATCGACATAGGTGGCATCCACTGTGAGGTAAGGGTACTTGCACTTGTCCAACCGGCGTGCCTTCCATTCCTTGACCTGGGAATCGAGTTCATTACAAAGCCCAGACACAGTCGCAGCTTAAAAAGGACGTGCCGCATAACGCTTCGGTGATCTTAAGCCGCCTTCCTTGTGGACACCCCGTTCAGGTACATCCCCATCATGGCCAAGACCAAGGCCTTTCCGCTTCTCTGGTAACGGGCGAACAGCTCGGTAGACAAGCTGCCGTCCTTCGCCTGGGGGGGCAGCGAGCCCGGCCGTCCCGACCCTTAGGTTTATCTGGCGGGGCTTATAGCCGTCCCTTGACCCAAAGCGCCCCCTCTTGCTGCTACTTGCATTAATCACTAGCCGCCGGTCATTGCCGGGGCTTGCTTTGCATCGTCTTTGGCCGTACTCTTCTCCTTGGCTATTGTTCCTATCTAAATAGTTTTTCGATGAAAACATCGTGAAAGACTTTGGTCGTCTTTTCCACTAGATGGTTAAAAATGAATTTACAGAACTAATCGTACATAACCAAACAGAATGTCGATGTAAACGACATCAGATATATCGGATTTCAAAATGTTCGAATTGTTGACGATATTAGCGCCAAAACGAAACTTTAGGATTTTTAAAGACGATAGTAGATTTGAACGCGTATGTTGCAAACCCTGGGAATATGTTGATAGGCTTTCACAATACAAACAAGTCATGACACCTGATGTGAGCTGCTACATTGATATGCCACTAGAAGAGCAGTGGCACAACACATTTCTAAATAGGATTATTGGTAAATATTGGCAGACCCGTGGATTGATAGTAATACCTACCATTTCATGGAGCGACAAGCAAAGCTACAGCTTTGCTTTTACAGGAATCGAGATAGGTTGTATTGTTGCAGTTTCAACCATTGGTACGCATGAATACTACGATATGTTCATGGACGGATTTATTGAAATGTGTAATCAGATTAACCCTGAAGCTGTGGTTTGCTATTGCCCACCTTACCAAGAAATGTATCATTATTCAAAAGTCGTGTATGTGGAGTATGAGGGTAGACTAGCACGCTTTAATGCAAAACATAGACCAAACCCGAACCAATTGACATTGTTTGATATAGATTACAAAAAGGAGGTAGGTTGAATATGGGTGGAAGAGGGTCAGCAAGCGGTAAAGGATTGAATCCATATGGTACGGAGTTTAAGACTTTGCTTGCTGTGGATAACATAAAATTCGTACAACACCAACTAACAAATGTGCAAAAAATACCACTTGAAACTCAGTCTTCTAATAGAAATAGGATATATGTCATCCTCACGAATGATGGTGAGGTTAAGTCCATCGCAACGTATGGTAAAGACGGTGTGATAGACAGACAAATAGATGCCGATCACGATCATGGACGTGGGACAGTACACCTTCATAAGTGGGAAGGTTATGAAAGAAAACCTGCAGAAATCACAGAAAGCGATTTGAAGCTATACGAAAGGGTGTTACGGATATGGAAACTGAAAAAATAGCTCTGACACCGGAAAATCTACCTGATTTTCTTTCCAATTTTCGCGGGTTACATGATGCTAGTATTTTAGTAGCTTATTATAATATTATAGAGAAAAGTGCTGGTCTTGAATTAGAGATTATTTGGGGTAGCGATCTACGACTAGAACACCCACAATTTGAGGGAAAAAGGGGGACAAGACTTGTGCTGTTCTTTGAAGGAGTCTTAAGATTCAACTTTACAGAAATAGAAAGCGTAGACTATATACCGGATATTTTTTTTAAACACATAACGGAAAACTATGTTGATGGTACTTTTTGGACCAATAAACCTGTATTTATTTTCGCAATAGGAGAAGACTTTGATCATAAGGAAAATGTTTTTTTAAACCCAATAAAACCCTCGAGGGAGAATTTTATAGTTTGCGAGAAGGTTTGGTATAGTGTCACGGAGATTTAGTACATGATACTTTTTTTTACTACACAAGACTATGATTCATGAGCTTATTCTTCTTACCAACTCACCAACCACTCCTCCTGTTGTTCAGTCTCATCCAGCGCAAGCAGCTTGTCGACAATCTCTATAGTCTCGATGGATATGCGTGCCACGCAATTGACCAGGTCGACGATATAACATAGGTCGCCGCTGTATTCGTTGGGGTCTTTTACGACACTGGAGGCTTAGTCGGTCGTGACCATTTAGCGATCCATAAGCCGGCTGATCGAAGACTTGCCATTCATGACATAGCGGTATGCTGACTATGAGATGCTCCGTAGTGTCATCTTACTGGACACCTGCAGCACTGATATGTCCTCGCCCTTAGGGTTTTCATCGGTCTTATTGAAACTACCAAAGCGTATCTTGGTTGTACGTCTCGTGTCATCGGAGTCGCTGACCACTGCATGCGGATATGGCTCGACCGACTCGTAGTTTATATACAGATATGCAAGCCGCATGACAGATTCGCTGAAGGCTTTGAAGTTGCGAGACATAGGAATTCGTAGCAGCTCCTTCGCCAGGTGGCACTGAAGCGCTGGCGTCATTTTGGAGCAGCTAATCAACTGCTTTGCTCCATGTTGTCTCTTTTGCGGTAGCCCATCAAGAGTAAAGAGTACAATAATCGTCAACAGCTGATGTTTACTAATTATGTCGACGTTTACCAGAATGGGGCTTTATGCTTAGCCAGAGTGAAGCAGACTACTTAATCAATATGGATAAGGAACTGAATGAGTCAGTAATCATTCCGATGCAAGGTAATAAAGCTAGTTACAATGCCATGTCACTATCCGGAAGAGAAAAATTCCTTCTTGATATAAACCGCACAGGTGTAATAAAGCTAACACGCTGTTTCTTTCAAGAGCGTTATCAATCAAATGATATCCTGGTTCGACTTGATCTTGACAAGAGTAAACCGCATAAAAACCCAGATGATAAGATAATCATTGGCCCCCATATCCATATATATCGAGAAGGCTATGGAATCTCCTATGCATATTTGCTTTCTGATTTGGTAGGTTATCATTTCACAGACATTGATAATCTCTTACAAACCATCGTTGAGTTCTGTGAATACTGTCATATTGAAACGCATGGCAACATACAAGGGAGTTTATTATGACCGCGATCGGTGATTTTATTAATAACTATATATCATGGCTGAAAGACAACACAACTGGTGAAATGATTAATGACAACACTTATGAGATCACATCTCCATTCCTAGATCGCCACAACGATTATATACAGATTTATATTAGTGAGGTTGAAAACGGGTATATACTCACTGATGACGGGTTTATCATGTCTGACCTCGAGTTAAGTGGTATGTCCATTAATACCGCTAAAAGAACCCGTGAGCTTAATCTTCTTTTAAATAGATTTGGTATAAATCTAGATAAGAATAACGCATTGACAGTCACATGCCAGAAGAGCACCTTTCCACAAAAAAAGCATGCATTGATACAGGCTATGCTGGCTACAAACGATCTGTTCGTGATGTCGCAAACGCATGTCGAGTCCTTTTTCGCTGAAGATGTCAAGTTATTCTTAAATGAAAGTAATCTTCGGTTCTCCCCGGATATCAGCATCGTTGGTAAAAGCTCATATGTACATAATTATGACTACTTGTTTTCTGCATCTGATACTAAGCCCGAGAGATTCATGCGACTAGCGAACAATCTTGAAAGAGGCATAGTCGGTAATCTAATATTCTCCTGGAGCGACACATCGCCCCGCAGACCCGATGGATCAAAACTTATCACACTAGTCAATGACTTAGATAAAAAACCGAAAGATGAAGATTTGTCCGCACTGAAAGAGTACTCAATCAACCCACTGCTTTGGAGTGATAAGGAACGATTATTAGAAGAGGTCGCCTAGCCGATCCAGCAAGCCTACCAGGCTACCACCCCACTGGCCATTCTGCCGGTTGCTCCATCTCGTCCAGCGCAGGCAAGTCGTCAACGATCTCAATGGTCTCGACGGACACCCGCACCACTCGTTTCACCAGGTCGACGATATAGCGCTGATCGTCGCTGTACTCGTTGGGATCGTTCTCGATTCCGGATGCCTTGTCGGTCGTGACCATGTAGCGATCCATCAGCCAGCCGATCGCCGACTTGCCGTTAACGACATAGCGGTAAGCCTCCTCAGGAATGCCTCGCAACGTCAGCCTGCTGGACACCTGCAACACCGACATGTCCTCGCCCCTGGGGTTATCTTCGGTTTTGGCGACACTGCCGAAACGCATCTTGGTCGTGCGTCCCGGGTTAATCGAATCGCCATCTTCCACTAGCGGATACGGCTCGACCGACTCGTAG
>WRNE01000101.1 GCA_009776725.1 Coriobacteriia bacterium
TCCCCGAATCCGAGCGGGTCTCTGTCTATTATGCTGAAGGATCGGATGGCCTCCAGACCGAGCCCAGCACTTCTCCCCATGCTTTCATCCTCACCTTGGCTGGCGCCCGGAATGTCGCTATAGTCGATACGACGGAGCAAGTGGGTATGTCGAATGTGTCGATGGAGCAGGTGCTGGCCTGGGATCCCGAGGTGATCATCGCCTGGAGCTCCAGCTACCGTGGCGGCGCTGCCGACCTGATTCGATCCGACAGCCTCTGGCAGCCGGTTCAGGCTGTGCAGGACGGACGGGTATACGATATGCCCAGCTCGCCTTTCCCCTGGATCGACCGGCCGCCTTCCATCAACCGCCTGCTCGGCCTGCAATGGGTCGCGAACCTGCTGTATCCCGATAGCTATGACGTTNATATGGTCAAAGAGGTCAAGGAATTCTACTCGCTGTTTTATCATGCCGATATATCAGACTCACAGGCCCAGCAACTGCTCGGCTCTAGCTACCCTGCCTATCGCCCTTAGGCTATGCATTAGGAGCTTTGTAACATGCAAAAAGGCAGTATCCTCAAAGCCTTGCTCGTGCTTTTGCTGGCTGCTTCCGTAGCTAGCCAACTAGCTTGCACTGCTCCTGCCAATGAGCCTAGCTCTGACATTACAGATAATCAGGATAAAACCTCTGACACAGATGAGGTTTCTGAATTGCCTGTGATTGAGATACCAGCGGGCAACATGACCAACCCGACCGAACTCAAAGCCTTGATCGATGACGGCTNATGTATTGTCTATGACACCCGGACCTATCTGGAGTATGCAGCGGGAAGCATACCCGGTGCGAGGAATATCCCATTCAGGTTTGTCCAACGTCGTCAGGCCGAGTTGCCACGAGACAAGACGGTGGCTTATATCGCCACCGATGATCACGAGTTATCGCAGCTCTACGGCCTGCTGCTTGACCTAGGTTTCGACCCCGCTAGGATCCTGATGCTGGAAGGTGGCGTCGATGCCTGGCTGGCTGCTGGCTTCGAGCTGGAGGAATACGAGATCAAACAATGCTATGAACCGGTATCGAATCACCTTGTGCAAATAGTTGAAATAAAGGAGGCAGCATGAATACGCGGTCAAGCGAGCTTATGCAGCGTCGCAGCTTCGTCAAAGGGGCTGCGTTCGGCTTGATGTCAGTAGCCGCGTCACTCTATGGTGTCGGCTGCAGCGACGATGGCAGTGACCGGCTTGATACTCCAGCTACACTCCTGCCTGCTAGTCCCGATCCGAACGACCAGTTCGGTGTAGACCTCAACATCAATATGGATAATATCGATGATTATCTGAATAGAGACGATGTAGTCTACAGGGACATGCGTATGTTCATCGACCCTGCAGACTTTGGCGCAATAGGTGGCGACCCGAACCTTCCAGATGTCTTGGAAGGTTTTAAAATAACCCCTCTACCCTATCTCGCCACCCTTTCGGCTCTTCCGGTAGAAGGAGCATACGCCGGCCCATGTTTACTCGATGTCACGCGAGATGGTCAAAGCAACATCGTGGCGGTCAAGGAAAACTATCTTGAGTCAATGATGGTCATCAATGACCTCTTCCCCAAAGACAAGCCGATCTTCCTGGCTTGCGGAGGCGCAGGCTATTCCGCCGAGATGAAGGCGCTCCTCGTCTATATGGGCTGGGATGCGGACAAGCTATATGTGATCGGCCCGATGTGGGGTTATAAAGGCAACCGGGTCATCGAGCTCATCAAGTACCCGGATACCCAGGGAGGCGACATCATCTACATGCTCTGGCGGGCTAACTATGCTGTCCTTGACTTTACTTTGATGCATAGCTTAGGTTGATCACTTCATGCAGCCAAGGGAGTGCACATGAGAAATAGGATTCCGATAAAGGCTGGTATTGTTTGCTTTGTGCTTGCATTAGTATTCGCTTGCACCGCATGTACACTCGGCAAGCCAGATGACGACACGTTGGGCCCACCTTCAAATGCAGGAAGCGGGGTGGATGTTGATTCTGCTCCTCGTTACTTTGGCGAGTTCCTGCGGTTATATCCCAATGAATATGCCTCGTTTGTATCGGGCGGTACATTTAGTGATGAAAACGGCCAGATCCACAGCCACGCGGCTTTAAGGTTTCACACTGAGTCATCTCCCATGCTGCAGAATATCGGAGCACCCTGTCTTTCCTGCAAAACCGCAGAGTTTAACGCCTTATTCGAACGTTACGGCGAAGCAATCTACAACATGGGCTACAGCGAGGTCAGCGGCGAGGTGGTTGACTTTTTCTCATGCAGGACCTGTCATGCCTACGGAGTGCCTTCTGATGGCGCGGCAGCAACCCTCGAGCCCTATGTGCGACTCGCCTCGGCCTATCTTGCCGATATCGACCCGGAGATCGCCGCTTGCGGTCAGTGCCATAACGCGACCTGTGATTGGCCGCGTTACCTAATCGGTAAAAGCATGGATCTTGACCAGGCTGACCCTTATCGTTACGGCAGCGATGCCGACTCCTTGAGACGNGCTGCAGAAGAAGACGGCATCTATATCATCCATGATGATGAACTAGGTANTGANCTTTTCTANTTAGGGCATCCCGACATAGAACTGTTCATAGGCAGCGAACACCAGAGGCTCGGCTTGAGCTGTGTCTCCTGTCACATGCCCTACGAGAGTGATGCTGACGGTGCATCGTACCGTAGCCATGACTCATCTGGCTCGCCTATCGCTAATGAGAACGCCATGCGCTTTTGCCTTACCTGCCATGAAAGCCAGGGGATAAGTAATACCAAAGAGATGCGGGAATTCATCTGGCAGAGGCAAGATGAGATGGCGTCGCTGGAATCAGATTGCCTAGAGAAACTCGAAACACTAAGGGCGTTGATCATAAGTCGCTCTAACGACGGCAGAGTTAGCAAGGACGTTTTAGACTTGGCCAGAGAGAATTACCAGACCGCTAATTACTACTATCAATTCCAGCATGCCGGTGCTCGCTCTCCAGGTGTAAAAGCCGCACACTCCGCTGAGACTATGCGTGGCTACCTCAAGCAGTNTAACGAGCTCTTGGACGAGGCGATATCGCTGCTGGAATGAGGTTGGTTGGNAGATTGACTGTAGTTTTANGGCTTAGGNCGTTTCGCTTTCGAAATCCNCACCGGAGAAAACCACGAGCTGCTCATCGTTTACCAGGCAGATAAGCGTCAAGCCGTATTTTTGAGCCAGCACCACAGCTTGGTCAGTCGGGGCTGCTTTGCTAGCCAGTATGGGAATCCTTGCCCGAATCGCCTTGGAAACCATATCGACCGGTAACCGCCCGCTACAGAAAAAGATAGTGCGGTTGATGTCTATGTTATGCATGAGCGCATAACCGACGGCTTTGTCTATGGTGTTGTGCCTGCCGATGTCTTCAGCGATGAACACTAATTCACCGTCTACCGCAAGACGGCAGCTGTGGGTACCCTTTGTCAGGGAATGTAGTGGGGTATCAAGGGCAAAGCTATCATATAGGTTGAATATGGTTTTCTTATCCCAAGAAACCGGGCCATAGGCTGCATAGGTTTTCTCGTTGAAAGCATATCTGCGTCTCACCTCGCCGCTGCCACCGGTCGTTGNTATCAAATGCGCCTGGCTTTTATNCTCTGGCGCATCCTCCCGAATCAACAGGATGTTGACTTCAAAGAGATCGCCCGCGAAATCCAGCTTCTTAATATCGTTAATCGATGAAATATAGCCCTCCGAATAAAGCCTGCCAACCACTAGCTCGTAAACGTTCGTAGGCGTGCAGGTGATGCGCATCGCTTGCACATTATTGATGTAAACATCAACTGTGCTTTCTCTCAACACGTTGTGTTTATCCTCAGATCTCTGGCCAGACCTTTTGATGGTTGTCGCGTCGATTTGTCTCGAGTAGGCTATGTTATCAACATCTACCTGCATGAATGATCCAACCTCTCTACAAATAGGCAGCTGGGGAAGTCTCCTTCCCCAGCCTTGCCTAAACTCGCATCTGTCGAGTTGTGCCTTGCTTTAACTGCCTAGTTTGCCAATAGCTGCCAGATCGTTGGCTACGTTGGCCATACCTAGCGACTCCAGCGTGGCTCGGGTCGGTTGCCCTGTGCTGGCTGAGAGGCCGGTAAGCGTATAGAACTTGGTCTTCCACTCCTCGAAGGCGTCGAAGTCGATGAAGCAGGCACCAACGTTGCCGAGCGACCAAGAAGATCCGTCATAAATCGGTGTATTCATACGTGTGGTGCTCTGGCCTTCGCGTGTTCCCGGGCTGAATTTCGGGCCGTTGACGCCTGGATCCTCATATTCGTTCAGCGAGGTATCGCCAGGTGAGTAAACCCA
>WRNE01000102.1 GCA_009776725.1 Coriobacteriia bacterium
GGATATACCCTTTACCACGAAACCTGTCCTGCGATGCACATAAAAATCATATGAATCAAAAAGGGGGATTGCCCAAAGCTTGCGAAGGCTATCTTCTTAATCCCCTTGATGTACCGGCTTCTCCGAATCTGTTCACATTCAACAAAAGCACGGGAGAGCTTATGCCCAACCCTATAGCTTGCGAGGTTGTGCAGTTCACTGATAATAAATATGAGACGACGTATGAACTGATTAGCAGAACAATTGAAATATTGAACTTAAACTGTGATCGGCTGAGAACTGATCGAGTTCTCGTCTTACAAAGCATAGACAAGAACATAAAGGCATTGCGGCAAAGAGGTGTCCATCCTTCAGAGGTGACCGCAAAGCTGGTAGGTAGGTATTTCAACACAAAATGGCCACAATACTTCACAACTATTCGCTGTTGCCTAGGGACAATGGTGGAAGACTATCTTGAGAGCATTGAATTTGCTGGATGATATCATCCGCTAAGGCTGCAGTTGCTCAAGTTAAGTTGTGCTGGAGGGTGGCGCGGCGGGTACGCCGGAACAAAAAGAAGCGCTAGATGCAGTCTAGCGCTTACAACTCTTTAGGTGCGCCCGATCTTTATCGCGAGCATCACATTCCTAGTTTAGCATCTCTGGATTGAGCATTGAAAGGTCTCGTTTAAAGATCAGCCAAGACCCAATTCTTATCCCCAACCATTCATAATCAGTCAATTACAGCAATTGCGATATCATTAGACCCGCATTGGCAAGGAGCATTCAGTGATAAGCAGACATAGTGGAAGCCGGGAGAGATGGATAAATTAGAACTTGGCACGCCCGACCTGACAGACGCGAATATCGATGTGATCGCCCGGCTCTTTCCGCAGGTAGTCACTGAGGTCGCCGATGAAAGCGGCGAGCTGCGCCAAACCATCGACTTCGAGGCGCTGCGCCAGGAGCTGGCAGACGACCTCGCAGACGGCCCCGCCGAGCGCTACCAGTTCACCTGGCCGGGCAAGCAGGCCGCCAAGCTGGAGGCCCGCCGCCCCGTCAGCAAGGCGCTGCGCCCCGCCCGCGCCGAAAGCGTAGACTTCGACACCACCCGGAACCTCTACATCGAGGGCGACAACCTCGACGCCCTGAGGCTGCTGCGCAACAACTACGCCGGGCAGGTCAAGATGATCTACATCGATCCGCCCTACAACACCGGAAACGACTTCGTCTACGACGACGACTACTCCCGAAGCGCCACAGATTATAGGGATAAAAGCGGGGACTTCGACCCGGAAGGCGGTCGGCTGGTCCAAAACCTCAGCAGCAACGGGCGCTTCCATTCCGACTGGTGCTCGATGATGTATCCACGATTGTTGCTGGCCAAGGATCTGTTGACCAGCGACGGGGCGATTTTCAAAAGTATAAATGACAACGAGTCGGTGCAGCTACGAAAGATCTGTGACGAGGTCTTCGGTGAGGAAAACTTCATAGCACCGTTTGTATGGCAAAGCAGACAGAACCGTGACAACAGGAATAATTCAGGAGTTTCTACAGACCACGAATATATCGTTTTTTATACACGTAAACCAGGGAATAGGATTTTTTATGGAGTTGATCGAGATGAAGCACAGTATACAAATCCAGATAATGACTCGAGAGGGGACTGGGCTAGTGCAAATATGGTTGGTCTTGCATCAGCACAAGCCCGCCCAAACCTACATTATGATTTAGTTAATCCAGCTACAGGTATAAATTATGGTTGCCCTGAAATGGGTTGGCGGTATGATCAGTCAACAATACAAAGACTGATTCAAGATAATCGGATTATTTGGCCTAGTGAAATCACTGGAAGACCGAGGAGAAAGGTTTTCCTTTCAGAGCTTTCCACGAATCTTCCTGGCTTCTCTTCAATAATGGATGTAGAATGCTTTACAAATACTGGCACACGCGAACTTCGAGACCTGCTTGGTGCCAAGGTCTTTGATTTCCCAAAACCTAGCTTACTTATACAAACCATCATAAGACAATGTACCAATCTAGATAGTGTAGTGCTTGATTTTTTCTCAGGATCTACTACTACTGCTCAGGCAGTTATACAAGCTAATGCAGATGATGGTGGGGACCGAAGGTTTATTCTTGTTCAATACCCAGAAACTACCGTTAGTGGAAGTGAGGCTAGTAAAACAGGTTATAACACGATTGCTGACATCGGTAAAGAACGTATCCGTCGCGCCGGAACAAAAATCAAGGAGGAGACGGGTCTCCTGAGCGAAAACTTCGACATCGGTTTTCGGGTATTAAAGATCGACTCATCCAACTTCGAGGATCGCTACGCAACTCCCAGCGAGACTACCCAACAGAGCCTGTCTCTCCAAGCTAAAAACATCAAGCTCGACCGCTCAGCTGAAGACATCTTGTTTGAGATCCTGCCTGCTCTGCGCATTCCGCTCTCCGCGAGGATCGAGGAGCTAACAATCAACGGCAAGCAGATCTTCAACATCAACGTCAACCAGCTGCTAGCCTGCTTCGACACCGCTATCGACACCGAGGTCATCGAGCAGATCGCCAAGTTGAAGCCTAAGTACGCAGTCTTCATTGACAGCGTCTTCGCTGAAGACAGCGCTATCGCCAACTTCGAGGAGCTGTTCAAAACCTATAGCCCAGACACCGAGTGCAGGGTAATATGAAGGAGGGTTCATGGATATTCGAGAACGACTAGAACAGATGATTCAAACCGGATATGAGATTCAAATAGAAGAGCGAGAGATTGAGGCAATGATATATGATCTCTCTATTAATGCTGCAGAGGCTCCTGAGGATCTTATAAGGCAAGAGGTTGTCACAAAGAAGAAGGCTTGGATAAATAAGCTGAGAATTCTAACTGGCAGATATTTGGGGGATAGCCCTCTAATTGATAGGCTTATTTATGCACTAAATGTTGCTGATCTTTCAGATCTGATAGGTCTTCTTGAAGCAATATACGATGATGATGAGTTTTTTAACGATAGTATGCTATTTTATGTTGAATCACATGATCTTCAAATAGATGAAGTAAAGGAAGAATACGCTTCAGATAGCAATTCAAAGAAGGTTTTCATTGTTCATGGGCATGATGATGGTGCTAAAGAGAAAGTAGCTCGATTAGTGGAAACACTGAAACTTGAAGCCATCATACTACACGAGCAACCTAATATGGGTAAAACTATAATGGAGAAATTCAAGGAGTATACAGATGTAGTGGGTTATGCTATTGTTATATATACATCCTGTGATGTAGGAAAGGCTATTAATGAAGAGGATTTACATAATAGAGCAAGGCAAAATGTTGTTTTTGAACACGGTTACTTGATTGCTAAGCTTGGTTCAGGACACGTTTGCGCGCTAGTAAAAGGCGATATCGAGATTCCGAGTGATTTACATGGAGTACTTTATGTATCAATGGATGAGAGTGATGCCTGGAAGTATCGGCTAGTAGAAGAGCTGAAAGCTGCTGGATTTATAGTAAGTAAAGATGATTTGCCTTAGTCGGAATACTACCTCACGAGAATCCCATTGCTACAGCCCAGACACCGATCGCCGGGTAGTGTAAGCAGGGCTAAAGCAAAGCCAATGGAACTCAAGTACCGTATCCAACCCTTCCAGACCGATGCCGTGCAGGCTATCGTTGATGTATTCGAAGGCCAACCCAAAGCCGACCCCTTAAGCTACCTACGCGAGTTAGGGGCGCCGACCAGCGACAGGGCCGGCACACTCGCCGGCATAAACACAGCAAGCACCATAGGTTACGGAAATGCCCCTGTCATGGTTTATCCACAGACGCTTTTAAAAACATCCAGCGTATACAAGCGTTGCATCAGATCCCAGAGTCAGCAGAGCTTGCTGTCGAAGTCGGAGCCTGCCAGCTGGATATCGAAATGGAGACCGGCACCGGCAAGACCTATGTCTACACCAAGGCGATGTTCGAGTTGAACCGCCAATATGGGTGGACCAAGTTCATCGTCGTCGTTCCGTCGGTGGCAATTCGCGAGGGGGTGTATAAGTCGCTGGAGTCCACGCGGGATCATTTTTACCAGCAGTACGGCAAGCTGCTGGACTTTTTCGTCTACGACTCCAAGAACCTGCGGCGGCTGGACGACTTCGCGGAGAGCGCCGACATCTCGGTGATGATCATCAACATGCAGGCCTTCAACACATCGCTGAAGGAGGGCGGCGCGGGGGACGCTCGCATCATCTTCTCGGAGCGCGACGATTTCGGCTCGCGCCGGCTGATCGACGTGGTTGCAGCCAACCACCCGATCGTCATCTTAGA
>WRNE01000103.1 GCA_009776725.1 Coriobacteriia bacterium
AATATCAACACATTATACTTGCAGTCGAGGATCATCCGCGATCCTTCGGCTTCAATGGGCATGACGATCGATGGTATCCCACTGGATGCCACAATAATAGAACGTTCCCGCAGGCTGAACGACGAGATCGGCTCCATCCAGCGCCATATCGACGGGGCGATCACCAGCATGTGGGATGTCCAGGCTATGGCGAACCGCTACTCCACTACCGACAACGAGTACACCAGCAAGGCTTACGTGCTTTACATGTCTTTCACCACCGAACAGCAAAGGCAAATGGACATCTACCTGATGCAGGGCGAGCAGATCTGGGACTACCTGCGCGGCTGCTGGGACAGCATAGTTAATATGTTTAAAGGCATCGGCGGCTTAGTGGAGATGTGGCGGAACAGCATCTACTACCAAGNATCCATCGAAGCGGGCAGCACCCCTCGGGAGCTGCAGGAATACATGGAGAGTCAAACTAGTGGCATCACTAGGGTATTAGGTGATTGGAGGTTGTTGTTTGAGGACCCTGCCAAGCAGTTCGCCGACGACTGGGACGAAAGCCCGCTCTATGCTTTAGGAACTATAACTCCCGACATCGTCTTAACCATACTTACCCTCCGCGAATTTGCAATTAAAGTCAAGAACCTGGTCAAGGTCAAGGGACGCATTCTGGTTTTTGAAGGAGCGGAAGCCGAGGGCGTAGGGCTGCTTGACGATGTCGCTAGCCACACCGACGACGCAAAGGGGGTAGGTCTGCTTGACGATCTGGAGCACGCCGATGACGCAAAGGGCATTGGCACAGGCATTAAAGCTACCGAAGATGCAAGACGTATTCCAGATATATACCGAAATCTAGATTTCAATATCACCAATGAAGAGTTCTTAAACAAATTTGTTGATCCACGATATCATGATGGTATTAGGAAAGCATTTGGTGATAATTGGGAAAGTGCTCGAGTGACAAAGCTCGCTGAGGATCTAGTAGTTTATAGATATTATGGAGGTAGCGCCGGACCAGATGGGTACTATTTCACAACAAGCCTAGTTGACGATCCCATCTCGCAACTCGCTCTAGTTGACAACACTGCTGAGTATATCGTCGAGGTCATTATACCTAAAGGCTCAGTTGTTGTAGAAGGCGGTATAAGTGGTATTGAGGATTTGCCGGGAGGCGGTTACCAGATTTATTCACCGATAAAACTAGGACCCTAACACGGAGGTTGCAATGAGTTATTCAATTGAGCAATTTCAAAAGGACATCGAAGAGGTAATTACAGTCTGTCACGAGGAGATCGAAGCAATCAAGCTTGGTGAGCAGCGTGAAGCAACGGTGAGACAGATTGAGCAGTTTATTATCCCTGAGATGGAAAAGCTGCTCCATTTCATAAGCATAGGTACAATCCCAGAGCCAGGCGACAGATACCTTATGACAGTCCAAGCGATTTTAAAAAGTTGGAGCTGGGACATCAACAAGGATGAGCAACTAGTTAATTTGCTAGGGTGTCTTGACACGAATTATCAACGATCTACTTTTTAGTTGCTATATTACTCGCTTTTCCATCAAAAGGTCATGTAAGTATAAAATAGTTGAAAAGAATTGCTACTTGGATATTGACAGTTTCTGAGAATCAAGAAGGAGAACTCTTGGACTATACGATTGAGCAATTCAAGCATGATATCGAAGAGGTTATCACCGTCTGTCATGAGGAAATCGAGGCAATCAACAGGGGTGAGCAACGGGAAGCGACAGTGAGTCAGANCGAACAATATATTATNCCAGAAATGGAACAATTATTGGAAATGATAGAACTTGGAACGCTGCCTAAACCTGCTAAATATGGTTCGAGATATCTCAAGTCCACACAGGAGGTTTTGAGGAGCTGGAGCTGGGATATTAACAAGGATGAAAAGCTAATCGATTTATTGGGCTGGCTTGACACAAATTATCATCGATCTACTTTCTGACAAATCTGCAAGCTATGTTAAACATCTTGGGTACGACCGAACATGAAAATGCTCTGTACAAGCAAGCGAATTATTCAATCTTTTTGGCTTGATAACTCGAACCACTATGAAGGTGGAATTGGATTACACGATCGAGGAATTTAAACAAGACATTGAAGAGGTTATTACAGTCTGTCACGAGGATAACGAGGCAATCAACAGTGGTGAGCAGAGGGAAGCAACAGTGAGACAGATCGATCAGTTTATTGTCCCGGAAATGCAAAAACTACTCCAGATGATCAACAACGGTTCGCTTCCAGATCCAGGTGACAGGTATCTCATGTCAGTTCAAGCTATACTAAAAAAAGCTGGAGCTGGGACATCCGAAAAATGAAAAGCTAACCACTGTAGTCTATGCTATTCTCAAATAGGGAGCTCTATGATAGTAGAAAACATATTTTATACTATAGAAACTCTAGATGGCAATATTCGAAGAACGAAGAATAGTGTCTATATTAAGCGCAGAATATGACAGCGTTGCCTGATATAATATTGGATCACCTTGATATTGGTGCAGTCCTAATTGTCCAATTTTTGCTGAGCTTTAATGATCTTGCAACTTATGAACTCCTATATTATAAGTTTCAAATCAACGTAGAAGAAGACGAAGCATCACACTACATTGAGTATCCAGCGATCAATGATTTACCAGAAGAGATAACTTCGAAGATAAGACCTAAAGCAATCGCAGCTAAAGGCGATGTCGATTTTATACGCGATGCGATAGTGAACTACCTCTCGGCAATGGATACCATGTTGTTCGAGTCAGAGAGACGCAACCCAAAGCTGATAGATGCAGAACTCTTCTACCAGGTATACTAATGATTACTGAGGTGATTCCAAAACTACTAAATGTGTGCATTCACATCAAGACATAGATTAGGGAGATTGAGTTGGACTATTCGATCGAGGAATTCAGACAAGACATCAATGAGGTGATTACAGCCTGCCACGAGGAGATCGAGGCTATCAACCGAGGCGAGCAGCGGGAGGCGACTGTCAGGCAAATCGAACTGTATATCATCCCTGAGATGGAAGAGCTTTTGAACAAGATAGAGCTTGGTACACTGCCAGAACCAAAGAAATTCGGTTCAAGATACTTAATAGCTGTCCAGGAGATTCTAAAAAACTGGAGCTGGGATATAAACAAAGACGAAAAGCTTATCAACATGCTACCAATACTAAGCGATAAGTATCGTCATAGTACATTCTAGTCCAGATTATTCCAATGCTTTTGACTGCAACCCATCCCTATTTGGTTGCTACCGCCAATACTCCCCTACCGTTCGTAGAAAGGCGGTTGCTCGTTGGCGATCTGCTTCCCTAACTCACTGTCAGCCGGGGTGAAGTCCAGCACTTGACCCTTTTGTAGCATCGGCACTGCCACCGAGGCGATACCATTGAAAGTCTGGCGGTTATCCCCGGAATGATCCACCACAATCAGCAAGCTGAGATCATTGCCACTTGACATCAGAACCAGCCAGGCCCTGCGCACGTGAGGCTGTGTGAGCAGATACTGGCTGACAGCCGCCTTCAGCTCGATGGGGTCTTCGGCTGGCGTGCCGGTCAGTACCGAGGTTCCTGCCGCGACAGTTACAGGCGCCGCTTGGGCTGCTGCTGTTCGCATAATCTGCTCGCGCGATACCGGAATGGAATGGGTGTAGGCATTGATGCAGATACCGGCGATGCCTTCGGTTTGGACAACCATTCCGGCGACATCCTCATATGTGACAACCAACGTCCGCTCGTCGGGCTTTTCTCGCCAGGCTTTCAATGCTTGCCAGTCTGTGAAAGCCGGGAGGTAGGCGTTGCCCTGGTTGTCTGAGATGGTGATAAGACCGATCTGCGTGTCGGTTTCCAGGGTTACCTTGCCATCGGCATCCGCAGACCCCGGCGTCGGCTCCATGGTCACCGGTAGCAGGAACTGTGCGTTTTGCAGGGCTTTGTAAAAACCTGCTCTCGTCTGTTCGTTGGGCTGGCTTAGGCTTGCTTCGATCGCAGCAACCAGCTCCGGGTTGCTCACTGGCACATTCGGGTCTATAGCCATTTCTTATCCACCTCTCTTTTTTCTTTCGTGAGTATGATTCTCCGATGTTAGCACAAGCGACGTGCGAGGTAGGCTCTCCCCACATCACACTGCGTAGGGTAACCTTCTGATGTCCATAACAATACATTTATCTGATATCTTATGCATTTCTCTACTTGTTATATTGTGAATTACTAGAATTGTAATAGCAAAGAATTCTATACCGTTAAGGAGTACCGATGCA
>WRNE01000104.1 GCA_009776725.1 Coriobacteriia bacterium
GACATTTCCTGCCCGCCGATGTCCTCGCTGGCGTAGCGTTTGCCCTGCTTGGTGACCATGATCGCACCGGCGGTGATCATGCCGAAGGGCATCCAGGACTGCTTGCCGTAGACGCCGACGTTGACGCTCGGCGCCTGGGCGCGCAGCGACTGCCCGGCGGGGCTGTCCCAACCGGTCAGGTCGGCGCCGATCTTCTGGCACATGCGCAGGCCCTGGCCGTCGTTGAAGGCGCAGGATGCGTCGCCAGCGGCGATGTCGGGGTCGGCGTAGGCCTTGATCTTCATCTCGTAGGAAGCATCGATCGAGGCCGTGGCGATGAAGACGCCCCTGGCTCCCCTAAAGTAGAGCTCCTGCTTGGTGATCTGGTCGATGGCCATGACGCCGACGACGCGGCCGTCGTCTACGATCAGCTCCATGCCCTTGGTGTCGAAGAAGATCCGGACGCCGGCGGCCTCCATCTGCGGCTGCAATATGCCCGGCCAGGCCGATGTGTTGGGAGTCAGCATATGCATGCGGTCGTTGGTGTGGCCGGGGTAAACGAACGGCCCGTTGAACGTCACGCCATGCTCGACCAGCCAGTCGATGGTCTTGCCGCCCTCCGCCGCCTGCATCTCGAAGATCGCCCAGTCCTCGCCGGAGCGGGCGACACCGCTCTCCCCGATCATGCGCTTGGCGTCTTCCAGATAAGCTTCAGCGGAGTCGGTGATTCCCTTGTCGCGCTGCATCTGCGAGCCGGGGGTGGTGAGCGAGCCGACCGCCAAGGCCGTGCATCCGCCCAATGCGGCCGACGATTCCAGCAGTATGACGGTCAACCCGGCCTCGGCGGCTGCCAGCGCGCAGGAGCATCCCGCGCCGCCGCCGCCCACGACCACGACATCGCCGCTTACATCCCAGGTGACGTTCTCGAGATCGATATTGCTCGACGGGCCGCCGATCGGTTTGTCTTCCTCGTTGCCGTCATCGCAACCGACGAGCCCGGCCGCCGCCACTCCAGCCGCGAGCACGCCGGTCTTCTTGAGAAAGTCGCGCCGCGAGACGCTCCTCTCCCCTGCTTCACTAGCCATGTTCCTCCTCCTTACGGGGTTGTTTATGTGGATAAACCCTGGGTTGTGGCTTATCCGCTTGGCTGATGTGGGTAGGATAGCATGTATTGATTGGGCGTCGCTGTTTGGTGTCTGCTAGTATTGCTACATAACTATCACATTCGATGAAATATGCCAGAAGGTGATTCCGATTATCCTGCAAAATGCCGACAACTTGCGTTATGTGGTGGTATTTAGATCATTTGCCAAAGGCAGTCAAACACCAGATAGTGACCTAGATTTGTATATAGGTGGCCGACTTAAATATCGACCAGACGATATCCTAGACACTGAACAGAAACTGTCTGAGGCTTTGTCTATACGCGTTGACTTGATTACGAGGGCAGCTCTAACTAGCAGCGTTATTAAAGACAAGCTGCAACAAGGCATCGAACAAGATGGGGTGTGCTTTATGAATTGATTATCAAATCTATAAAGAGATTGTCATATTAATCGTCAAACTAGCATAATAGATTGCATGCGTCTTCGTCATTAGACTCTAACTAGCATTTGACAAATCGTAGCTAATATTTAGAATACTATGATGGTTAAAGCAGGATAATTCAGTCGGAGGGATAATGGAAGATTTTTCGTTCAATGACGAATATGCCAAGTATTACAACGAAGTGCTTGTACCAACTCGAAAAGAGATTACGCAGATAACAGATACTTGGAAAGACACTAGTATATGGGACAATGTACGGCGTGAAGCCGGCAGTCTTGTTGTCCCAACTCCAATACATAGGATTTACAGTCGTATTAAAAGACCGGAGAGTGTTGAAGATAAAATCTATCGTAAGCCAAACAGCTTTCCTGATGGATTAACAAAGAATAGCATAAAAAAGATGTCAGATACAATTGGGGTTAGGATTGTAACGTTTTTCTTTGAAGATCTACTGCTTGTTCACAAGCTCTTGTTAAGTGAACCACGGCTAAGAATCTCCTCAATAGATCCACCAAAAGCATATTTAAACCAGTCTCAAGTAGGGTTACTGGGTATGTTTGGCGATATCCAAGTAGATCATAAAGATAGTGGTTATTTGTCTATACACTATATAGTTCAACTAGTCGATAGTTGCATCCCAGAAGAGAATAGACCTTGGTTTGAGATTCAATTAAGAACAATAATAGAAGAGGCTTGGGGTGAAATTGAGCATCAACTTGGGTATAAACCTGAGAAGAAGACGACATTAGCTGTTCGCAAGCAGTTTAAAATTATAACGAGCTACTTAAGCGCTGTTGATGAACACTTTGATTTTCTTAGATATGAGCTCCAGTATTTACAGCAGAATCTGGAAATCGAAAGCAGAAACCCTCTAAATGCAGAAAACTTACCTTCAATTCTCCATGAAAATAACATTATTGTTTCACGTCGAGAACTTGATGGGTTGCTAAAGCTGCTTTTTTCAAGAGGAATCACTACAGTTGCTGAGTTTCAACAAGTAGCTACTCCAGGAAACCTCACACTTATTGATAATAGGTACTTTGCTACACAAAATAGACTTCCATCTACATTTGAAAAAATAGCAAATTTGGCTAACATGAAAGATTGTAATGATATAGAAATATTAACACAGCGAATAGACGCACAGATTGATCTTAATAATACATGGTTACAATTAAGAAGTTACAGTTGATTATTCAATTGCATTATGTCAGGAGGGAAGTAGCTTCACTAGCTCTAACTAATTCTTCAAAGCTGTCAACGGCACGACATGGACTCCATCGGCACGCTTGTATGCTGCGTTTGACATGCCGCATATGACACAGAGAGCAATTGGTGGCTGATTGCTTTGCTCATGTTTCATCTCATCTTGAATAGCTAAAAGATTCTGCGCAGCGACATCTATCTGGTTTGCTCCTAGCTTAATCTCAAATGCGCTCCATCTACCATCTGGCAGCTCGACGACAGCATCTATCTCACGACCTTTGTAGTCTTGGTAATGATAAAGCCTGCCACCGAATGATTCAGCATATATCCTCAAGTCCCTCTCGCATAAAGCTTCGAAAAGAAAGCCTAGAGTATTCAGGTCTTTTAGTAATGCGTCTGGGGCTACACCAAGTAAAGCACATGCTAGGGACGGGTCAACCAGATGGCGCTTTTCCGCCTGCTTAACCCTGATAGAGGATCGTAGCCCAACAGAGAAAGGCGGTTGATTCTCAGTTAAATACAATCTCTTGAAAATGTCCAAGTATTCAACAACAGTTTCCTGGTCTATGCTTTCATCATCATTGGACTTAAGATCATTCCTTAACGTGTTATTAGATGATGTAGTGCTTTCGTTACGGGCTAAGGAGCGCAACAACAGCTGCATTTTCATAGAGTTTCTCTTAATACCATCCATACGATATACATCGTCAGCGATAATCGCATCCAAGTATTGTCTTGGTAGTAACATAGCTTGTTCTAGCGGCAGACTGATGCTTCCTGGCCATCCTCCCCTAATGATCAGTTCTATAAGTTTTTTGAGATCTACATCACCGGTCATGGCTGGAGCCAATATGTTGTTACATAACTCTTCTAGTGAAACGGAGCCGGAGGAGTCTCCAGATTCATATAGCGACATCGGACGCATTCGTAATCTGGCTATTCGGCCAGCGCCACTGTGTAAAATACCCGTTCGATTTGGCGTGGCAGACCCGGTCAGGATGTACTGCCCCTTCTGCGGGTTCATATCCACTGCATTTCGGACAGCATCCCATATCGGTGGTACTTCCTGCCATTCGTCAATAAGTCGAGGGATCTCACCTTCCAGCACTAGCTCCGGTGACACCTCAGCAAGGCGTCGGTTCTGAAAGCTGTTTGTCGGATCACCGATATAGATCATACTATTACTATGAAAAGCTGATGTCCAAGTCTTTCCGCACCATTTTGGGCCTTCAATGCAAATAGCCCCGAAGGCTTTCAGGTTATCCGTGATGGCTTTGTCTATGATACGCGGCATGTAGTCGGGGTTCTTCATTCTGTTCACCTCGCATCAATTATACACCATCCGGTCAGATTTCACGTTTTCAACCGATCATATTTATCAAAACCAACCGGTCAGATTTCACGTTTTCATCCGGTCATATTTCGAGGAGGGCAGGGGGTTATAGGCAGGGGGACGGTTCGACTGTCTATAAATCCATGCGATGGTAGTTTTTTATAGACAGTGG
>WRNE01000105.1 GCA_009776725.1 Coriobacteriia bacterium
TTTTCGTGCATTTCCACCGGTCCTGCCTCTTCTTTCTGGTGCGTTTACCCTGGATATGGCATATTTATGATGTGTGGTGCGATGAGTTTGCGAATTTACCCCCGAATTTGCTCGGAAAAATTGTACCCTATCGTCAATCTTCAGCAGACCAGCTCGGCTGCCCGTCCGCACCACGACATTTGTAATGAAACTGCGGCGTTCTTATCCACATAAATGAAGGGCTTTGGGTGGTATAGAGAAGCAGATGGGTTTTCAGGCCCTCGAGAGGTTCGCTAACCACCCTCGCGATAGCAAGCCGGGGCCTCTGTATATCAAAAACAGAACATTTGTTTCATTTTTGCGATAGAAACGCTAAACTGTATAGGCAGCTTTATTAGACCTTTGCGTCAAGGGAGAAGATGAGCGATCAGAAGGAATACAAGGCGTTTGCCCTGCCTCCGCGCTGGAACAAGCTGTTGAATGATGTTCCGGAGCCTGCGCCTGGCGCAATTGACGACTCGGAAGAGGCCTTTGAGCTGGTCGATTCTGACTTTGCCGAGATAGAGTACGATTTGGGTTTTTGTAGCGAGGCGGCTGGCGGGCAGGCCGGGAGTGCTTTGCGGCTAGGGTCTGCGGCCCAGACTATACAAGCGCGGGAGGCAGACCCGATCCGGGATAAGTTTCACGAGATGCGCTATTTGGCCTCTAACAGCACGCAGAACCGTAATAGCTATTGGGCGTTTTACATACAAGCCAAGTTCATGGAAGACTTCACCGATGATTATTGGGATTATGCAGAGTATTCGATGTATTATCCACAGTATCAGAAGATGAGCTATGACCAGCTGCGTACTTACTTTACCTGGCGAAGCTATGTGCGAGAGGGCACGGTACGCCAGGCACCTGTCTCGTATGTTTTCTTGCATATATACGAGCTGCTTTGCGGAATCGGTGTGAAAGACCAGGTAGACGGGCTCGAGCGTCTGATGACGGTCTGGGAGGCGCTCCGGGGCAACGAGGCCACCCTTGACAACTACCTGCCCCGATGGCTGAAAGACTACCATATCTACTACGAGCTGCCCCATACCTTCGACGAGTTCGTTTCCCGCTACGAGCTGTATGATTATTATCCGGAGGTCTTTCTTTTCGAGGAGGAGAAGACCGACCGCCTTGAGCTTTGGAACAGGGTTTCTTCATATAATATCTTGAAGTCGCGGTTCTACCAGTCGGAGAACCGCGAGACGGTCGACAGCTGTTTTGCCTTTGTGATTGGCTGGATGCGTGAGTTTACCAGCCACCAAGACAAAAAGCTAGAAGACGTCTTCGGGGTGGGGATAAAGACGAAATCGACATGGTTCCCGTTCCATAATGCTGTGTTTTATGATTGGCTAACACAAACCGACCGCACAGTCGAGATCTCTGTCAACGAAAGCTACACCTGCACGAACAACCGATGGACGTCTAGCACGCTGGTCTATGACTTTAGCCGAAGCGAGCTGGTCGGCTACCTGCTGAAGAAGATGGAGGCTTGTCTACGTATAAAGGTCGGCTACACCTATAAGATAACAGCCAAGCCTGGTGCCTTTGTCTACATGCTGGAGAGCAAAGGGATCTCTTTTGCAGAGTTCGACTTGGCTATCGAAGAGGCTGTGGAGGCTTTTTATAAAGAGTCGACCCGCATCGTGGTAAATGTCGACAGCCTGAGCCTGGCGCAGATCCGAGAAGAGGCAAAAGGCACCTTGGGACGGCTGATCGTGGAGGATACCTTGGACATTGGCGAAGGCAAGCCGACGGAGGTGCGGGCCCCGGGCGAGGCAGCGGGCGATGAGGCAACGAGCGAGCGGGCTGAAGCTCCGGGCGAGCCGGCGGCTGAAGCCACGGGTGCACCGGCAAGCGAAGAGCCAGGGGCTTCTCCACATGAAGGGCAAACGGCGGGATCTGAAGACAAGCGCTGGGAGCGGCTGAGGGAGGCGCTTGGCCCGACCGAGCTGGAGGCGCTGGCACTGATTGCGGGGGAGGCTTTGGACTTGAAGGCCTTTGCTGACCAGCGCGGGCTGATGTTGGAGGTCTTGGTCGATGCCATCAACGAACAGGCCATGGACCAGGTAAACGACAACATTGTATATATAGATGAGGATTTTATGACGGGCACAAGCGTAGTCAAGGTGTACGAGGAGTATCAAGCCGAGCTGCAGAAAATGGTGGCGAGAGATGGACAGTAGGGAAGGCCAAGGCATCCAGGTACCGACGCGTATCGCAAACATCCTGGTCAACGCCTTGAAGGGCGGGGTGGTCCCGCGGGTAGGCCTGGAGTACATAACGGTCGGGCGGGCGCAGGAGATTGCCGCTATCTTAAATGACATCGATATGATCTCAGAAGGGGCTGCGTCCTTTCGCTTCATCGTTGGGCGTTATGGCAGCGGCAAGAGCTTTTTGCTTCAGACGATCCGCAACTACGCCACGGCTAAGGGCTTTGCGGTAGTCGATGCCGACTTGAGCCCGGAGCGGCGCTTTGCCGGCACGAAGGGCCAGGGCCTGGCCACTTATAAAGAGCTGATCACAAACCTCTCCACCAAGTCCAAGCTGGACGGGGGAGCGCTGCCTTTGATCTTGGAGAAGTGGATCTCGGGCGTCCAAGCATCGGTCAAGACGCAGACCGACTTGGCAGGCACCGACTTCGACCGCGAGGTGGAGAGGCAGATCTACGCAGTCGCATCTTCGCTGGAAGGCATGGTCAACGGCTTCGAGTTCGCCAGGGCGATCGTCTGCTACTGGCAGGCCTACCAGCAAGACGATGCTGCCCTGAAGTCCAACGTGCTGCGCTGGTTTCGGGGCGAGTACGCCTCCCGCCGCGAGGCCAAGGCCGACCTCGGCATCAACTTCATCGTCAACGACGAGACTTGGTACGAGTTCTTGAAGATATTCGCGGCCTTCTTGGTCAGCGCCGGCTACAAGGGCCTGCTGGTCTTGATCGACGAGCTGGTCAACATCTACAAGATCCCCAACTCCATCACCCGCCAGAACAACTACGAGAAGATACTCACCATCTATAACGACGTCTTGCAAGGCAAGGCCCGCCACATCGGCTTCCTGCTCAGCGGGACCCCCCAGTGCCTGGAAGACAAGTACCGCGGCGTCTTCTCTTACGAGGCCTTGCGCTCGCGGCTGGCAGAGGGTCATTTTGCAGCAGACGGCCTGCGCGACTTGACCGCACCGATCATTCGGCTGGAGATGCTCAGCCAAGAGGAGATGTATGTACTTGTGGAGAAGCTCATGGCCATCCATGCGCAGCTTTATGGGTACGAGCCGATGCTTGGCCATGACGATTTGGTCTACTTTCTGACGGTGGAGTATAACCGAGTCGGGGCAGAGACCCATATCACGCCGCGCGAGATAATCAGGGACTTTATCGAGCTGGTGAACATCCTGCACCAGAATACACATATGAGCGTGGCTGATGTCCTCGGCTCCAACAGCTTCGAGATGGCCAAGGGCGGTCTTTCCGACGAGGACATCCACAGCGAGTTCCAAGAATTCGAGGTGTAGACCCCAAATGGACGCGTTTAGCCGGCTGGCACCCTTTATCCAAGACTTCATCTACGCCAACAAGTGGGAGGAGCTGCGCGGCATCCAGGTAGCTGCCTGCGAGGTGGTCTTTGACACCGACGACAACCTGCTGCTTTCGTCTGGCACTGCATCAGGCAAGACCGAGGCTGCCTTCATGCCGGTGCTCACCGACCTTTATGAGAACCCCTCCAAGTCGGTGGGGGTCATGTACGTCTCCCCATTAAAAGCACTGATCAACGACCAGTTCAAGCGACTAGAACAGCTACTGATCGACTCCCATATACCTGTCACCAAATGGCATGGCGACGCCTCCCTGGCCAAGAAGAACGAGCTGGTCAAGAACCCGGCAGGCGTGCTGCAGATAACCCCGGAGTCGCTGGAGAGCCTGCTCACCAACAAGCGGGGCTCCAGCCTGAAGCTCTTCTCCGACCTGCGCTATGTGATCATCGACGAGGTCCACCATTTCATGCGGGACGTCCGGGGCATCCAGCTGCTTTGCGTCCTAGAGAGGCTGCAGCAGCTGACGGGGGTGGTCCCTCGGCGCATCGGCCTTTCGGCAACGCTTGGCGACGTCTCCCAGGCGCAGGCCTGGCTGTCGACTGGCACCGGCCGCAATACAGCTGCCCCGGTCACCGACGAGGGCAAGAAGCGGGTGCGGCTGCATATCGAGCGCTTC
>WRNE01000106.1 GCA_009776725.1 Coriobacteriia bacterium
GATTCCCTGTCATTGCCTCGGATAGTCGTCTGGATGCGGGAATCCCCCGGTGTTCAGCTCGTGGGCCTCGCGCTTAACCATACTCAGCGAATTGCCTCCTTGGTTGTGGTGCAGGATGAAACCCTCAGCCGGGCGGCAGCCGCCCCTGCCCATGCCTTGGTTCGCCAAGTAGCAGTCAGTCGACCGGGACCTCTCTGTTCTATACCTGTCGCCGAACTCGTAGAGGCCATCGATGAACTCGGTGAAAGAGTCAGCTATCCAGCTCATGGCTGTATAGCCCGTGTCGGTGTCTTCCAGCCCATGGTCGCCGAAGTACAGGTATCCGTAGTCTTGCTCGTCGGTGGAGAGGCAGATCAGGTTGCCGCAGGAATCAGTAGCGATCTGCAGGTAATTCGGCGGTATAAACCCCTCGTTGTGGAGCGTCTTGTTGCAGTTTAGAAGGTCATCGTATTTCGGCTCTGTGGCGGCACTAGGGTAGTAAACCATGAAATCCATGAGCACCGAATCGGTGATCGTTCCCGTGCTAGGCTCTGTGAAGTCGAAGCACCAGTCGGTTTCAGGCCATCCCCCGTTTTGCTCGAGCATGAATCGGCGATAGTCTTCTGGAAGTCTCAGGCCAAATTGGCTTTCCAGATCGTTGAAATCGTTTTCGGAGAGAAGTGGTCCTGTGCTGCTCATCTTCATGGTTGCTCCTTAGTGCATCGGTGGTTAGACGCATTGGTGAGGTGGTAATTCTAACTGAACCATTGATAGCTCACTCTAGTTTGTTTTTTTTAGGCAGTGTGTTTGGATCGGTGTACTGGAGATGCCTTTTTGCTCTAGCTTTTAACAGGCTTGTATTGCTGGAACCAAAGTGGGCTGACTGCTTTATTCAAAAAACTTCGGAGGGATTGTGTTGATCCTGATATTATTCCATGTTGTACTTATAACGGATTGCCAGTTTATTGATTGGAAGTCTCATGGGATCCACCCTACAGAACAAATACCTCTTCCCGGATCAAGTGAAGAAGGAGCTAGTAGCTAGGTTCCAGAAGCACTTCAAGGCGGAAATGGAGGTTGGTGATATATGGGAGTGACGCAACGCAACATCTACCTCTTCCCATCGCTAACAAAAAAAGAGCTGGTTGCTGGGATAAGAAAGCATTTCAAGGCTGACGGATACAAGGCTGTGCGGGGCGAGGAAGGTTTCGATGTCACAGCCAGGCTCTATTGTCGGAAGGGTAAGCCCTGCTTCATGGTGCTGGACGAGGAGGGCGGCGGCGATGCAAGAACCCTCCCTGCTTCGCTGGCTGTCTCGCTGGGCTGCGACGTGCTGATCGCTGATGTATACGACAGCGATTACCTTGAACTTACATACACAAGCAAAGCAAAAGAGGAAGCCGCTGTATTGGCAGTCGGATACTCTTACGAGCTAGATGAGTTTGTGAAGGAAGGCGATATTACCGTACTGCACCCTATCCTTAAAGAAGAGGGCAGTGCTAGCCAGCTCGACGGGATCTGGGAGTCCGTCATCGGCGAGGAGGACGGGATGGATATCATCGACGGCTTATCCGCCATTCTCGGTCTGCTCGGCTGCGACGAGGACCCCATCGACTTCGGCGAGGCACGGGTCATGCGGTTTCAGAAGGTCGACCCCAAGGAGCGTGGCTACGAAATCGTCAGAAATGGGCCGCCAAAGTTAAGTATACTGAAAAATCTAGCTATTATAATCAATAACTATCCACCACCACCGGTTTACTATTCTGTGATAATAGAAAGCATTGGCGGCCCTTCAAAGGGATTCTCCGTGGTGCTGGCAGGCGAGATGGCTGAGCTGGCAGCAACAGATCCGAACCAATACGAATCCGTAGAGGTCTTTGGCTACAAGGATCCTTCGATACTTTCAGATAACGATAACGAGCCCGAGCAGTTCAACCTGTCGGCAAAGCTTTACCCCTACAAAACAACGGATGGAACGACATGCCTAAGGGCTGACTTTCCGGACACGCAGATCCACAAAGGGATCTTGATCGACGATGAAAAACGTTACTCCAGCATTAGAGGGTATGGAGCCTTTGTAATCTATTTATCTTATTTAGTCACTTTTAAGTTGAGGATGAGGCAAGTGGAGGGCTCGCCAAAGCTTCCGCTGATGGTACGCATTCATCCTATATCCAACTGGGACGAAGGCTACGCAGAGACAGAGAGAATGATGTTTATCAATGCATCAGACAGTGAAAAGAATTTTATGAAGCCGTTTGGTTGATGGATTCGTACGCACACCTTCTAGCTAACTAAAAAAAAGTAAGTGTTTGAAATGGTAATGTGCAGTGCATTGGGGCTAACATAGGAACAACAAAAGCGGGCGGGGCTTATCTCGCATATCTGATCCTATTCACGGTAATACAGACGTTGGGAGTCTAACTTGGGAACAACATCACATAGAATCTACCTCTTCCCGGCTCCGAGTAAAGAGGATCTCATAGATAAAATGCATCAATGTTTCAAGGCTTTAGGTTATGAAGCGATGGAAGATGGTGATGATTATGAAATCGCTTTAGAGGTTTACGAGACAGATGGAGAGGCGGGTTTCGTCTCTATTAATCAAGGCGGTATTGAGGATGAGGAGGGGTTTACGAAGACCTTGTCTGACTCACTTTCTTGCGATGTTCTGCTCACCAGCATATTTGATAGCGACTACCTTTTGCTTGCTTACCGCAGCTACCAATTGGGTCGATCAACGATAGTCGGCGCGGGCATACGTGAATGGGAGAAAGGCGAAATCCGGCAAGGCGAGTTCAACAACCTGTTGGAACTAATTGCAGACAGTGCTAAAAAAGCGGGTCTAAACACGATCTGGGGAATGCACTACGCCTCCGCAGATGAGCGTCTATATAATATGTTGCGATTACTGGGGTATAGAGGAGACCCAATCCCAGCGGACATTAACCCTTTTATTCTTCTATTCAAGAGACCAGGGGACGGATCGTACGAGCTGATTCGGGAAGGGCTGCCACAGCTTAGGTGCCATGTTAAAACTCTTACCGTACACAACAACGGGAAAGAGTATCTCTTTATTGAAAACTCGGGCGGGCCCTCGAAGGGGCTTACCATACTCCTCTACGGCGAATCTATCAGCGAGCTCATTGACATACCGGAGCAGTGCGGGCAGATAAACCTCCGCGGCTACCTCAACCCGACTATTCGACATACCCTTGGAAACGAGCCAAATAGGTTTTCGATGTCAGCAGGTTTCTATCCATACACTTCCAGTGAGGGGGTGCAGGCACTCAGAGCCGACTTTCCCGACATACCTATACCCGAAGGGCTGGTCATCGACCGCTCGAGGCGATACAACTATATCCCCGCATATGCCGAGTTTGAGGATTATTTTCGGATAATCGCCCAGTTCGAATTCGCCATCACAAAGCCCATTGATGTCGAGAAGCTCGACCTGGCGATGCAGATCTCACCGATCGAGAACTGGGGAGATGGGCCTATCAACATTTACGTGGATTTGATACTCGGAGATGAAAGCTAAACTTTGAATTGCTGATAGATTACCCAATCATGAAAGCTGGTGAGATGTGAGCTTGACTATTTTCTATAAAGGGAGCTTGAGGGACGGCAGGGAGTTTAACGAGCTTGCTGACATCGTGGCTCGTCACGTGGGTGACATGGATGCCGAGCTGGTCCGGGAGGGCACGGACTCGCTGGTAATCTACTTCGAGCAATGAACCAGCGAGCCGATGGCTTTCCGATTCACGGCGCAGAAGATGGACGACTTCTGCAAGTGGGACGGCGCCGACGCCGACGAGCTCTATGGCTTGTTCGATATGTTCTACGAGCTCAAACCGCTCTTCAAGCGTCTGGCAATCCATGACGACGAGGGTCTCTGGTACCAGTACGTCGCCGAGAATACGCCTTGTAAGATCGAGCTGCGCGCCCTGACAGACGAAGAGGAAGTGTTGCTCACCCGGATGGAGTCTAATGTGTCTGTGCCGGTTTCGGATGTCGAATCGTTCCTGATGGAGAAGACCCGATACCGAAAGGCTAACGCAACCCTGGCTAGGTTGGTGGTGCAGGACTTCATGGAGGCAACCGGCATCAACATAGTGCAAGACTTCGAACCCTCAAAAGTATTCCAGATGATAGTTGACATGAGGTT
>WRNE01000107.1 GCA_009776725.1 Coriobacteriia bacterium
GCTTGTTCGGGGGAGACGTAATAGGCAGTGCCCAAAACACTGCCGGTCTGCGTCATCCCGCTGCCATTGGCACGGGCAATGCCGAAATCCATGACCTTGGCGTTGCCGTCAGGCTGGACCATGATGTTGTGGGGCTTGATGTCACGGTGGATAATATCGTAGCCATGGGCAACGATCAGCGCTGCACAGACTTGCGAGGCGATCTCTGCCGCCTTGCGTTGGTTTAAGGCCCCACGCTGGTTGATCGCCGACTTTAAGTCAGTACCGCGGACAAGCTCCATAACGATGTAAAAAGTCTCGTCTACATCGTCTCGTCCCCAGTCGTAGATATTAACAATATAGGGGCTTTGCAAATTGGCGGCTGCTTGGGCCTCTTGCTTGAATCGAGCAGCAAACGTCGGATCGGCAGCATACTGCGGAAGCATTAGTTTGACTGCCACTGTGCGCCCTAGTACTTCATCAGTTGCCCGGAAGACCTCAGCCATCCCGCCTATCCCGATGCGCTCGATGATGCGATATCGATTGCCAAATAACCTGTCAATCACTGCTCTCTCCTAATAATCGTCTTTGAGACATTATAACGGTTGAAGACAAACTCTCTCCTATTTGTGAGGCTCACTGCACATAAGCCCTGATCAAAGACTGAAAGACCGAGCGGACTTCTTCAGCCGAAGTCCCTGTCGGCCTTTGCTCTAAGACCATTGCCACCACATATGACTCGCCATTGATCTCGATCCAACCGATAAACCAAGAGTCCTCTACGGCATTGCTGGTCTGGGCGGTACCGGTCTTCCCATATATGTCGTACCCATAGATCCGTGCTGCTGTGCCAGTCCCCTGGTCCACAACGCCCTTCATGGCCACTTGCATTTGCTCGGCTGTGCCTACACTCATCACACGGCCCATTGAGACCGGTGGGTTTGTCCAGACCAAAAAGCCCTCTGTGCTTGTCACATGCGAAACCAGATGAGGCTGCATCATGACGCCGTTGTTGGCTATCGTTGCGGCAACACAAGCCATCTGCATCACCGTCACTTGAGGGCCGGCGGGGCTGGGATGGGATCCTACTGGTTGGCCGACCCCTGCCCAAGCTGTCTCCCACTGGCTCATCTCTCCAGGGTCAGGCATCAACGAAACATTGATGGGAAAATCTGTGTCAATGGCTTGGTTGAAGCCGAAACGCTCAGCCGCGCGAACCAGGCTATAAGGGCCTAACTGGTCGGCTACCTGCGCAAATGCTGTATTTGAAGATAACTCGAAGGCTTGTTTTAGAGTCAAGCGCCCGTAGTCGTTGAGATGGAAGTTGGTAACCTCTGCCCCACCGATCTCAATACGTGGAGGAGCGTTGTACTGGCTGTCTAAGGTAGCCACCCCGAAGTCAAGCGCCGCATAAAGGGTGATTACTTTAAAAGTCGACCCTGGGGCATAGAGCGCTTGTGTGCCACGGTTGTACAGGTTGCTGGAGCCGCCGCCCAGGCCTGTTCCGTCGTCACCGGTATTTGCCAGTATCAGGTCGATTTCGGCTGGATTGAAGCCAGGAGACGAAGAGAGCGCCAGTACTTCTCCCGTTTTAGCGTTTAGGACTACTACTGACCCGTATTCGCCTGCCAGTACCTGGTCGGCTGCCTGCTGGATTTGCGAATCGAGGGTCAGGTGCACGTCGTTTCCAGGCTGCTCGCTCCCAGCCATCGACTTGACCACGCTATCCCAGGTTGCAAAATCCCTATTGCCGGCAAGGGTCTCCGAATAGCGGGCTTCGATGCCAGACGCCCCATATGTCGTGCTTTGGTAGCCAATGATATGGGCAGCCGAGTAGGCTTGGGGATAATAACGCTGCCAAAGCCCTTGGTCGTCTAGGGCTGAGTAAGCATAAACCAGGCCGTCCGAGCTAAGGATCGCCCCGCGAGGGATATTGGTGTTTCGGGCAATTGTGTGGCTGTTGTAGGGGTCTCTGCGGATCGACTGGGCGTTGAACAGCATATACCAGCTAGTGTTTATTATGCACAGCGCCAGCAAGCAGGAGAGGGCTTGTGTGAAAAACGTCAAACGCTTGCCGAGGGTCAGGCGGCCTAGTATCCCGCCTTCGGCCCCAGGCACCCCGATCATTTCGGTTTGATGGCCGGTCCCACTGTCCCCAGCCCGCAGCAACAGCCCCAAGATGATAAAGCTTGCCAGTAATGACGAGCCGCCCTGGCTGATGAAGGGCAGGGTGATCCCAGTCATTGGAATCAGCCGCGTCGTGCCTCCAACAATGACAAAAGCCTGCAAGATGACTGAGGCTGTCAGCCCTGTCGCAGTAAACGAGTCGATATCGCTTCTTGCCCGAGCCGATATGGTCAAGCCTCTGACGGCAAACAGCATGTAGAGCATAAGCACGCCGCTAGCGCCTAAAAGGCCCATTTCTTCAGCGATTGCCACAAAGATGTAGTCCGAATAGACCACAGGGATATAGCTCGGCATGCCCCTACCGATCCCACTGCCGATCAAGCCACCGTCAGCGAGGGAGTAGATGGCTTGGACAAGCTGGTAGGCAGCCCCGTTACGGTCGGAGTAGGGGTCTAGCCAGACACTGACCCGCAACTGGACATGGCTAAAGACGCGATAGGCGGTGTAACAGCCGACAAACGCCAAGACCAAGCCGCCGACGACATAGACCAAGCGGCCAGTAGTGATGTAGACCATCACCAGGAATATGCCATAAAACANCAATGCCGACCCTAGGTCCCGCTCGAATATCAAAATGACCAGGCTTAATGCCCACATCGTCAANAGCGGGACCATCGCCTTGGGCTCNGGAAAACGGATCCCGAGGAAATTCCGACCGCCCGCCGACANCATTTCACGGTTGTCTGCCAGATAACCGGCCAGGAACAAGACAATCAGGACTTTGGCGATTTCACCTGGTTGGAACGAAAAGCCAAAAAAAGTCAGCCAAATCTTGGAACCGTATATCTCAGACCCGATAAAAGCCGGCAAGAGCAACAAAACCAGCCCAGCCACCATCAAAGTGAACTTATAGTCGGTCAGGCGCGAGATGTTAGGCACTAAGACCAAAACAGCGACCATTGCCACGATCGATAAAAAGAGCCACAGTGTCTGGCGG
This sequence comes from Coriobacteriia bacterium, assembly GCA_009776725.1. GTDB lineage: Bacteria > Actinomycetota > Coriobacteriia > Coriobacteriales > UBA8131 > WQXZ01. The sequence goes on from WRNE01000107.1 coordinate 3,104, forward strand.
TCAGCCAAAGACGGGGCCAGGCGTTTTACAAAAGCAATCCCAATGCCTGAAAGCATCAGTACTATGGGGAGAAGGGCAGGGTCGGCTGCCGGCGCGAAACGGCGGACAGCGATATGCGCTGCTAGAAAGGCCATAAACAAGCTGATCGGCAGCGCCAGGCTAGCAATTGTTATTTCATTTGAATCATTTAAAGCTGCCATGGCAAATAGAAGCAAGAGCACAGGCATCGCTGCGATTAACAATAACAGCTCGATGTTTCGCCGAGTCATCGCTAGACCCCGATGTCCTCTTCTAAGGCAAGCATCAAGCGGGCACTGCTATATTTCATTGACGCATACATCGACTCATCTGTTTCCTTNGGTTTNAANAGCCCTTAGCGCTCGCTGGTATTGCNTTCTACCTGTTCCCGATACTGTTCGACCAGCTGCTCGGCCTCACTCAAGCTTTTTAGCTGGATGCCTTGGCGAAGCCTTTCTGGCAAAGGGGGATAGAGGTCGTCTACGACAATGCCTGTGTCTTCGATCTCCCATTGCAGCTTAAAGCCAAAGACGTCGCCGACTAAGCCACGGTATAAGATCACATGGCCATTCTCTGCAATCACATAGGCGGAGTTGGCTGCATATAGATATATGCCGGTACAAGTGCTGCCCACTAATAAAACGAACGCGATAAGAAAAGCCAAAACCCCTCTGCGGACACTGAATGCCGTAGTTGCAGGCAGCCTTTTACTTGAGTCTTCTGAAGAGCCCTTGTCGTTTTTTTCTGGATTAGCCCTTAGGCCTAAAGACAGCTGCGACAGCCAGTTATGCCTTACCGGTGCGATTGTCATGACATCGATGACGATCACAGTTGTGTTGTCTGCCCCGCCAGCCTTATTGGCTGCCCGGACCAAAGCATCGGCGCATTGCTGGGCGGTACGTTCGTCTTGGAGGACTTTTTGGATCGCCTTGTCCTCTAGCATCCCATGCA
>WRNE01000108.1 GCA_009776725.1 Coriobacteriia bacterium
CCAGAACCTCACACTGAGCTGTACGATCACGTTCACCCGCGCCGGCAAGCTTGTGAACAAGAGCGAGTTCGAGGTCGTCATCTTGCCTGACGGAACCAGGCTGTACCAGTTCATCCATACTGAGAATGCCTATGAATATGACGAGTTAAGCTCAGGCTACGCGGTTTTCAAACGCTACGACAACGACTCGTTTGCTTGCGTTGTTGCCGAAATTGGCTGGGATCCTGATCTCACTTTAAGCTCGATCATCGGCAGGGGAGACGTCTCAGTCGAGCAGATGGCGGGCGGGTTCATGAGCAAAGGCGACACGCATCTCTTCAAGGTGGAAAACGGCAAGGCCTCCTATGAGTAGACATGGAGTAGACATGGGGACGGTTCCTGTGTCTATAAAAAAGGATCTATGCGGATAAGAACAAAAAGGCGCCCTCCAAGACAAGCCGGTCTTGGAGGGCGCCCCGGCATCCTAGCCACCTGAAGCCTGGATGCCAACAGAAGGGAGTATGGAGGTTATTCGAATATCGAGATATCGCTGGTGATCAAGATCAAGCCCATCCAATAGGTTCCAGCTAAGTCGAAGTTACCGGTACGCAGTACTACTTCTTTACCGATGTCATAGAACTGTTCCTCGGTCAGCATATAATCGGTGCGCACGACCGCGATGTCGCTTGTTTTAAGCTGGTCCACAATCTGGCTCACGACTTCCTCTCTGTCGAAGAACAAACCCACCACACGGTAATACTCGTTCGTATCGATCTCATTGCTGTAAAGGGATTTCGCAGAGTCCATGACCCAGGAATCATCCTCCACCAAGGCTGCGGCGGCGGCTCGGTCAGGAACGTTGACCAAGACATTCGGCATGTAATCGTTATCGTTGTTGGTGGAATCGACAGCCGCCCAGATGCCATTGCCCAAGTTGACGCGGTTCCAGGCATGCGACATCGATCCGTTCAGGTATCCGGTCACAACTACACAATCCAGCCCGGCGGCATCAGCTAAAAGCTTGAAGGCTGCGGCATAGCTGGCGCAGACCCCGACACCGTTAATCAAGGCGCCGTAGGCAGTGAAGGAGTCGTAGTACTGGCTGTCTACTTTCTTGAAGTCATATAGGATGGCGTTGTCCAATGCTGCCATATCGTACTCGACGGTATCGCAGAGGTATTGGTTGATCGCAAACTCTTTTTCGAGCGGTGTCATCGAGGCGGTGATAATAAGCGGCACCACCCTGCCGACCTCAGCCTTGACCTCGTTCTGCTTGGCTTCGCGGGTAGCCTGATCGTCCTCGTAGAGCGGGTAGAGCGTCTTTTTATCCGATGATACCCGGGCACCAGAGATACCCAATACCAGCGGGTTTTGATAGAGAGCCTCGGAGAAAGCATCGATCAGGTAAGCCGAGTCGATAGCTTCGTTGAAATCGGAGAGGTCGATTGCCTTCACGCCATCGATCATCTGTATTGCCAGATACTCGCTCAAGGCGCTATTGGCGGTGATGATGGTCTGGTTATCGACGATTCCGCTTCCGCCGTCATCCGGCCCTGGGCCAGGCTCGACTGTCTCATCATCGATCACGACATCGCGTTTGACATCGCCGGTCTTGCTGCGCAGGACTTCTTGGCGTTTCTCGATTTGCTGCAGCTGGGATTCCCAGTTTACCGTGTCGTAATCAAAAATAGAGCATGTGCCTGTAAAACCAGTTCCTTCTACAGTGTAGGGAATTTCCAGAATATCAAGCGTAAACCACTCGCCGTCCTCGATGACATCCTCGTACCTGTACCAGGTTGTTGTCCTTTCGCTTACAGCCTCAAAATCATATTCCACCAGCCTCTGGGAAAGCTTACCGTCGCACATCACGATCCAACGGTAACTTGGCATATTATTGACTCCCTGCACACGATCCACGTTACCTTCACCAGTGAGATTCTGCATATAATATGCATTTGTATATGGTGCAAGCGGAGCGACATCCTTAACATCTATCAAACGAGAGTACATCGAGGAGCCCTCGTCATTGACAGCTATCACACAGAAGTACTTCTCTTTACTGTATTCATCGAACACGACTCCTTCCGAAGGGTCATGTTCACTTTCATATATCTCGACGATATGTGGGTTCAACCAGTCATCTTCAGAGATTCTGTAGATACAAAAGTCTTTGTTTGTCAGACTGATCCCTAGTGGGCTATTTTCTAGTCTACTGGTCCAACTGGTTTCAGTGACTTGGCTTATCACCATGCCGCTAGAAATATTAGGAGCTCTTTCTGATGTCTCATCATCATATACATGGAACTGCACAATGTAGTAAGCCTTGGCTCCCTTAATCTCATCCCAAACGAACCGGACCAAGCCGTCTTTGATCTCCACAGATAACTTGGGTGTAGGGAGTTCGCCTTTCACCGTAATAACCTGAACGATTGGTTTTTCGAGGGGCTCACTGGTAGCAAAGTCGATCCAGGTTGCCAAGTACATCGTCTCGGTGTTTCCCCAGTCTGTGTTCTTCTCCTTGGGGAAAAGGTTATATGAACCGTCTATGAATCCATAATCGTAATGTCCGTCGACAGAGTAAGCATAACGTCCAGGTGTATCGTGAGGATATATAACATAAGTGTTGTGCTCCTCACTAGTGAAACGGTACTTGGCTGGTACTGCTTGTGTCAATTCTTTATCATAATAGAGCGCTGCTATTTCAGTGAACTTCTCGAAACCTGATTCTCCTAAATCGAAGCCGGTCTCTATTACAAATTCATGATCGCGCTCGACTACAAGCCCGCCGGCGGCATAGGTCACTGTCTCGCTGTTTTCGTACTTCGCCTTTATAGCATCGACATCCACGGTCTGCCGCTGAGGTTTTTCAGGGGCATAGGCATTCGTTTCAGTCTTGCATCCGGCTAAGCTGGCTGGCAGCAGCAAAATTAACACCAATAAACATGAGACGAGCTTATTCCTGGTTTCTTTAGACATTTCCTTCTCCTTTAACCCTACTTGGTTGGCGGGCAGCTGGCTGCCCCTAGACGAACGCTTGGTTCTTCTCCCCCTAATACCCCAACACTTAAGGATAGGTTGCATTACATAGAAGTCATTCCTCCGCGAAGTAGTATTGCAGGGCTTTCATGAAGCCATCTTCGTCGAGCATTGCCGACTGTAGCAGTGTCCAGTTGATATCGGAGCTCGATGCCCGGTAGGCGGCGTAGTAGGTCTGTTGCTGGGGGTCGTAGCCGAGATAGACCGCCTGGTCGCCGAATGCAGATGGCGGCGCATCGAGTAGGCCTGCGGGCAGGAAGGCCAGAGGGCATTCGGCACGTTTCAGGCTTGATATGATGGATTCTGGATGCTGCCCGGTGCTGCTGAACTGCAATCCGCTATTGAGCGAGGCGCTGGCATCGACTGTCTGGAAAGTGTAGGCAGACGGCTCGTCGCTATGAAAATTGCCTTGCTCAGGCATCCCGATCAAGCGCGGCAGCACCAAGGCGCCGACTAAGGCAAGCACCAGGCAGGCGGCGGCGGGTAGGCTGATACTGAGCAGCCGCCGCCGAGTAACCCGGCGAGAGCGGGGCAGCGCGACGACGTTTTCATTTTCATAAAGCGCGGCGCCGGGCTTATCCACTTGAAGTCTTTGCTGCTCGGCTTGCATTTTCGCCAAGGTGTCAGATATCAAACCCTCCGAGGCATGCAGCTCGTCCATCTCGCTCTTGTATTCTTTCTCAAACATCTTGGCGCCCTTCCAAAAGGCTTTTGAGCATCTTGCGCCCGCGCGATAACTGCGACTTGATGGTTCCCTCGTTGCTGTCCAACAGCCTGGCGATCTCGCTGACCGGCAGACCCTCGAAGTAA
>WRNE01000109.1 GCA_009776725.1 Coriobacteriia bacterium
TTGCTGTCTTGCTTTCCTGGCACAGATTGACGACTGTATGTGGTTTTATCCCCAATTCTTCCATAGAGATAATACCCGGCTTCGCAAAACCACAGGTAGAACGCTTGCATAACTTATACATGCGCTACTCGGCATAGGCAAAACCTCGCATTGTCGACAATCCGTGCCATAAAGACAAGGGGTCGGTCGAAAGACCGGTTCAGCGGCCCCTTTCACGGGCTAGCATTATAGTATTTCGGGCTTTCCTGGCACAGATTGACGAGTACTTGGGGTTCTGACCCTGCTGAGTAGCGCATGTATAAGTTATGCAAGCGTTCTACCAGCGGTTTTACAAAAGGATCATCTTCAAAGCCCGAAAATCCTTCGAGAAAACCCCAAGTACTCGTCAATCTGTGCCAAAGAAACGCAAAATGCTAGAATGCTAGCAGCTAAAGGCAGGTTGAAATGGGGGTTAAAGCACGCGCAGGTGAAACAGGGGTTGAAACGCTCGGGTGAAATAGGGAATGAAACGGAAGATGAAGCGTGGGGTGAAGNGAGGGTTGAAGCGCGACAATGCGGAAGTTTGACAGTTTTCAACGGCTTCTCCTATAATCTTGCATTCGGCCATTATGGCAAAGCCGTAAAGCAATCGACCTCCTGTGCAGCAGGTTTAAGGAAAGCTAGGAAAATGAAAAGGACCTATCAACCCAACAAGCGTAAAAGGGCCAAGACCCATGGCTTTCGCATCAGGATGGCATCGAAAGGCGGGCGCGCAGTGCTGGCATCACGCCGAGCGAAAGGGCGTAAGCGCCTGACTGTCTGAAGCGTTGTAGGTTCGGAGCGGTTTTTGAAGCATACGATCACATCCAACGATGAAGTCAACAGCCTTTTCGCGGAAGCCCATAAAAGCATCCAACAAAACCTCATAGTCCTGTATTCACAGGAGCTCCAGACACGAGGCCAGGCAGGTAGGGTTGCGTATCTTGCCGGCAAGCGCTTAGGAAACGCGCCCCGGCGCAACCGGGCAAAGCGGCTGCTGCGCGAGGCGGCCCGCTTGGAAGGCGCCCCCTGGCAGGGCTATCGTGTGGTGCTGGTGGCCCGCGAAGCCTGCCTTAGAGCCGAACTGAAAGATGTCCAGGCAGACCTGAGACGGGTCCGCGAGCAGGTTGCCCGGCTAAACAACGGCAGCTGCCGTCAGGCAGAGACCAGCAGCCTATGACGGCTTTTTGGCGAAATAAGAGCAGAAAGCTTTGATATGGCAGATAAGATACGGGCTTTTATCAGCAATATCCCCCGAAATATGGCCTTGGCTTGTATTAACATATATCGGAAGGCTATTTCGCCGATGTTTCCGCCGTCATGCAGGTACATCCCTACCTGTTCGGAATATGCAATGACCGCCATCCAACGCTACGGNNTGGTNAAAGGCGGNTGGATGGCGATAAAGAGGATATCCCGGTGTCACCCCTGGCATCCAGGCGGNTATGATCCGGTGCTCTAATTTATCGATTTGCTGGAGGATGCCGTGGGCTTCTGGGACGTGTTCAAAAACGCTATTTTCTATGTGATCAACTGGTTGTATGGCTTGGTCGGCGACTGGGGCNTGGCGATCGTCCTGATAACGATCATATTTCGTATATTNATACTGCCAATTACCATAAGGCAGATGAAATCGTCAGCTAGTATGCAGAAAATGCAGCCAAAGATNAAGGAAATACAAACAAAATATGCCGATGANCGCGTCCGCCAGCAGCAGGAGATGGCGAAAATCTACAGCGATTCCAAGTTCAACCCGCTCTCCGGCTGCCTGCCGATGCTGTTGCAGATGCCGATCTTCATGGCTTTGTTCCAGGTGCTGCGGGAGCTAGAGAGCCTGATCTCGGCTGCCGGGTATCCCGACTCGGTGCTCCCGGCCTCCTTTTACAGTATCCTCCCCGACCTCTCGCATTCTGCCGGTGATGTGTTCAGCTTCACGCTGGAAGGGATCCTGGCTTGTCTCCCCTACCTCGTGATGTTGTTGATATTCAGCGTTTCAATGTTGGTACCGATGCTTTTGAACAAAAACTTCGACCGCAACAACCTGATGATCACCGGCATGATGTCGGTGATGATGTTGTGGCTGGGCTGGGGCTCCCCCGCCGGGGTTTTGCTATATTGGGACACATCCTCGATCATCGGTATCGGCCAGCAGCTGGTGATGAACCAGTTGAACAAGCGCAAGGAGGCTGCCATCGAAGAGGAGATGGCGGACATAACGCCGGTGAAGGTCGAGGTTGTACGCAAGGAACACAAGAGCCGTCCTCGCAAAAGCCGTTAGTTCGTAGTCGTTGTGGCGCTCAGGTGCCATAATAGTTATAGAGGTACCTAATGAATGGAGCTGTTATGGATGAGGAGATCAGGGAACCCTTTAGCCTAAGGTTCACGGATGATAACGAGGAGGTCAGCGAGAGCGTCATTGATGAAGACGAGAGCCAAGACGATGAGAGCCTGGAAGACGAGGACACAGATGACCAGGGACTAGACGATGAGGATCAGGATCAGGATCTGGATGAGTCGATCGAGGTAGAGGTTGAAGACCAGAACATAAGCCGGGAGAGACATGTCGACGAGTATCTGGAAATGAACCTCACTGAGGATGATCTGGATAATATCGCGGACACTGTGATCGATGTCGTAAGGAAGCTGCTCTATTTCTTCGATGCCGAGGATTCAGAGATCGATGAATATGAGGGAGAAGAGCAGGAGTTGATCTTTGATGTGGTCGGGGACAACCTGGCGGTCTTGATCGGTCGGCATGGTAGGACATTAGAAGCCCTTCAGTCTATTGTCAGTGCGGTAGTCAACAAGAAACTCGGCTTCCATTACCCGGTGGTTGTAGACATCGAGGGATATGTCAACCGGCGTAAGCAGAAACTGATTGCCATGGCAAGGTCCTCGGCAGCCCGGGCGATCCGCCAGAAGCGCAGTGTCAAGTTACGCCCGATGAGTCCTTATGAAAGGCGTATAGTACATATGGCATTGAAGGACGACAAGAGAATCAGGACCGAGTCGGAAGGCGTCGACCCGAACCGCCAGGTCATTATCTATGTGAACTAGACTTAAAGATTGAACTATGTTTGTTTTGGAGAAGGCTCCTTACGCTAGTAAGGAGCCTTTCTGACAAAAGGTCTCGATTAAGGAATTCCAGTCATGCAATGGGAACAAAACGAAATCGATCTCGCCAAACAGCTCATCTTCGAGCGATTCAGTGATGATGAGGAAAGCTTTGACCTAGCTTTGAGGCATCTGGAGCTAGTCATGCAATATAGTCAGGAGATCAACCTGACCAGCATCAAAGACTTCAATCAAGCAATATTCTTTCATATCTACGACTCTCTATTAGGGCTTCCTTACATGCTTAAGGAGAATAGCTATACCGATGGCAGCATAGAAGCCCGTTTTGTAGATATCGGAAGCGGAGCAGGTTACCCAGGTATTCCGCTTGCCATATACAGTGGATTAAACGGCATGCTTGTCGAGTCTATCCAAAAGAAAGCAGTATATCTATGTCAGTTTGTCGATGAACTAGGATTGAGCGATAAGCTGCAAGTAGAAGCAGTAAGAGCCGAAAAGCTTGCAATATCACGGCCAGGCGCTTTTGACTTCGTTTGTGCCAGGGCAGTCGCGTCTTTAGCTTCTCTGATGGAGCTAACCAGCCCCTTGCTGAAGCCAAACGGTATCCTGATAGCCTATAAAGGCCCGGCAAGTATCGAGGAAGCCCAAAACGCTAAGGGCATCGAGAAGTTGCTCGGTATGAGCATCGAGCTCCTAGAGGAGAGTGTATTGCCTGTGTT
>WRNE01000110.1 GCA_009776725.1 Coriobacteriia bacterium
GTCGGCAGCTCCACGTCGATGGTGGAGTTGTCCGAGAGCCCGCCCTCGATGCCGAACTCCTCCACCAATATCTTATCCACCATCCGCACCATATAGCGCACGACCTGGTAAGGCGTGTAGTAGACGCCGAGGCTCTTCTTCAGCGCCGGGTCGTATTGTGTGAGGAAGTCCTCGTAAAAGTGGATGATGGTGTCTTTCTCCTCGTCCTTGTCCAGTAGCTGGCGCAGGTCGACGCTGCGGTAGAGGTCGCAAAGCTTGTCGATGGTGGCCTCCAGCGTGGGGTGCTCGATGTTGGAGGTGGCGATGTGGGAGAAGAACAGGCGCAGCAGCGAGCCTTCCTGGCGCAGGTTTCCGATAGCCTCGAAGCGGTCGAAGGACTCCGGCGACTCGTCGTTGTAGCGGGCGATGAAGAGGCCGTAGACCAGGGTCTGGGCGTACATGTCCGCAAAAGCTTGGGTGTCAAGCGAGGGCTGGAGGTCGGCTTTGATGCGGTTATATAGGGAGAAGAGCTCCGCGAACAGCGGCAGCTGGCGCTGCCGCTCGTCGGTGAGCGGCTGGCTGTTGTCGTTGGTTTTCAGGATGCCGATGACCACGCTGCGGATGGTCTTGGCGTGGATAGCCATGTACTCAGCCAGCTTGGTGGAGCTGCTGATCGTCGTCGGGCTGGCCAGCAGGAAGTCCTGCATCAGGGAGATGAAGAGCTCGACGCTCTCTTTGCGGAGCTTCGGCTCACCATCGATGAGGTCCATCAGGTGGACGCCGGAGTATTGTTGGGGCACGCCGTCGTTGAGCGCCCAGAAGTACCAGGCTAGGTTATCGGTCAGAACCGCCCTACCGAAGCGCTCGGTCTCGGCGATGATTTGCTCTTTGGCGCGGCTGTCGATGCCGTCGGCCTTCTTGACCTCGATGCCGGCGAAGGCGTCCGTCTCGTTGGTGGCCTGCCCGTCGTGCCAGAGCAGGATGTCGATGTTTTCGCCTGCCGCTTGGCTACGGCTACCTGAAAGGTCGCGGGCTTGGGCGCCGAAGGCCTCGATAAGCGAAACGATCGGGCCGTTATAGGCCGTCTCGACATTGCCCAGACGGTAGGCGTCAGAGACCTGCTTGAAGTACTTGTTGATTGCTTTACTGTCGCTCATGGTTGCTGCCCGATCACTCCAAATTGGTGGGTCTGCCGACGCCTTGGGTTTATCCACCTAAATAAATAGCTGGTCATTATTATCTGCTAAAGAGTTTAACTGATTGACCAAGAGGTCGACATCGGTTCGGGGGAATTCGATTGACAAGCCGTTCTGATTCTTGCGTACCTGTCGTGCATTTGTGATTGCTTTGCTTGTATGCCCTTAAAGCTTGTTAGCATTGTAATCACCTTTTTGGTATTCAAAGTGCTTTCTCGGCTCATCAAGAGCTTCTTCGCATGTGGACATATACCTCGTTGTAAATATAGTTTGTACCACAGTACGGCGGCCTCACATACGAAGAGGCAAGGGGCATCGAGCAGGTGGAGATGCTGCAGTACCACACCATCAACATATCGAACCGTATGAACAACCAGATAAACGGGGTAAGCCCCTTGAACAAGAACCTTTCTGTATACTTGGAGGCGCTAGAGGCAGGCGGAGGCCTGGCCAGGTGGGAGGCTGAGGGCCCAAGGCCTGCCAAGGAGCGCAAGGCAGTGCTGGAGGCCCTGGCCAAGAAGCTTTGGTCCCCCCAGCCGCCGGAGAAGAAGGTCTCCCAGTACAGGCTCTACCGCTGCGAGTGGGAGGTAGGCGACGTCTACTCGTACCAGATCGAGTGCGAGGCGTCCAAGGGGATCGGGCTTTTTGGCAGGCACCTCCTATTCCAGAAGGTCGACGAGAACATATGGCACCCCGGGCACATCATCCCGATCGTCTATGTCAAGCTGACACAGGACGACAGCCTGCCTGGCACGCTAGAGGAGTACGACACATTGGAATATGTACAGGTAAGCATCTTCAGGTATGACCCCTCATACCCAGACTTCAGGCCAGACCCTGCCAGCCTGACAGAGGAGGAGTACCTGAAGGGGGTCGAGGTGATCAGGCAAGGCCTTGCCTTCGACGAGTACGGCTGCCTGCCCGAGTTCAGGGTAAAGCTCATAAACACGTCGAAGCGCATCATCCCCAAGAAGCTGGCCTATTGCGGAAACTACGCCAATGCCGCCCCTCCGAAGAACGAATACTTGCGCAAGGACAAGATCAGCATTCTTGCCATGCCCTGGAAGAGCTTCGGGAAGACGATCGACGAGGCCTTGATAGAACGGTACCAGGCACACAACCTCAGGCAGTTGCCGATCTACCAGAAGGAGGACGGGGCAGGCGGCTTGTAAGACCAATAAAGTCAGCACGGTAGCAAGAATAGGTGTTGTTATGCTTCTCGACCTCAGGTTTACATACAGGTGCCGCTTTTAGGTTCTGTCTGTTCGAACATCGGCTGTTTGTGACATTTAGATGCAGTGGTAAACTCGACTATTTAAGCTCGGTACCGGTCTCGACGGTTCGGCACTGACTAAGGGGCTACTTCGTTGTAGATACTTGATGCAGACACAACCGACGAGGGTTTATCCACATTAATAAGTAAAGGAGGTGAGAGCTAGCTTGCACAGTTATGGTGAGCCGGGTTGTTTTAGTCAGGTGTAGGAGCCTTGTGCATATAGCGCCCCCGGTTTTGCTGAGCCTGCTCGACAAGGTCTTGACAGCGAAGCCGCCAACGGTTAGATTTCTTTATCGAGGATTCATGAAGCAGAGACTGACATATTCATTTAGCTACTATTTCGTCTAGCTGCACTTGGGCGGCAGATTGCCACCGCGGGTGCAGCATTCGCGGTGGCTCTATACAAAGGGCCGATACATCAGATATCGGCCGGTTTTTTTAAAGGGCCACATCTTGTCAAAGAGTGGTCTTTTTTTATGTCGGTAGCGCGGAGTGAACAGTAAAAACCTGATAGAAAGGAAGCAAGTAATGCCGATCACTGAGATTTTGGAGAAAAACGCAAGGGAGTACAAAAAACGAGATCGCCCTAGTGGGGATCAACCCGCACTGCGAGGACCGGCATCGGGTCACCTGGCGGGAGTTCGAGCTGGTAGAGACGGTGCCGGCAACATCGTCGCTGTCCAGAGCCTGATATAGGAATTAGTGGGAAAGGAGAAGATAAAAATGCAGGTCAAACAGGTAGAACGCTGGCTGCGCCTCGCCCTAGGCGCGTTGGTGTTGCTGTTCGTAGGCATCATATACGCATGGGCCATACTGAAGACCCCCTTCGCCGGCGAGTTTGGCTGGGACGCCGGCCAGCTCAGCCTGAACTACACATTGACCATCGTCGCCTTCTGCATCGGCGGATTCATCGCCGGCATGCTGAGCAACAAGACCACTCCGCGGCTCCGCCTGATTGTCGCGGCAGTGCTGCTGTTCGGCGGCTTTTTCTTGGCTTCACGGCTTACTGGGGATAATATCTGGCTGCTTTACCTGACATATGGCGTGATGTCGGGGACCGGCGTCGGCTTCGCCTATACCACGATCATCGGGCTCACCAATGCTTGGTTCCCGGACAAAAAGGGCCTCTGCTCCGGCGTGCTGCTGATGAGCTTTGGGCTGACCTCGCTGATCATCGGCAACCTGGCTGACCTGATGATCAAGACACCAGCTATCGGTTGGCGCACGACCTTCCTGGTATTGGCGATCGCCGAAGGCGTCGTCTTGGTGGCTGCCAGCCTGTTCGTCAAGGCGCCGGCGGAGGGCACTATCTTCCCGCTAGCGAAAAGCGAGAAGCCGAAGTCTTCTAGCGGCGG
>WRNE01000111.1 GCA_009776725.1 Coriobacteriia bacterium
CATCACATATTTCTATATCTACGACATCGAGCAAGACATGGTTTCTCCCGAGACGATCGTCGCTGTAACACAGCCGCCCGATACCATAATTGGCACAAGTGCCAGTGGAGACAAACAACCACAGGCTGCTCTTCCCTATATTATTGCTTTGCTGGGCTGAGAATAGTATGAAAGCCTAACTATGCATTTGAACTGCATTTATACGGATAAAAGAAAGCAACTCATTCAGTATTTTATATAGCGACTTGACCTCAGAATGATCAACTAGGTTAGTTCTTATTCATAAATAGCATCGCCTCTTCAAAGCAACTGTAACAAATCAAAGCTTAACAGGTATTATTGATATGTCAGGTATTATGCAGGGAGGCACAGCATGGCTGATGTTCCTATATTTGAGACCAGTCAGGCGTTGTTCTACGAAAGCGAATCGTATGAGCAGCACTTATCTTCATAAAAAACAACACGATTGGAATACCATCCGGACATTACGCTATTAACCAATGATTCCTCGACCAGGTTCTGGAGGTAGGGGAGTGAGGTGCTTAGGACGCAATTTTGATGGACGTCTTCTATTTTGCGATAACGGTCTAAGCTTCCCCTCAAAATAGGCTACTGCTGCCAGTGCAAGCACATGCCCGTTGGTAATCTTATAACCAGTCACCGGCAGCGGGTAATTCGGATCTCTATAAACTGCGCTTATGCGTTCAATAGCAGAGAGATCATCATCATTCATCCCAATTGCTCGCTCCGCAAGCTCNTCTTCACCGTAGTCCCATAAACACGCGGCTACCATGCTCTGCGATGTAGTTACTTGAATAGATGGCAGACCCTTCATTGCATTAAGTGTGTCCGCGTCCCAGTTCATCCATTACCTCTCATTGCTCGATCCACTTCAGCAGTATACAACGCCAGCTCATATTCAGGCTATCCAGTGATTGCATAACAATCACGAAAAGTCCTGATGTAACTACGAAGTGAACCTTCGGCTATGTCGTCGCGGCCCCCTAGATCATCCTCGGTTTTATCCAGGATTTCATGGGCTTTATCTAGATCACCAACCAGCATCCATGCCACTGGCTGCCGATATATCGATTGGTTAGAAAAACCAGGGACTTGATCCAATAACCTGCAGGCACCCTCCAGGTTGGCATTTGGCAGCTTTAAAGCCAGACCGTGTTTTTTTACAGCCGCTACCATACTCATCGAGTTTATTCTAGTCTTGAAGGAATGTTTGCCCGCTTTAAAGGCTAATGAGATCAATCAGTCGATAGTACATAAGTGATTCTCCTCAGAGCGCAAGGGCGAACCGTTGGGCTACTCGAAATCACCGGCGAACTTGGTGGTTCGAGCGAAAAACAACGCATCGATATCCTGGTTGAGACCATGTGTTTTATCCATTTTTGCGAAACCGACAAACAGCTAGAATAGGTCATTTTAGCTCGATTCCAGCTAGATTGATGTACGAATAAGCATTCGAAACACCAGCTTTATGCTTTGCATATAATCATTCGATGCTATACTTCTGCTGTTATACATGTGGATAATATCGAGCTGTTGAGGAAGCTTCCAGTGAGTATGAGTAAAGAGGTCAGCGAGCTTTTCGACATCGCAAATAGCATGAAAGACCAAGGCGACTATGCCAGTGCGCTAGATTATTATGAGCGAGCCTTGGCAGTCGCTGAAAGGGAATCTGGTGCTGAGCATCCGGACACCGCAGAGGCTTTCACCTATATGGCCGAGGTTTATTTCGTACAAGCCGATTACACCAAGGCAATGGAGAGCTATGCGAAAGCCTTAGGTATCCGCGAGAAGGCGCTAGGCGCAGAGCACCCCGACACCGCTGCGGCATATAACAACATTGCTCTGGCCTTCTTCGCCCAGGGCTATTATGCTAATGCTTTGGAGTGCTACACGAAAGCCTTAAGCATCCGCGAGAAAGCGTTTGGATCAGAGCATCCAAGCGTTGCTGCGAACTGCAGCAACATCGCCTTGATCTGTCGCGCCCTGGGCGACAACGCTAAGGCGCTGGAGTACTACGAGCGAGCAGTGACAATCTACGAAAATGAACTAGGCACCGAGCACCCGGACACCGCGATGGTTTATAACAATATAGCCGGAGTCTATGAAGCCCAGCGAGATTTTCTGAAAGCGGTGGAGTACTACACGAAAGCCCAGATTATCTGCGAGAAGGTGCTAGGAACAGAGCACCTTAAAACCGCTGTGGTCTATAACTGCCTAGCCGGGCTCTATCACGATTATCGCGACTATGCCAGGGCGCTGGATTATTACTGTCGGGCTTTAGCTGTTTTCGAAACGGCGCGGGGCACTGAGCACCCGGACACCGCGACGGTTTACAACAACTTGGGTCTGGTCTACCGCGACCTAGGAGAGTATAAAAAAGCGCTGAGCTACTTCAAACGAGCCAATGCTTGCTTCGAGATATCTTTAGGTATCGATCATCCAAACACCATGACTACGAGAGAGAATATCGAGTCCGTACAGTCGCAGCTTTAAGCGCGTGGTTATAGACAGAGGAACCGTCCCCCTGTCTATAACCCTGTCTCATAGCCTGCGCATGCTGGTGGCAGCCTGTATGAGGCTGCTGGTGAGCTCTTGAATGTCGGTGTTATAACTGCTTATCTCTGCGATGTCTGAGCGTATGCCCGCCGCATAATCAGCGTCCACGGCCTGCGCCTCGTCGAAGACGCGGTTCACATCGACTCTGCTACTCCGTACCAGCTCGTTGAATTTGCGCTCAGCTTCGGATAGACCGGTGAAGCAGGGGAGCAGGTCAGGTGCCAGCCGTTGGCATTCCTGTTCGAGTTCCGGCCAGTTGGGATGCCGTGTGACATCCAGCGGCGACTCGATGAGCATCCAATCCAAGGCATCCAATATGACATGGCGGCTGTCTTCGCTGAAGTCGCGCCTGCGCTGAGCCTTGTAGCCTGCTAGGTTGCTTGCTACACTATCCGATACGATTTTGGAGATAACCCCTGGCGAGGCAGCAGCAGACTTGTTGCCAGGCGGGTCCATAGCCAAGCTGGGTAAACCTGAGTATATAAAAGGCATCAGATCCCATACATTCTTCGGGGAGACGCCAAGCGCCCAGGCTATGGAGAAAAGTGTTTTGCTGCAGCTTGCGGCAGACTCCGCCACCGACATCACGGGAGAACCCTCGATGGTGCGCCTTATACCCTCTGCGACTGTCGTTAGATATGCGACAGCCGCAGCCAGGGCTTCCTCGGTCTGTTCCATTTGTGCAAGCGCCAGGTCGGCATCGGCCTGTGCACGAGCGCCCTCCAGGTTTGTGGCATCCTCGATAGCCTGCCGCAGGTTATCCAGCGAGGCTTCCACTTGGGCCATCTGCTCCATCGAAAAAGCCGCGTCAGCCTCGGCGAGATCGCCTTTCAAGATGTCGCCGTCTCTTTTGATGTCCGAAAGCAACGGCAGGTTCTTATTCAGAAATTGCAGCTCTTTGATGTAGAAGGCGATCACGAAGGAAATAGGGGTGCAATCCAGGAGCTTGGAGAATGTCGAGAGGGAATAGATGAACAAAAAGGATTTAGAATCGATCGAAAAGGGGTTATAACCGCCTTCCACGAAAACAGGGTTACCGTCCTCGTCGGTAACCCA
>WRNE01000112.1 GCA_009776725.1 Coriobacteriia bacterium
CCCAAGGAGTCGCAGCAGCCCTTGAGGCCGCTGGCGAGCCGAAAGTCATCGGCTTGGTGGCAGGTGACGACACGATACTGGTCGTCGCCCAAGACAATCCCCAGGCCGCGGTCTTCGAGGCCGCTGTCAACAAGCTGAGGCTGTAGAGGCCAAAGGGCGCAGACAGTAGGGGCAAGAAAGGGCATTAAACTAGACGAAACAGGTTTAAAACGAATAAGCCTGTTGTCATAGACAGGGTTTTTTTGATATTTGTTATAAGGAGATTGGTATGGCAAAAGAAAAGGTGGTGTTGGCCTACTCAGGAGGCTTGGACACCTCGGTAATCATCAGGTGGTTGATTGAGGAGAAGGACTTAGATGTCATTGCAATGGTGGGAGATGTCGGCCAGCAGCGGCAGGATCTCGAGTATATTCGCCAAAAAGCAATCGATATCGGAGCCTTGGAATGCCTCGTTGTCGATATGCGTGAAGAGTTTGTGAACGAGTTTCTGACCAAGGCATTAGCTGCCAACGCCTTATACGAAAACAAGTATCCCCTAGTCTCTGCCTTGTCTCGGCCGATATTAGTCAAGCACTTGGTAAAAACCGCGGAAGAGTACCAGGCCCAGTATGTGGCCCATGGCTGCACGGGCAAGGGCAACGACCAGGTCCGTTTTGAGATCGGCATTGTCACCTTGAACCCCGAGCTGAAAGTCTTGGCCCCGGTGCGGGAATGGGACCTGCTGACGCGCGAGCAAGAGATGGAATGGGCAGCTGCCCGGGGCATTCCGGTGCCCACGACGGTCGACGAGCCCTACTCGATCGACGACAATATCTGGGGCCGGACCATCGAGTGCGGCATTCTGGAAGACCCTTGGGTCGAGCCTCCCGAAGACATCTACGAGCTGACCCAGCCGCCCAATATGGGGCCAGACTTGCCTCAATATGTCGAGCTGGGCTTCAATGCCGGGGTCCCTTGCTCCCTGGACGGCAAGCAGATGAGCTTCCACGACATCATCATCGAGCTCAACGAGATCGGCGGACGCCATGGCTATGGCCGCATCGATATGCTTGAGAACCGTTTGGTGGGGCTAAAGTCCCGCGAGATCTATGAGACCCCAGGCGCTTTGGCCTTGATCGAGGCGCACAAGGCGCTCGAAGACATGACTTTGGAGCGCGACCTTTTGCACTACAAGCTCTCCGTGGAGCATGTTTGGGCCACCCAGGTCTACTACGGGCAGTGGTACAGCCCGCTCAAGCAGGCACTTGACGCCTTCATCGCCTCTACCCAGACCGCAGTCACCGGCGAGGTCCGCCTGAAGTTCCACAAAGGCACCTGCCTGACCGTCGGCCGGCGCAGCGATTTCTCGCTCTACGACTATGGGCTGGCCACCTACGGGGAAGCCGACAGCTTCGACCGCACAGCGGCCAAGGGCTTCATCGACATCTTCGGGCTCGCCGTCAAAACCTGGGCCCGCCAGCAGCTGAAGCTTGATATTTAGGGGGAGAAGACCACAACCGCGCTTTATGCATTTCCTTAAGCCGTACCGGCTCTAGAGGTCGGATGCATAAAGCGCGCCTCACCAGAAAGAATAAGACTATGAATGACCGACCATGCCTCTGGGGCGGGCGTTTCTTGGAGGCTCCTGACGACGACCTGCTTGCTTTTGGGGCCTCGATTGCAATCGACAGCCGGATGTGGCGCGAGGATATCGCCGGGTCGCTGGCACATGCCCGTATGCTAGAAAACGTCGGCGTCTTGAGCGGATCGGACGTCAAAGCCATCGAAGCAGGGCTTATCTCGATTGCCGAGATGTTTGAAAACGGAGAGTTCGTGTTCGTCGAAAGCGACGAGGACATCCACACTGCTGTAGAGCGCGTGCTGGTGGAGAAGGTCGGTGAGGCCGGCAAGCGCCTGCACACTGGACGCAGCCGCAACGACCAGGTCGCCACCGACACCCGCCTGTACATGAAGAACCGCACCAGCGAGGCCATCGGCCAAATAAAGGCCCTCTGCCAGACGATCGTCGATGTGGCCGAGGCCGACATCGACGTCGTCATGCCCGGCTTCACACATCTGCAAAAAGCGCAGCCAGTCTTGTTTGCACACCATATGCTGGCTTATTTCTGGATGTTCCAACGTGACCAGCACCGCATGGCTGAAGCCTACCGCGCAGCCAATGCCTCGCCGTTGGGCGCAGCCGCCCTTGCCGGGACCTCCTACCCCCTCGACCGTCGGGCCACTGCCTGCGAGCTAGGCTTTGTCGATGCAGACGGGATGCCCCAAGTCGTGCCAAACTCGATGGACGCGGTCAGCGACCGCGATTTCATGCTCGATGCCATATATGCCGCATCGACCACCATGATGCACCTTTCCCGCCTCTGCGAAGAGATCATCCTCTGGTCTACCGAAGAGTTCGGCTTCATCAGCCTAAGCGACGCCTATTCGACCGGCTCGTCAATCATGCCACAGAAGAAGAACCCCGATTTCGCAGAGCTGGTGCGCGGCAAGACAGGACGGGTGTACGGCGACCTCATAACCTTGCTGACTGTCCTAAAAGGCCTGCCCCTGGCCTACAACAAAGACATGCAAGAAGACAAAGAGGCAAGCTTTGACGCCCTTGACACCCTCGAGCAGAGCCTTAGCACCATTACCGGAATGCTGCAGACTATGACGGTCCATAAGGACCGCATGTCCACTGCTGCCCAAGGCGGGTTCATGGCCGCTACCGACCTTGCCGACTGGCTAGCCAAACACTCGCTTCCTTTTCGCGAGGCACATGAGGTAGTAGGCCATTTAGTTCTTCTTGCGGAGAAAACCAAGCGCAGCCTTTCAGAATTACGCCTGGACGAGTTGCAAGAGGCTTGCTCGCTGTTCGACGAGTCGGCGCTGGGCGTGACGGACATAGCCGCTATGATCGAGGCCCGCACGACTGAAGGCGGCACTTCGACCGAGAGGGTCAAAGAACAGCTGGAGCTAGCCAAGGCAGCACTCGCAGCCAGCGCGTACTAGAGGCTCTCATCACTGTCTCGCAGGTATCAAGCCCTTCTGGCTAGGTCTTCTCACCTAGCCCCTTGGCTTTTGCACCAGCGCTGAGTATTGCCCTACATACACTAGTATGATATTAAACTTAGCTCGACGCGTTATTTAAGGCTAAGTGCTAGAGATTGACGGTTGTCTGCGATTTTAATCGGTAAATTCGCAAACTCATCGCACCACACATCATAAATATGCCATATCCAGGGTAAACGCACCAGAAAGAAGAGGCAGGATCGGTGGATTTGCACGAAAAAGGCACGAAAAGGGCCTTATTGCGTCTTGGTGCGGTGAGTTTGGACAGCGCTTGACCCTGCCGGTGTCGGCGGTATCCGAACTTATCGCACCGGCTGCTGTGTTGCCCTATCCGTCTTTGTCCCGCCGCCTTTAGCCGGCCTAGCCGGCCTTTTTGTATTTGTCAATCGAAAACTGAGCCACCAGTTCAATCGAAAACTGAGCCACTATTTACCCATAGATTCCCTCGTTTCCTTGAACCTGTAACTATCCCCGC
>WRNE01000113.1 GCA_009776725.1 Coriobacteriia bacterium
TATTTTATAACAATGCTAAAACGCATATTGATAGCTTTATTGGTTGCTCTTGCCGGCATCTCGGTATACACCACGGTCTATGACTCCGATATCGCCGAGAGCTTGCAGATGCAACAGGCCCTGGTCGGCATCGGCAGGACATTCTCCATTTCTAGCAGTTCGCGAGTCACCGAGCCCGAGATGCTATGGGCTGCGTTGGAGCAGGCTGCCGACGAGCACAATGTCAATGTCTTTAGGGCGACGCATGGCTATGACGCCGAGATGCGTCCATTCGTCAGCTACTACATTCTGTTGACCTCCATACAGACGGCCTTCTACGAGCCGTTCCGGCTACGTCAAGGGAGGTTGCTCACGCCAGAGGAGACACGGGTCGCGTCAGCCTGTGTCTCGTCCGAAGGCGTCGGCGGTTCTGGCCCGGTCGGGACGCTGGACGATATCGGCAGGAACGACCAGGTGGCTATCTATGGCCTGAAGGCGCTCTTCGACCGCTATCCGACGGCCGGCAATTATGTGGTCGAAACCCGCAGCCCGGAGGATGCGGCAGCTTTCATTTTGAGCCTGGCGCAGAACCTGACGCAGCTGGGGGTGGAGACCACCCCGGAGGACTTAGCCCCAAAGAGCGGTTTCGGCTCCGCCAGTTTGGAGCCGATTGGAACGAGGCTGTTCAGCCGCTCCACGGCCTGGGCGGTGGCTGCAGCGATCATGGTCTTGGCCGCCTACCGGCAACTATACGAGTCCAAGCGGACGGCGGTGCTGTTGCTGCATGGTTACAGCATCTTACAGGCCTGGCTCGAGGTGTCTGGGAGGCTTTTTCTTACTGCGGCAAGCCTGCTCGTGCCGGCCAGTCTTTTCGTCTCGCTGGTCGTGCCGGGAGCCACGCCGGGCATGGTGGCAGGCGTGGTCCTGCAGGTGGCGTCGACAGCTATGGCCGCCCTAGCCGGTTCGCTGTTGACGGTTCCATACATCGCCACGATCCATATCCACGAGGCGCTGAAGAATCGCAAGGACACCCAGGCGTTGGTCGTGTTCAATCTGGTGGGAAAAGCCGCCCTGACCGTAGCCCTGGCTGTCATGGGTTTGTCCGTCGTGACGCGCTACGAGGGCCTGCGCGAGACCGAGGAGCTTATGGGCAGCTGGCAGCAGACCTCGCAATATACCGTCTTCCATCCTCTATATATTGGCATGGATGATGACGAGGATCTCAACACTGTGTTGAGCCCAGGCTATGCAGTGCTTTATCCTGTTCTGAACGAGCGTGGGGCGCTCTATGTCAATGCCTCTCAATATGAAGCAATTATTTTTGAATTGGAAGAGATGTACCCGTATCCCGATTACGCTCCTTACAGGTCGATTATGGTCAACCCCAACTACCTGGCTGCCTACCCGGTTCTGGATACAGAAGGAGCGCCTGTGAGCGTCTCGGATTCCGAGACGGACTGGGTGGTGCTTGTGCCGGAGTGTTACAAGCCGGAGGCGGTAGCACTAAAAGAGTATTACCAACTGACCCGAAGCGGAGACGAGACCAGATCGTCCCTCTGGGATGTTGATCGTGTCATCTTCGGCACCGAGCCGACAGAGGAGCAGCTCAACCAGAAGGTCCGCATCATCTGGGTGGCGGATGACCAGCGGGTCTTCTCCTTCGACTCCGCTGTCTATTCCGATGACGGCAACTGCATTGTCGGACCGATCATCGAGGTCATGACAGTGAGCAACAGCACGTTTATTGACAGGTCAGGTTGCTTCGCTGGGATGCCCTCCACAGCGTTGAAGGTCCTGCTTACCGACGGGAGCACCTCACAGACGTACCAGGAGTTGCTGCCGCTGCTGCAGGAGCTGCGGCTCGATGACAACCTGCGGCGGCTGGTCACCATGGATGACTATGTCTTCGAGGTTACACAGAGATACCAGCAGGGTATACTCACCCTAGCCCATCAGTGCTTGCTGGTGTTGGTGCTGTTCATGTTGTTAGCCGTGCAGTCTGTGACATTGCTTTTCGAGCAGGATGCCCGGCGCATCGCATCGCGCCGACTGCTCGGCTATGGCTTCATATCTCGACAGCGTCGCTTCCTCGCTGTGTTCGTGCTGTCTTGGGTTGCCGCCGCAGCCACATCGTTGGCAGTCGTCAGACTGGGCGATCTGCCATTTGATCTGCCGGCTGCGGTGCTTGTGGCATTGCCTGCTATTCTGCTGGTGCTGCTGGTAATGGAGTCGTCTGTCTCGGCTGCAGCCATGTTTTTTGTGGAATCGCGACGTGTGGCAAACGTGCTGAAAGGGGAGTTCTGACATGGACAGTATAAGCGCCGAGCGTGACACCGCCCCCGCCACCGCTATAGCCCTGGCTGGCCAGCCAATAGTCAAGCTTGTCGGCTTGAGTAAGACCTACCGGCAGCGCAAGGTCATCGATTCCTTCAGCCTGACAGTCAACGACGGCGAGTTCGTCGCCATCATGGGTAAGTCGGGGTCGGGCAAGTCGACGCTGTTGAACATCATCGGCCTGCTGGACAAGCCGGATACCGGCAGCACCGTAGAGATCTTCGGCAAGCCTGCCCCGAAGCCGGGCTCCGCCTCCGCCCGTAGCCTGCTGCGCGACCATATAGGCTACCTCTTCCAGAACGCCGCGTTGATAGACCAGGACAGTGTCGAACAGAACCTGGCGACCGCCCAGCGTTTCGCGCATACCTCGAAAGAGGCCCGAAAAGCCGAGAGGATGTCGGCGCTGGCGACGGTCGGGCTAGCGGGCATGGATAAGCAGAAGGTCTACGAGCTGTCCGGCGGCGAGCAGCAGCGGCTGGCGGTCGCTTGCCTGCTGGTGCAGCCTTGCGAGCTGATTCTGGCCGACGAGCCCACCGGCTCGCTTGATGCCGAGAACCGCGATGCGGTGCTGGAGCTGCTGCACGCCCTGCGCGACCAGGGCAAGACAGTGATAGTGGTATCGCATGACCCGGTGGTGGCGGTGAGTGCCGACCGCATAGTGCCGTTGGGTTATTGATAGTTATTTATAACCAAGCGCTTTTGTCGGGAGCTGAGTAGGAGGCCCATTGAAGTGAATGTCCCCAACCTAGTTGAAATTGCTCCTGTTGCCGAATATTACAGCATTATCAAAATCAAGCAAAAAGCACTTAAAGGCAGAGCCTACCTACAACCGTGTTATCTCAAGGGGCTCACAAAGGGCAGGGCTTTAAGGTGAACTGGGGCGGCAACCGCATGTTGATGTACCATCCTGGCGGAGGGCATCATGGTCCGAGCCCTTACTGGAAGGTCAGTTCAAGCGAAGGTGGAACAGAAAGGATTTTCCTGTTTGAATGAGGAGGCATATGTTTAATGTAAAAAAGTTCGCATACTTCCAGATGGTCTACCCGAAGATCATCGAAACGCTCCGGCTGGTTGCAGCGCCGCCCGAGGTTCAGCTGACCGCGTTCCCGGCGGTCGTCTACCCGCCCGACGAGATCGCCGACTTTGTTGAGGCAGCGGTTCTGATGGCG
>WRNE01000114.1 GCA_009776725.1 Coriobacteriia bacterium
GTAACGCTGTGCTATTCAAGCTGCTTGCGGTTTTGATTAGGAACCCTTCGCTGCTTGTTACGCCCTCGTAGTCGATATATACGGGACGGTATTCATCGGTTATAGCGCAGAGGTGCTTCATCCAGTATATTTTGCCCATCCGCCGGGGATCAGTCAGCAGCAGATTACTGCCTGAGCGTAGGCGCTGCAGCGCGTACTCGTCAACGTCGCGCCTGCCGACGAAGTCGACAGGGTCGTCGGCATTGCCTGGTTGCGGCTGTATCGGAGCGACATGCTTGATGTCTTGCTCGGTGAATCGCCTTCTACTCGACTCGTTCGGGTGGGTCATGCAATTCCCTTTCATGACGTACGGGAACATTCACGTACAATTGTACGTGAATGTTCCCGTACAAACAAGAGATAGATTTGATAATGACTTTTAGCCTCTCAAACTTACATGATCAGAGCTTATGTATTCCAAATTGTACTTATGGGCACTGCGAATAGTTTATCTCCGAAAGGAAGTGTGTCAGCACCTGTGTAGAGAACAAGACCACAGACGAATCTATCATTNATTGCATCCTTGATAGTCCTTATCCCGTTGAAATCCTTGCTTGAGGCAGATTGAGATGCTTTGATTTCAAGTGCGATTATTCGGCCATCATATAATTCTATGATAATATTGATCTCTCTCTTGTCCCTATCTCTGTAATGATATATGGAGTAATCCTCTGACGACCAAGTCCTTTGTTTGAAGAGCTCAGAGACTACGAAGCTTTCGAGGAGAGCACCTAATGCTTCACCATGCATCGGATCGGCAAGCGCTTTCTCATCTACTCCATTTAAATATGCTGCAAGGCCTGTATCAACTATTGATACCTTTTTCCTCGATACAGCACGATGCGTGATATTCCGACCCCAGGAAGACAGTTCGTTGATTAAGTAAAGGTCTTTCAATAATCGTATGTACGCCGAGATACTTGTCTCCGGTATTTGCACAAGCTTTGCAACACCAGCAGCGACGAACTCGCTTGAGGTTTGCCCAGACAAGACAGAAACCAGATCATGCAACCTGCCTAAATGCTTTAAGCTTGATAATTCAACTGCATCATGGTCGAGGATGCTTGATAAGTAATTCTGGTAATACGTTCGCCTACGTCGCGAACTCCTCGTGAATACATCCGGATAACCGCCAGCTGCGACTGCCGCAGCATAATCAGCACGCGATAGATCAGATGCTTGGAACAGAGCTTGGTTCGGGGTATCGTTGATTATTCTTGAGATGAAATCTTCTTGCCTTCCATTTATCTCCCCTTGGCTGAAGGGATAGAGTATTACTGTCTCGATACGTCCAGCCAATGACTCGTTGGCACCACTGGTATGCAGCAGGTTTGCTGATCCTGTAAGCAGAAACCGACCGGACCTGCGATTCTCGTCTACTCTCAGTTTTATAGCGCGAAGGATCTCAGGGAACAACTGTACCTCGTCAATTGCTAGAACACCAGCGGGATATTGATCGACAAAGCTCAATGGGTCTGCTCTGGCTGCAGCTAATATGGTTGGATCATCGAAGGTTACCTGCATGCTGTCGATCTGGTCTGACAACATCTTGATTAATGTAGACTTACCAACTTGCCGCGCCCCCTGAATGAGGATCACTGGTGTATCAGACATTGCATCCAAAATAGAGGATGTAATATTTCGATGTATCAGAGTCATTGGTTGACTATTCTGGCTATCCATTTAGCAGCTCCTTCGCTAGTTATCTATGCCGATGATAGCACAATCTCGCGGATTCGCGGGCCCGATCTCGCGGATTTGCGGGCCCGATCTCGCGGTTTTGCCGGGATCATCTCGCGGAATTGCCGAATCACAAAGCACAATCCAAGAGCCGAACGCATGTACAATTACATCGATGCTCTTATCCACAAAAACTAGGGCGACCCAATGACCCAGTACCAAATCAGCATCACATTATGCGTCGGATTACTCGCATTGGTCGCCGGGCGGGCGGTGACGCTCAGGCACCGTGGCATCAAGGCGATCGTCTTCGGTAATACGGATAAATCCAACTTTATGCTCATCTCCTTCATGCTGGCAATTGTCTACACAATCTGCAGCAACGCCTTCGGTTTATCCATGTATAAGCCACTGGTTGCACCGTTTTGGCTTACGCAGCTGCCCGGGGTTGTTGGCATCGTCATCTGCACAATCACTTTGGTCGGCTTGGCGGTATCTCTGGTCAGTTTTTGCAGGTCGTTTCGAGTCGGTAACGACGATCAAAACCCGGACAAGCTGGTCACCACCGGCAGATATTATGCGAGGTGCGTTATTAACTAAACACTATAGCGAGGAGCACGATTAGTACCGCCAGAAGGTCCGACGATATCTGTAACCCTCGCTTAGTCCTACTATGTCAGCTCTGAACCGTAGAACTTGAAGGCGCAGCGTTTTAGAATCGACCTTTGGCTGTAACTTTAGTCCTTGGGGTCGAGGATGCCATAATGGTAATTATGCAGCTAGCCTTTGTGCTTGAAGCTTTTATATGAATTGAATCACAACATGCTAGTAATTAAGTGCTCATACATTTACCCANATTNACAGACTTAGGTGAAGTGNTAAAATAAACTAGTTAAATAAACTAGCTTGAAGGGCAAACAATATGGATCAAATTGGACTGTTNGAGGCGAAGACTAATCTATCGAGCCTTGTCGACAGAGTCATCAAAGGTGAGACGATCATCCTCTCGAAACGCGGTAAACCNGTAGCGGTGTTGTCCCCCTATCTGGAAACTAATGAGGAATTGCCTAAAACCGGTTGGTTGAAGGGGAAAATCTCCATTCCAGAAGACTTTGACCGCATCATGGAGGATGAAATTATCGAGCTTTTCGAAGGCGGGAGCGTCTAATGAGGATACTCCTCGACACGAGCGTGTTGCTGCATACTGCCGAAGGCAACCTGCCAAAGACTGCAGAGAACCTGTTGACGGAGGATGGGAATACAGCCTATTTCAGTATCGTCAATCTCTGGGAGATTATGATAAAAATCATGGCCTCAAAACTGGATATGAGCTATCCGCTTGAGTCTTTTACGAATGACTTACTAATAAGAGGCTACAAGCTGCTCGATGTAAAACCTGCGCATATCTACAGCCTACCATCGCTCAGCGATATGCACAAAGATCCTTTTGACAGGCTGCTGGTTGCCCAGGCGATAACTGAAAAGCTCCTCTTTCTCACATCAGATTCAAAGATCGCCGGCTTCAAAGACGATCATGGGGTTCGGCTAGGATTCGATTGTTCTTATTATCGTCAGACAAGCAATCCCTAAAGTCGCTCCCCTTATAGAGACGCTCCTTGACCTGTGTCAATAAAGAAGACAAAGATTATGATAGATTATTCGGTTTCATAATGAATG
>WRNE01000115.1 GCA_009776725.1 Coriobacteriia bacterium
GCTTCGGTGGAGATATTCCTAGCAATCGAATGCAGCAAGCGCATAACCTTGAAGGGGTCGCGCCGCTTGTCCGAGACCCTGGACAGGTCGACTTCGGCAGTTAGACCCAATGCTTGCCTCATCGTTTCTTACTGTGGAGTTGGTGGTTTCGTGGGATAGTACACTAGCGTTGGAATGCAAGCAGTCCAACATATATGAGCTTTATGAACCATATGCTTTGCTGAGTACGAGCGAAGCGTCCTGTCTCCTACCTAGGCCATCCAGGCCATTCAAAATCGGCTTTTCGGCTATCCGCGACGGTTTTCCGGGCTACTCAAATAGGCGAAGATTGATTATACCAAGAATGTATCTTTTGTACCCAATTGTAGTTAATACTGAAGATAACAGAAAACCGTATATACCAAAATTCTTTGAATATGCAGCAATGTATGCATACTTATTCACTCAATCATTACGTGTGACTCCCCTCGTTGTTATATGTAAAATTGCATTTGTATATTCGGGAATCTGGGAGGGTACCACTGTGGACATAACCTCGGCTCTGCCGCCTTGGTCAGACCTGGTAGCGTTTGGAAAAACTGTCAAGGGGCTGATTAACAGCGAGGTCCAGGAGTATTCAGACTACCTCGCCACTGTTAAGCATCTGATCCAGTACTCTTATGGCGATGCCAATAAAGAACTCAAAAAGGATGGCAGTGACAAACGCCTCTTATATGGATTGGCTGAAACAATGTATGACCGATTCAAGCAGGTTCTTGAGGAGGAGGAACGCACACCAAGCGTCGAAGAGCTGATAGTGGTAGCAAGCATAAAAGGCAAGCTCGACGAGCACGAGCAGGAAGTTTTGACCAAAAGCCTTACCAGTAGCTTTCAGCAGTGCCAGAGGTATGTCTCCGAGAGGGCGCTACATTCGATAATTTCGCTTCTTGAGTCTATAGATTTGTACTTTAAGAGTATTGATTCTGCGAAAGCTATGCACATGGAGCTAAGCAAGGATAAGGGGCCATACTACTTCGCTAGCGACAGCGTCGGATTGTTCGGCCGCAAAAAAGAGATAGAAGCCCTTCATGGGTTCTGCGAGGTCACGAGCAAAAGCCTGCTTTGGTGGGTGGTCGCTGGAGAGGGCGGCTCCGGGAAGTCGAAGTTGTGCTACAAGTTCACAAAGGAGATGGAGGAGGAAGGCTGGTCGGTTTGCTGGCCTCAGTACAGGTCAGAGAGCGATCTAGACAAATGCAGCGATAAACTCCCTAACGACACGCTGTTCGTCATCGATTATGCCGAGGACAACATGGCTGATATCTACAAATGGATAACTACAATGGGTGTGGCAAAATACAAGTACATTAAGATCAGGGTTCTATTACTCCAGCGCAGGGTCGAGCAGCTCGATGACTTTGCTGATTCGCGCATCGCACCGGATGTAAACTACGAAAATCTAAGGCAAGCTATGTATGATGAGCCGCTCTGGCTAGGCCACCTGAAAGATGATGCCCTCAAATCAGCCATCAACGACTTTGCAAAACATAGATCCGATAGAAAAAGACGAATGACAAAAGACAGCACAAAGCTGGTCCTCAGCAAGCTCAAGGAGATCGACGGTGTTACAGCATTTCATGAGCAGGAGCTGCTGCGGCCTCTGTATGCGCTCATCCTTACCGATGCCTATATCCAGGGCAACGATTACATCACATCATGGAGCATAACTGATGTGCTTGACTATGTTTACAAAAATGAGAAAAAATCAATCAGGAGGGCAACCATAGCTGGATGTGGCAGTATCGGTGACAGAGTGGCTTCTGACAGTAGGATAGTTGTGGCGTACGCAACGATAATAGGCGGGTTTACTGTAACCGAAGAAGACTTAGAGGCATCGATCCCGGAGGTATATAAAGACCTAAAGAAATATGAGGAAAGAGAACCGGACATTGTTGAGCTTTTTTGTGAGAACAGGCACCTTCTCGGCTTTAAGGATGAAAAGTATATCTGCCCCCCGCTTGAGCCAGACATCATCGGGGAGTATTTCGTACTCAAAGTACTCAGCGAGTTAAGGAAAAAGGATCAAAGGCAGGAGCTCATCAAGTCGGCGTGGGGGAGGCCTGACAAAACAGTAGCATTCATAAACAGGTTGTTCAAAGATTTTTCGGAAGCCATGTTACCCGAAGACCTTGCTGAAGTTCCAAGCCTGTTTAGGTTTTGTACACTGCCTGACTCGGTTACGGAGATTAAGTTTGGGGAGTTCCTTGGCTGCATTGGCCTTACAATCGTCGAGATGCCGTCAGTCACGGAAATAGGGGATTGGGCGTTCGATGGCTGCACCGGCCTTGCGATCGTCGAGATGCCAATTACAACAAAAATAGGGGATAATGCGTTCCTTGGCTGCTACGGCCTTGTACGCGTCGAGATGCCGTCTGTCACGGAGGTCGGGGGCTGGTCGTTTTATGGCTGCATGAGCCTAGGAATCGCCGAGATGCCGTCCGTCACGGAGATAGGGGATGGGGCGTTTTATGGCTGCATGAGCCTGGGAATCGCCGAGATGCCGTCCGTCACGGAGATAGGGGATGGGGCGTTTTATGGCTGCATGAGCCTGGGAATCGCCGAGATGCCTTCCGTCAAGAAGATCGGGAGCCGGGGGTTCAGTGGAACCAGCTTGACAAGCGTCGACATGCCGTCTGCTACAGAGATCGGACACAGCGCGTTTGATGGCTGCACCGGCTTGACGAGTGTCAAGATGCCGTCCGTCACGGAGATAGGGGAAATGGCGTTCTATAACTGCACCGGACTCGCAAGCGTCGAGATGCCGTCCGTCACAAAGATTGGGGATGGGGCGTTCAGAGGCTGCACCGGCCTGACAAGCGTCGATATGCCGGAGATCAAAAAGATTGGGATATATGCGTTTGATGGTTGCTCATCCTTGGCGAATATTATCATTAATGATGATAACGAAAACTACATCCTAGGTGAATCAGGCGATGTTCTCTATGACAGAAAGACCGGCGAAGTGGTTTGGAGTAGAAAGTAATCCTTTGATGGTTAGCATCCTAATGCCATTTTCGCTGCTATGCATAAAACCATGTCGTGCCATTAAAAACATCTACTACTAAGTGATACTCCCAGCCCACCCAAAGGCGGGCTTCTCCACATGAGAGACCTACGCTGTCAGCGTATAGAGCGGAACCACGTTGACCCCATCTGGGCGGCGGTGGGCGAATCCGTTGCCGGTGATGACGGTCAGCGCTGACGCTGCTTTGGCCTTCTCGGTGTCGATGCGATGGGCGAACCTCAGCAGGTTGCTCGCAGC
>WRNE01000116.1 GCA_009776725.1 Coriobacteriia bacterium
CAGCGCGGCGGCTTCCCTGCCATCCAAGGCGAGCCTTGGGAGAGAGCGACCGGCATCCTGCAATCGTATGCGCAGCAGGTCGTCGCCCGCGATGTCATAGAGCGGCACAACCTCAGCAACCCCCAAGCCATCTCGGTTTTCTCCAGCTATGCCTTAGCATATAGCGGGAGGGAGCTCTCTATTCGCAAAAGCCTCTCGCGCATGCAATCGCAGGGCATCAAGGTCGGCAGGAGCACGCTAGCAGACGCGCTCAGCTATTTCGAGGATGCCTTCCTGCTCGCCACCCTCGCGCCATACTCGCGGGCGCTTGCCGACGACTCGAACGCCGTTGTGAAGGTCTACGCCATCGACCCCGGGCTTGCCCGCGCCAACTCACCAGCAACCGGCGAGGATCTCAGCCAGCTGCTCGAAGATGCCGTCTACCTCGAGTTCCGGCGTAGGAATCCCCACCGGCGGGACCGTTACATCAGCAGATTCGTCTCAGGTAAAAGATCCTACGAGGTCGACTTCGTCGTCGATGATTCGCTTGGCCCGGACAGCTTGATACCCTGTCAGGTCTGCCTGTCGATGCAGGACGTTAAGACTGCCGAACGGGAGATCCGGGCGCTGCGAGAGGCCATGGCGGAGCTGGGCGTGTCCGAGTCGCTGCTTGTCGTGATTAAGGGAGAAGAGCGTGAGATCAGGGTCGATGAGGGCGTCATCCGGGTCGTCCCCGCCTGGCAGTGGTGCTTGGAAGGCAGTACATGACTCAGCTCGCACAGGCCGTGGCGTCTGCCGGCGGCAAAAATGGACGAAACCGGCGATTTTATCCCCATGGTCTAACGTATGGAACTTGCAACACCCTTCTGACCTGCATGTATAATTCCATGGGCTAAAGGCAGACCGGAAACAGACCTGAGAATTGCCGGTTTAGCCCATTTTCTGGTTCAAGTCGACTGCGGGGTAATGACATAGCGTTACCCCTGCTTGTATAGCTTGTTTCCTGCTTGTCCGTTAAATTTAACTCGTTAAATGCCAATACCGAGAACAAGCGCTATCCGCCGCAGGCCGTGATGCGACTGTTTCAGTCTCATCACCCGCACCAGGGTCTATACGCTTTTGTGATTCGGCTACCAGCTTGTAGAGGTTGCCCATATGGCGTTTTGACCAGAAACCTCAAGCCTCTAAATGCTCGGGATGAAAAAGACATCTTGCTTTCCGGCATTGTTGATTTCTAGAGGAGAACTCACATATGGTCTTCTCCGAATGTATCATTGATAGGTTGAGATGCTCTTCGACATAATCAATTGCCTGGGTGATTGCCAGCCATGTATTACGTTTGCAGCAACGTGGTCCACCATGTTGACAGATAGTATTCAAACTCTGGGAAGTCATCAGGTTCGCCAATGACCATTCTTGTTCGGAAAGCGGGGTTGCACCAGTGACCACACTGATAAAAATGCCCGTAGAGACACCGGCACCACAGCTTCCCCAGAAGCCGCAGGCACCACCGGGAACACTGCTGGCACGGCTGAAGGCTACATGCAATGCACTTGGCAGATCGATCTCCCCGCCTGCATTGCGATACGATGCCAAAAGTGCTGAAACCACGATAAAGTGATGTTCTGGCCCATGCATGTTGATGGTTTTATCCCGCATGATCTGTGTAGCAAGATCAACGGGGTCGGTGTTTTGGTAAGCCAGGGCTTGTTGTGAGATGAAGGCAAAGCCTGGCTCAGCATGGCAGGTATCACAGACATAATGCCCGGCTTGGCAAGCAGCATTGGTATCACCTGCCTGCCCGCAATAAAAACACTCCCGCCTTTCCGGTTGATCAGAGTAGACGATCTCAGCTCCGCATACCAAGCAGCCTTCAGTGTATCTTTCCATTTGAACCTCACTATCCCATTCGTCTATAGGCTTGACCGTTATAGGTAATTACCACAGAGACTCTATTTGTTTGATGAAAACACACAGCTAATATCGACCGTCATCTATATAACCAGTAGTATTACATAGATACTCATCTATGAAAAGGAGGTTAGGTTGATCAATTATTGACGAGCANGTGATCCTTAAGAAATCGAATGAATCTAACCCAAAGTCCGTATGAAGAGCTCGTTCAAGCCATCCCAGCCAGGTACCTCATCGGGAGGCAAGGCTGCGATTTTATCCCCAAGCTCTTCGATGCTGGCCTCGATGTAGGCATTCAGCTCCTCGATGCGCGGGCTAACGCCGATCTCTGGCAGGCTCTTTTTCATATCCAGCAGCTCGGCGACGACAGGTCGCAACGCCGGCTCCAGCTCGGCCTCGATCAGCTCGTCGATGAGCATCGGCGGCGGGCTGTCATTGCCTAGGATCCACCGGCAGGCCAGCAGGGGGCGGATCACATAGAAGTACTTCTTGACCCTGACGGTCTCGCCTCTCAGGTAGCCGCGGTAGTTGGACTTGGCGGTGCTCAGGTAGTGGTGGAGGCCGGCCTTGGGCAGGAAGTAGGCGTTAAGCTCTGTGGATATGCTCTGCCAGGCCTCGGTGGTCTGGTAGACGATCGGGGACCGGTCCCATTCGAAGACGGTCGGGTTGGACTTGTGCGCCAGGCGCAGGGCCTTGGCCAGATCCCAGCCGTCGACGTCCAGGGTCTCGTCCAGCTGCCACTCGATGACGTCGCGGACTTGATCCAGCCGGAGGTAGTCGGCGGGCTGGCGCAGGTAGACGAAGCGCACGTCGTAGTCGCTGTCCGGCGAGGCGAAGCCCCAGGCCCGGCTGCCGGACTCCACCGCATGCAGGACCGTGACGTTCTCCGACGCTTCGATCTTAGCCAGGGCGGCTTTTATCTCGTCGTGCATGTTGGTTGCTGCCTCCTGTTGTTTGACTGCTAAACTATCTCAGCATATACCAATGTGCTGCCGACCCATTAGCCGGCAGCACATCAAAACATACAACAAACACCGCTGCGTTAGCGCAGCGCAAGGGTTTATCCCCATAAAGGGGCTTTATGCCTACTCCTCGTTGGCGTAGGCGTTGCGGCTGGCCTCGTAGACGGCGGTCGCGTAGTCGGGGTGCATCTGCGGGGCGTCGGGCTCCATGCTCATGACGAAATAGCCGAACATCACCTTGACGTCGTAGAACTCCTCGACCAGGGCCTCGGCGGCGGCGGCGAGCTCGGCGTCGCTCGCGGTGGCCGGCACGAAGGGGGCGGTCAGGCCAAAGATCATCCGCTCGTTTTTATACTGCTTGGCCAGCTCCTCGGCGGGCTTGTCGTA
>WRNE01000117.1 GCA_009776725.1 Coriobacteriia bacterium
TCAAAATCGGAAACAGTCACAGCAAGCTCCTATTCCATTTTATACAGGGTTTCAAGGAACTCCTCGAACGTCTCTCCACAAGGCTCAGCTTCCTCGATATCTATAGAGATATCAGGTATCTCGACAATCGGGATGTTCGCATATCTTTTGTCGAAGGCGTAAGCCGTCCCGCCACCATCGGATGCGAAAAACACCAGACCGGGCGTGAACTCATCCACTTTGAAGTTCGTGTTCAGCGGCACAATCTCCTCAAGTGACCAAATAGCTAGATACGAGTTCTCACCGATCATGCCTTCCGCTCCATTGGACTCCAGCATGAACTCTCTGTATTGAGGTGGAAACACCATGCCTAGCTCTGATTCGATCGCATTCAGTTCGCGTTCGGTCGCAGGAGGGTTGAGATCCATGGATAAGACCAGCTCTTTGACTCGTTCATTCATTGATACTCCTGTCGTAAAGTTTCTAGGGGATAATAGCCTTCCAGCAAAGCTCTTGGTTATGCAGCTGGATGTTGGTTTTATACACTCTGAGTCAGATCAACTCGCCACTCTCGATGAGCTCTTCGATGTATGCGAGAAAAGTATCCTGTAAGTCATCGTCTGTGTCTTGCCCGTTGATTGTCAGGTTGAATTCCCAATCATCTTCACTTAGGTAACATATGCCATCAAGTGTGCCAAAAACATTTGAAATTGTGTCGATTATAACTTGCCTTATGATGTGAAACAGGATCTCCTTTTGCTGGTCATCTATATTTTGATACAAGGATCGGGCCAATTTCCAATACTCTATCGTATCCTCGTTACTCGCTTCAATGAACAGTTTATGGTAAATCGATATATTATCTTCAACAATAGCATCGTATATCTTCCTAGCAAATACTTCGTTCATGTCGTTGTCCCTTCATCTAGCGTGATGATCATGCGATTGCCACATTGATGTTAATCTTGGATAGGGCATTGATGCACGCATCGAGATCTTCGTTTGACGAACCAATGATCTCAACTAGGTGTTCCATGTTAATGGACACAGGAGTGAAAATCGAGCCAGCCTTGAGAGCAACCAGGCTCCTAATTCCTTCTATAACCGACTCCTCAAATTCGTATCCATCAGCAACTAGTTCATATAGCTGTTCTTCAGGCTGGAAGAATTTTTGCAGAAACTCACCACCTTGTAGGTAGAATACGTCTTCCTCATCGCTAGAGTAAAGGCTCTCTCCTTCGCTCCAAATGGCTGTGGTGGCTACTGGAATCTCAGTGTCACCGATACGGTCATAGAGATACTCGAGTGTATCTGTTATGGCGATATCCTGGACTAGCTGTGGGGCATCGTGGAAATAGTCGACTGCCCGAGTCTGAGGGTAGTTGTCTATCCGATCTGAGCGCTCGTTTCTAAAGGCGCCAACTATAGCTTCCCTGGTAAATGAGATCGTCCCACGAGTATGTCCATATATTACATTGTAGTTATACTCGTCCCATGATTGCTCATACGCCATGTCCGGATATTCCACAAGTGATAGTGCATGGCTGATGGAGGAGATTATGACCCCTAGCACTAGTTGATCCTTTGTATGTGCGATTTGTGAGCTCATTGAATTTCAAAAACACCTCTATGGCACGATCATAGCTGCACCAGTAGGAAATTGATCGCGTGATGTTTTACTTTAAGTTTGTGATAACTCCCACTCTAGATCAAATCCAGCATTGACTATCGCTTGTTTACTCAAATCTAGTAATCTTAAGCAATCAGAGCTGAAAGGATACTGTGCAATGACTCTGATTACTATCTTTTCATATGCTTCTGGCGGAAAGCTATCATTGACTTGACCTCCCTCAATGAATTGTAGGTAAGTATTCATTTTATTCTGTAAGAATAAAAGATGAACACCGTCATACTCTTCACCCCAAGCCAAGTGATCGACGATTGTGAGAACGAGAGTGCCTGTATCCTTCTCGATACCCGCAAAGTCTATAGTATCTTCATCTGCTATTGTCATATTAAAGAATCCTATCTAAGAGAGTGCAATCATTTTATGGCCTGACAATGGTCACTTCGGTTGGTGGGATAACAGTACCGCCTGTAAACGGAGGTTTGCCTTTCCCGACAACAGTTGCGCCACTTTTCGCAATCTCAGGGAAGCCGTTACTCTGGTTTACAGTTAATGGAGCAGTAGCAGACGATTTTGCTTCGGTTAATATGATTGTTTCACCTTCTTTTCCAACAAAATCTAACCGTGTTCTTGTACCACTCTCTGTCTTAACTGTGATTTGCTTAACTACATCAGATTGTGTTTCCTTTAATTTTGTACCTACTTCTTTCTCGAAAGCATCACCCTGTTTCCTGTTTGCTTCTAGCTGTTCTACTTGTTTTTGGTAGTCAGCATTATGCACCAGTATTCCAGATTCCCCAACATGATAGGTATGGAAGTCCTCGACCTGGAAGTTGTAGACGGTGACGGGCTTATCGGTTGTCTCGTGGTAGGCGCGCTCGACCGGGTAAGCTGATCCATCCGCGTTGACCAGCTCGTCGCCAACCATAAGCTCGCCGGCGTTGGCGAAGCCCCTGCCTCTGACGTAGAACGGGTGGTCGACGGTGGTGGAGATCAGCCCTCCTGCCACGGTCAGGTGCACCAGCCGGCTGACCTCGCGAACGTAGGTCTCCAGCACGCGCTTGTTTGCTGCCTCCATGGTCCCCGGGTCTGTCGAGACCACCATGTCGCCCGCCTTGACGCTCTCGATGGCGACCAGGCCGGTGGCGGTCAGCACCAGCGTGCCGGCCACGAAGCAGGAGGGGTTCTTCATGCCCTGGCTGAAGCCCGTGGTGAAGGCCGCCACGGCGCTCACCGCGAACTGGAAGCCGTTGTAGAGGTCGCTTTGGTGCAGGGTGTGGTTGAGCGCCGTGAGCGCGTTGTCAGGGAAGGCGAGCCCCAGGCCCCAGGACAGCAGGTCGAAGCCGCCCATGCCGAGCGAGACGGCCGAGGTCGCCTTAGCGATGTAGGGTATGGCCTTCGCCACGCCGCCCAGCGCCTCCAGGACCCTGCAGGAGCCGCCCAGCATCTGGCCGGCGCCGCCCAGGCCGCCGAAGAACAGGCCGGTCACGGCGCCTGTGAAGGCGCCGTTCTCGAAGCCCTCCCAGAACGATCCGCCGGCGGCGAGGCTGGACAGGCCCCCCATCAGCCCGCCGGTGACCGCCCCCATTATCGCCCCCTTCGCCGC
>WRNE01000118.1 GCA_009776725.1 Coriobacteriia bacterium
AGAACCAGATTGATTATGCGATTCAAAAAGGGCGCGAAGAAATCAAAGCCAAAGTTGCCCGTACTGCTTTGGGCATGGGAATGGCGCTTGAGACGATAGTCGAACTGACCGGCCTAAGCTTGGACGCAATCATGAGACTGCAAGAAGAACTAGAAATTTAGGGCCGATCTTATCCACATGAAAACCTACGCTGTTAGCGTATATAGGGGGACCACATTGACACCGTCTGGGCGGCGGTGGGCAAAGCCGTTACCGGTGATGACGGTAAGCGCNGACGCAGCCTTNGCTCTCTCGGTGTCGATGCGTTGAGCGAACCTCAACAGGTTGCTTGCCGCCTCGTCGGCAGCACCGATGCCCAGCTTGACCTCGAAGGCTCCCCAGCTGCCGTCCGGCAGCTCGATTATCGCATCGACTTCCAAGCCGGCTGAGTCGCGGTAGTGGTAGACCTTGCCGCCGAGTGTGTCTGCGTAGACCCTCAGGTCCCTGACAGCCAGCGACTCGAACAGCAGACCGAGATAGTTGAGATCGGCAGCCATCTGGCCCACTGACAGCCCAAGCGCACCGACCGCCAGCGAAGGGTCGGAGAAATGGCGTTTCGGCGACTTGCGCAGAGTATGGGTCGAACGGATGTGGGTGCTCCATGCAGGCAGATCGTCTAACACCATCAAACGTTGGAGGGCGGAGAGGTAGTCGGTCACTGTCTCGGGGTTCAAGTCGTCGCTGCTGCTGTTGATGTCTTTGGCCAGGGTACGTAGCGGTGCTTCGGTGGAGATATTCCTAGCAATCGACTGCAGCAAGCGCATAACCTTGAAGGGGTCGCGCCGCTTGTCCGAGACTCTGGACAGATCGACTTCGGCAGTGAGCAAGACATAGTCGCTGACGAACTGAAGGCCTACCGATGAATCCTCGCCAAGCAGACCTGGCCAACCGCCTAAAGTGATCTTCTCGCAAAGCCCGTCAATATTGAAGTCGACAAGCTCGGAAACCGGTGCTTCGTTGTGCATCAGCGACCCGAGGCTCACCTCGCCGGACGACCAGCCTTTCTCAAAGAGTGACATAGTGCGCATTTTGACTACCGAGAACCTGCCAACCCCGGAATGTCTTCTGGCTTGGTCGTCTGGTGTTGCTGAGCCTGTTAGGATAAATTGGCCTTTGAGTTTGCGTCTGTCAACCTCGCTACGGACATAATCCCAGATAGCAGGGTGCTCTTGCCACTCGTCTAGAAGTCGCGGAGTGTCCCCGTCAAGCACCCGCCGGGGGTCTATTTGCATCTGAAGCTCTATTTGGTTGTTTGCGGTAAAGCTCACAGCGCTTCTAGCTAACTGCAGGGCTGTCTCCGTCTTGCCACAGCCTTTCGGTCCTTCGATGAGGACTGCTCCTGAGCTGTTCAAGCGTTCTGCCAGTGCTTTATCAACGAATCTGCTCTGGTATTCCAATACAGCCTCCTCGACTCAGTTTTGATGGTTTCATGGATGAATAAACCAACCGATGGAATATCAGCATTATAACAGTTAAATTAGCATCAGTCTAGCAGGTGAAATAGTAGCTCTACAGTAGTTGAAATATCAGCAAGCCAGCAGCTGAAATGTGGGATCTCCAATTGTTTTCCATTTTTGTACAAAGATAGCTAGAGAATGAAAGTAGCAAGAATCGGAGCTTAGCACTCGAAAAACTAGAGTGATTAAAAAAGAATCAACCACCAAACGACAGCCTCAACTCCTGAAGATCATCGAAACGCACAATGGGTATTCCATGGCTCTGCAATAGGTTCACAAAAGCCACCTCGGCTTTATCCGCTTCCTCAACAAATCGGCTTAGATTGCTGGCAACAAAACTATTGATAAACTGTAATTCGGGATAAAAGACACCAAGGCTTTCCTGCACATCATCTAGTGTCTGCTGAAGAGAAGCGGCAGCAAAGAACGTGGTCATTGCATCATTTTCGGCACTAGCTACCCGGATTTTATTCCAGTGTGAGGATATCTCCTCATAAAGTCCCGAAAAATCAGGTGTATCGGATTGCAGTTGTTCTTTCTTATCCCCAAGGAACTGTTCGGTGATCTGGATCAAGGTTGCGCAGCTCCCCCTAGCGCTCTCTGTGTGTTCAATGGCAGCGCGGAAAGCCGTTGTGAAACCAGGCGGTAGTTCACTAAGAGCGGACAGCTCCTCGACAATGCGCTTGCTACCGAAGCGCAGGTAGGTGTGATTCAACAGGCAGACCACATTGCATAACTCCATCAGAATGCCGCCAACTGCAGTCAAGCTCATATCACTACACAGGTCACCCAGGTATTGCTTTGCTGTGTCCAACCGCCTCTCAGCCTTCATCACCAAATCGGGGGTGAGTTGGCTGTTCGCAATAGCCTTGGCTTCCTTGACCAAGGCTTGATATCGCAACTTATCCTCATTGGTCGCATAATAAACCAGCTCGGAATCAATCAGAACCGACACCCTCATATCGTCAAAGCTGGCAAACTGCTCCAACTGGCTCCAGTCGACACCCCATAAATCGTAGCCAATCCCGTCAAGAATGAAGGTCCTCGCCAATTCCCGCCCATGCGCGGTTTTGGGAATAAAGAGCATATCAAGATCGGATTTTTCATGCGCTGTCCCGTTTACGCAAGAGCCATAGATAATCATCAGGCTGATGTCGTCCGGGTATCTCTCTTTGATGACGCCCAATAGCATATCCAGGAGTTCTCTGTGTTTCTTTAACACAATATCGACCTCGCAATATAGTAATTCCTGCATGTTAACGGCAGGCGACTATCAGAAGGCACCACCAGCCACATGATAGACAAACAATGCGACAACAACCTGCAAGACTATTATCACGGGTATGCCTACCATAAATAAGGCATGTCTGGTCTTGTGCCGGATCAACCGCATCGTGATATACATGGCAGGCGACCCGCCGAGCAGGGAGACTAGAAGCAGCGCCCTTTCGCTCACTCGCCGTGACCCCGACTCGGCCGCACGCTTGTCGACAACCGTCACTAACATCGCCACGAGGTTAGCTAGTAAAAGGTAGCCACAGGTCAGTATATAGATGATTCTAGGCATCGATCAAAACCCCATTAAGCAAATAGCCTGCTCAGCACCGGAACTTTGTGGATAGAGAAGTTAGTAGTCACAAAGCAAACCGGCACGCCAATGACCACGGCAACTAGAAACTTAAAAATGGGGATAAAACCAATCGGCGC
>WRNE01000119.1 GCA_009776725.1 Coriobacteriia bacterium
GTTAAGGTTAACATCGGCAAGCAGATCGATATATACGAAGCGCGCATTCTGGAGCTCCAAGCCGAAGAGGCCGGCTTGCCGCAGGACAGTGTTTTGAGAGCCGAGCGGGACAGAGTGCAACAGCAAGCTGCTGCCGAGTCCATGCAGATCGAACAGCGCATCGAGGATTTATCGGCTAAGAAGCATCAAACCGAGAATAAGCTCAGCATTGCGGAGAATAATGTGAAAAAGTATAGTAAAAACAGATGGGCGCACATTCTTGTACGTGGTTTTATCTCGAGTTATTTAGCACAGATATTTCTTATCCCAATAGTAATAGCAATATTGCTATATACGTCGTTATCCAGGGAAAATATAACAGTTATCTGCGTAGTGTTAACTTTACTGGTTATTCCCTTAACTAGTTTCTTTTATAGCGATTATAGTAATAAGAAAAAGCAAAGCACCTTGAGCCGAGAGATAGGGTCGATCGAATCTTCGATCCGCGATCTGGAAATCTTGAAAACCGCGTCGCCCATAGCCGTCGCTTACAAGGATCTGAATGGTAAGGTCCAACGCAGGCTGGCTATCAACAAGCGGGACTTACCGGCTTTGCGGGATGAGATCAACGATCTGCGGAAGCTGCGTGAAACGTTATAGACAAGGGGACTATATAGACAGAGGAACCGTCCCTCCTGTCTATAAAAGCCCTGTAAAATCAGACCCAATTCCTTTTCAACTCGCCAGCTTGCTCCTCGATATGCTTTGCTGTGGTCTTAGCCCACCTACTTGATATACCGGATCGTTTGGCGACATCCAAGATCTCAGAGAGCCCAGGATCACTGCCATTTCCAGCGACCGCCGTGGCATGCTCGCCGCCATAAGATAAGTCGAACGTCAAGTCATAAGCTGGTGACAGCCGCCATGCTCTTTGCTGTTCTGAATAGAGAAACGTGAAGTTCTTTGAATGGTCGTCGCGGTTATGGGCGAACACATTGAAACACATCCATTTGAACAGCCGTTTCAACTGGGACATATCGTTGCATAGCAATGCAGTCAGCTCCATCAAGATTTGAGGAGCCCTGTTATAGCCCGGCTTTATCGGTTTTAGCATCGGTTTTATTCACATTTTTGATATATGACAAAGGTAGTTACCTGGCTTATTTCAATGAAATCCTATCGGGAGTGTTACTAGAACAGGTTTCATCCTGATCGGGGATTGAGACAGACCGTCAACCCACGTCACCTTGTCCCACCTAATGCAGTAACTAGCTGCTTGATAGTGATAATTATGAATATGACAAATAAATAGAAGAGTGAAAACAAGCAATATCACTGAAAGAGATTAGATAATATTGCAATCATTATAATTTCACACTGAATATGCTAATATCATATCGCAATTTGCACTATTGCTGACAGATGTAGCAACGTAACCTCCGTTATTAACACTTATGGTAAAATTTGAATGCTGCAAGACCAAGGGGTGATAACAAATGGATCCGACTTCGCAGACCCGCATTGACGAGCTCAATACGAGTATCAGCCAGCTGAATACTAGGATAGAAACACTGGCGAGGCAAATCGCCACAGCCCAATCCTCGCTGGAAAACGCCCGAATAGCATTAGACAAGCACCATGAGGCCAGAGAGCAATACCACATGGATCTTAGCGGCCATAAACAACTG
Organism: Coriobacteriia bacterium; assembly: GCA_009776725.1. Taxonomy (GTDB): domain Bacteria; phylum Actinomycetota; class Coriobacteriia; order Coriobacteriales; family UBA8131; genus WQXZ01. The sequence continues at coordinate 1,668 of WRNE01000119.1, forward strand.
GCAAAAGGAGCAGCGGGCATGACCAAAGTGAAATTCGCTGGAGGTTATTCCGAGGAGCTATACCGACTGCTCGACGGCAATATGCAAAGAAATGCGGGTAGATCGCTTGAGGATATCGAGTCAGCCCTCAAGGCAGAGATCAACCGGTTGGAAACCAGCATCTCAGACATGGGTTATGGGCTCACAGCGATGCAAGGCCAGGTCACCTCGTACAAAAACCAGATCCGCGCCCTATCTTAGGAAATGAAGGAGTAATGGACGGACTGATAATCGACAGGGAAGAACTCAGCGAGCTGTCGCTCAGCTACAAGAAGCAAGGCGAGCTGATAGAGACCACATACGGTGTCTTGATCGATGTGCTGGAGAAAGTCGTGGAAGGCGGGGTCTCCGACGGCAGGGTCTATGAAAACCTAACGACTTTCCTGGGAGCGGCAAAAGCGCTCCAAGACGAAGCCGGTGTCATGCTGGAAAGCGCTTCCGGCTTGATAGACGAGTATTTGGATGCGCTGGCANTNATCGACCTTTTCACTCCGAGNGGATAAGACATGAGCAATGCTATTCGCATCAACCCTGGAGTCCTGGCGGANCAGATNGCCAGGCTGGAAAGCATTCTNAACGGTAACCACAATGAGAAGTACTACCAGGAACACCTAGCAAATGCATTATCAGCCAGCTCAGGCGCAGGTGTCGATGCTATCAAGGAGCTCAANTTAGNNGTGAGGGCAATCATCACCGCCCTTATGGAGCTGGTGACGAAGACGCATGGCTTCCTCACTAATGCCCAAACCAACTTCATCGAGGCAGANGAGAGCCTGGCTAGGCAGCTGGAAGGCGGCATCGGANTGATAGAGTCAGGCGGCATGCAATGATAGGCGCNTANCGCCGAGTGAANGCAGGACATCATGGGAAATGATGTAAGCGATTTCACAAATNGGGCAAGAGAGCAGTTGCTCCGAATCATCGGGTTAGCCGATCACGGCTTTGGTGAGTTATATGCCAAGGAATCCCGGGACTGGATATATGACAACGGCATCAACGTTGACACCAGCGGCTTTCAGGATGTGATCTACTACTACGCGGAACTAGAGGATCTCGGCAACTACTCCCGCGCAATGCTGGATAGGCTATTCGATGCAGCCTACGAACTAGACTCGAATCTCGCCCAGAATGTGAGGGCACAACGCGACATTGCACAGCAGTTGGGCAGATCGCTGCGAGGTTTGGCAGATGCCATCGGACCTCCTCCCGCAGGTCGTGTTTCACATCTTCTCCAGCCGCCCGGCAGTTATCGCGAGTACCTGTTNGGAAACATAAGCAGCCTCTATGATGCGATCGCCAACAGCCTCGCGCGATATGATGAAAACGGCATGCTGGTCTATGACTGGGAAGCCTTCCGTAGAATTTTGGATAAGGACGCTACGGATATCAGCGAATGCGAATACTACGTAATAGCCTATCTCTATCTGGGCATGGACGATGAAGCCATCACCGAGCTA
>WRNE01000120.1 GCA_009776725.1 Coriobacteriia bacterium
TTACGCAATAGCCCAATACCGTCTTCGGCTTGGTATGCTGCCCGCCGTACAGGGGTTCCGGTCAATGCTTCGGAAAGCAAGTTTTGTGCTCCTGCAGCTGAAATAACCGTCTCGCGAAGTGAGCTAAGTAGGCTAAGGCGATCATCGATCCTTGAGGCTCCGTAGCTGTAGGCGGCGAAGGCATCCGTGGTTAAAGCAAGTAGTCGTTCCAGGTCTGCCAACCTTTGCTCCAGCATGGACACCTCGCCGCTGAGCGAGTTTATTCGCGCTTTGGATGTTTCGATCTGGCGGGATTTCTCATAGAGTTTTTTGTCTTTAGCATTGTCGTCTGTCATGTTTTAACCATTCGCAGCTTTGGCGGGTAGTTTTGGCTCAATAATCAAGAATTCTTTGTATAACTTATACTAATTATACAATTATTAATAGTGCATATATTAACACGCATAACTAATAATGTCTATTAAACTAGCATGTTGTTCAGCACTTACTAACCCGGAGCATCATGATAAATGATGCTCCGGGTATTACCATGCTAACCTATGATTCTTGTCATAGTGAAAGCGAACGTGCTAGACCCTCATCTGTCTCTTGTAGGTATCAGCGACTTTGTCGACAGCATCAGCTATCTCATTGATAAGATCACGGGCATCTTCGAAATGCTTCTTTAATTCCTGGTAGCGGGCATCATAAGCTCTACTTGCATCGCCTTCCCAGTCAGCCATCAACTCTTGCAGAATACTATTCATTCGATTGATAACCGCATCGACTTCTGTTGCTTCGGCTCGATACTTCCTTGCTTTTTCATGCACGTTTCCTAGTTGGACAGAGATATCTAGTGCCATTTCTAACTCCTTTCGAATTGCCTGTCTTTATCGAACCACTATAACAGCAAAGGCTTAAAAATGCATCAAATTTAGAAATTCCTACCAACTCTCATGTATACATATGGGAATTTTATCGGATTAAATGTAGATCAACTAACATCTTTCGTCTATAATCAAAAAAGAGGCAATAGCCTGCCGAGAGAAGCCGCAATCTCACAGCTAACCAAGCGCTGTATTTTAAACTGGGGGATTTATGAACTTGACTCTGTTCAAACCGGATAGGGTTACCCACGCATCACTGCCTGATGAGGTGACAGGCAGGCATTGGCTATATGACAGCGACAGCTCAACGCAAACAAAGGCATTAGCCTGCATCGAGGCGGTTGACGGCCATTGGGAGCTGTCAACGCTTGGTCAGGCAAGAATAGCCGAGAATGATCAGGTACTAAGCCCGGATGGAGGCCAGTACCATCTGACGCTGGCGGACGGCACAGATACATTGCTCTTCATCGAAAGCCAGCAAACCGCAGGCAGCGATTATCAGAAGGTCGGGTTCAAGTCAGATGTCAAGCTGACAATCGGCAGCAGCAGCTCTTGCGACCTACTATATCACCACCCAGACATAGAAAGCCGACACGCAGAGCTGGTGCTTTCCGGCATGGAGTTCAGCATCAGCGACATCAGCGAGGCTGGCCATGTCTATGTCAACGGATCAGCCATTGCCAAGGGTGTCGGCAAGGTCTTATCCTTCGCTGACCAGGTAATCATATTAGGGCTGCGCATCATCATCGGCAAGCGTTTCATCTCATTCAACAATCCTGGCGACTGCGCAACAATCAGGCCGATTCCGTCATTGATCCATTATTCGCCACAGACGTATCAAGNAAAGCAAAACACCACTGCANACCTAATGAAAGAAGAGGACAGCTACTTCTTCAGGTCTCCGCGCATCCGGCGCGACATAATCGCCGAGTCCATCAGCGTGGAGGGCCCGCCTGCCCAAGCCCAGGTCGACGAGATGCCGGCCATACTGCGCATCGGGCCCGCGATCGCCATGGCCATGGGCTCTGCCATGATGGGCCTTTACACCTTGTCCAATGCATTCGGCGCAGAGTCGGTCAACATCCTCCGGGTGCTGCCGTCGGCCAGCATGGTGCTGACCATGCTACTGGGCGCCCTGCTTTGGCCCAACCTGACCAGGCGATACGAGCGCAGGAAGGCTGAAGCCAGCGAATCGCTCCGCCGGGCTACGTATGCCGCTTATCTGGATAAGATCAGGANGGCTCTGGCTGAGGCGGCGGCGCATCAGCGAGAGGTCTTCGAGGAGAACCGCATCTCGCTGCATAGCTGCCTGAAACGGGTTGACGAGNTGGANCGGCGCCTGTTCGAGAGGACATCTACCCAACCCGACTATCTGGAGCTGCGCATCGGGCGGGGCGATGCCGACCTNNTGACGACCTTGAGCTTCCCAGCCGACAGGCTGAGCATGGACGAGGACATCTTGAGAAACCTGGTCGCGGAGCTGGAGTCCCGGCCCCGGGTAGTCGAGGATGTACCGCTGTCGCTGGCTCTGCAACAAGACTACTGCTCCGGCGTGGTGGCGAAGCCAAACGATTACTACCCCTTCCTGCGCGGCCTGATCGCGCAGATGGCAGCCNTNCANGCACCAGATGAGGTGAAGCTTGTTTTCTTCGGCGACAAGGCTGAGGAGCCGGAGTGGGGCTTCATCAAGTCATTGCCGCATACTTATGCTGAAGGCTACGGCTTCAGGTACATAGCGACCGATACCTCAGAGGCTGCCGAGGTCTCCTTGCGGCTGGAACGTGATCTGAATGCCCGCACAGAAACAAACAAGACCGAGCTTCCCGGCGACTATGGCATCTATTATCTGGTCATCGTCGCCAATACGGAGCTCGCCAAGACCACAGCGGCTTTGGAGGCCTTAAACGCCCTCCGTACCAATAGGGGCTTCTCGGTGCTTACCTTTGCCCAAGACCTGCGTGACCTGCCGAAGGAATGCAGCCGTATCATCGAGCTGAANGGTACAAGCGGAGTTTTATACGACCCCAAAGACGACAGCGGCAAACGCAGCAGCTTCAACTCGGACATCTCGCTGGACGCGATAATTGCCGGGAGATTCGCCGAGAGGCTTGCCGGCATCAAGCTAGATGACCCCAGGTCAACCAACGCCTTGCCCTTATCCCTTGGATTCTTAGAGATGTTCGAGGTAGGCAAAGTCGAGCATCTGAACATCCAGAACCGCTGGGCCGAGAGCCAGCCTACGCTCAGCCTCGGCGCTCC
>WRNE01000121.1 GCA_009776725.1 Coriobacteriia bacterium
GCAGGAGTTCAGGTTGAGTCTTTGGTTGAGTATGTGCGGTTATTTGAGGCAGGAGAGTCCGCAGAGACTCGTAAGCAGATATTGGAATCCGAGAGAACCCGAATCGGGAAAAAGATTGCGGATCTTCAAGCTGCATATGACCTTCTTGACATGAAGATAGAAAGATATGATATTCATATCATCCCTGCAGAAAAAGTGTTAGTGGGGAAAATCGATGAAAAAAGAGGATCGGTTTTAGCACCGGAAACTCAATGAAGTCTCTGCTGAGGGTCGGTCCCAGGTGTCCCAATTGGGACAGAGGGTCGGTCCCGCTAGGTAAAACTCCACAGAAATACCACGTCGGTTCCTCTGCCATTCGACCAATACTCCCAAGCGGTCAGGCATGATTAGGCAGTGGGTATACAGCAAGACATGTTTACATTTGATCGTGGTAGATTGGGGAATCAGGACGAAGGCAATCAAATCGCTGCTGCTGATCGGCTTTTGCATGATGAGTGCCGGAACCGTCATGGGAACCGTCGCTTTCCAGGTGATCGGCTTGGTCGGATGCATCGTGCTGCTCGGCTTCAACTTCGTGATCAGGAGAAAGAACGCGCCAGCAAGGCCATGGCGCAGCAAGCAGCCCGCCAAGCTGTCAGCCAAGACATGCTGATTGATGAATATAATGACCTTATAAATGCGCATATAGCAATATTTGCGGGTACCAGTAAAGCGCCGAGCAGCTTGCTAGGGAGGATACGAACAATTAGACAGCAGTTATGATGGATAAATACAACTACGACTAAACTCAACAATTAACCAAAGCTAGTTCTTATCCCCATCATCCATCGGTTCGGTCTCCCATTCCAGATCAAAGCCGGCATCTTTGATGACCCGCCTACCGAAGTTTAGTAACGTCAGGCAATCGGCACTGAACGGGTATTTCGCGATGATCCTGATGACCACACCCTCGTACTTATCCGGAGTGAAGTGCTCGTCTACCTGGCCGCTTTCGATGAACTGCAGGTAGGCGTTCAGCTTGCTTTGTAGTAGCAGCAAGTGAGCATCGTCATATACCTCGCCCCATGCCAGATGGTCGATCAACGTGAGTTCGAGTCTGCCTGTTTTCTTATCGATCCCGGCAAAGTCGATGACTCCCTCATCAGACACCGTCATGCTGAGTCTCCTTGATGAACATAACGCGCTCTCCCTTTATCGATATGGTCGCCACATCGCGAGTAGCGAGGTAGGCGATTACGATCGTGCCATCATCGGCCCCGCGAACCTCCAATATCTCGTCATAATCGAAGACATAGCCCGCAAGGCTCAGTGAAAACTCCTCGACCCCTTCGAAAACCATGCAGACCTCCAGAGTCTCCGGGTCTGTTTCACAGAACCCCGGCTGCATCCAATTGCAGAGCTCGATCCTGATTTCCACCCGCTTCTCGTCAGGCAGGAACAAAACCCCATCGATCAGGCTGTCGTGCAGGTAGTACTCCCGCAGCGCTGCCATGCTACTCATCCTCAGCACCGCCGAACTCTGTATAGAACTGGTAGTTGAGCGACAGCACCTCTTCTAACGGGATAATCCGCTTGGATGCGGTCTCGATGTCGCACTCCCTGGCCCATAAATAGGGATAAACGCTGATGCCTTCGTCAACTCCGGCTTTGCTGATCAACTCGTCTGACCCTTCCCAAAGGAATGTCTGATAGAACCCATTGATATCACTTGTCGCCACCCACGAGATGAAGCCCTCATAGGAAATTTCCATAGCTTCCCAGCTCAAAGAGTCTGGAGCGAAGTAGCTAAAGCCGGTCTTGGTGATGGCGAAGATACCGCCGAAGACATCATAGGCGACGGCGTACCTGCCTTCGCCCAGGTATTCGCGGAACTTATCGTTGAACCGGAGTATGCTCTCGAAATCAGTCTGGCCCGAACCAAGCAGCCTCAGGTAGCCGTTGACCTTGATCAGGTCGACATTCTGGGCGACTGCCTCCAAATAAGTGTTGCCACTCCCACTGCCCGGCTGCTCGAAGATCTCGACTCTATTTGGTGAGGTGCTCAGGCTGCTCTTGATCTCATCCCAGCTTATTGCCATTTCTCTTGCTCCTAGTTGATTATAGCCAGGGGGACGGTAGGCTTGTAAATATAGCCAATAAAACCACTTTAGGCGCGAATACACATGTGAGTCAAGTATTTATGGTTATGTGCAACTATGCAGAAGCCAAATAAACCCACGGCTACGCCTGTTGCGCGACAGCTGGTTCTGCCAGTTCATTCTGGATCTTTATAGTCTCCGCCAGCGCACCGACCACATTTTCGATTAGTCGCATCTTCTCGATGTCGAACAACTCTTCCTTGTGCGATATGAACCTTATGGATAAAACCGGATAAACGCTACAAGTCTGAAATGATACGCAATTAGTATACTCACTTTGTTGATAGGCATAAAATCAGATCAACAATGTTAAAATCACCTTAACACGGTTTAAACGTCACTAGTGGAGCGAAGCAGCAAATAAAGGATGGCTTGTTTATGGACGAGAAATGGCTTTCGGTTGAGGATATAGCTAAGTATCTAGGTGTGACACGGGATACCATCTACAAATGGATAAATAACAAATCAATGCCTGCCCACAAGGTCAGTAGGAAGTGGTTGTTTGATAAACCTGAAGTCGATGAGTGGGTTAGAGGTAATGGCTCAAACCAGGCGAGCGATGTATTTTCAGAGGGTGAATAGCATGGATTTCTTTGAGTTTGGTGCAAAGTGGCTGAGAGCTGATTTCCATCTACATACCAAAGCTGACAAAGAGTTCCAGTATTCCGGTGTAGAAAATGACTTTGTTAAGGACTACATCAGTGCCCTGGTGGTAAAGGAAATTCATGTTGGAGTCATTGCTAACCACAACAAATTCGATTCAGACGAATTCAAAGCTCTAAGCAAGGCGGCAAGAGCCGAAAATATCTGTTTGCTGCCAGGAGTCGAGCTCTCAGTTGGAGACGGAACAAATGGTGTACACACAATCATCGTGTTTTCCAACGAATGGTTAGTTGGAGATAATTATATTGGGAGGTTCTTAGACCAAGCATTTGTTAACACACCTCAAGAACAATACGAGAATGGGAACGCCAACACACAGA
>WRNE01000122.1 GCA_009776725.1 Coriobacteriia bacterium
ACTTATTCAAACCGTGGTTATAATCATATAAGCACTTTGGGTCACCATATTGGTTGTCATAAATTGTCGGATTTCGATTTGAATACATATTACCTCCAAACTTAGTACGTGTTTTAAACAGCTTACCCATCAGACCTTTTCTGCGATACAACATAATTCAATGTGGACATGACCTCGTCTATTCGGGATGTGATTTCACGTTTTGAGATACCTTTAATAACAGCGATATAGTGAAGAAACTCTTCAGCTGTATAGTTTCGATAATAACCTGGTTGTTGTGGCAGATAACCGATTTTTTCCAGGTAATCAGGCGTTATTCTATCTAAATTGTTACCGTCATAGGCCAGAGATCCACTGCTTTGACTGACCAATCCCACAATAATGCTTACCAGTGTGGTCTTCCCAGCACCGTTTGGGCCAAGAATCCCATATAAGCCCTCTGTAAACTCTGCATTGAAATCCTTCAGAGCATATATCTCGCCATAGCGCTTGGTTATTCCATACAGCGTTAGATTCACTCTTGCTCCTTTTTTATCCAACAAGATAGTTATAAATGCTAGGATACAACTGCTTGACCTGCATTTTGTTGGTCATTTAGCCGAAGACTGGCGGCATTGCTCTAAGCCATTACTTTGTTCAGCTGCTGATTACAAAGACTGGTGATTGAACTGTTTTAGCAACAGAGCCGTCAGCTGTGTAGGGCTCAAGTGCGACAAGCATTCCCAAAAGGGTAAAAAGCTTGCCATTCGACAATGAAGAAAAGTCTATCTCGAATTCGACACCTGTGAACTCCCCAGCTATTATCTCGAAATCGATATATCCGAAACCATCAGTGACTAAAGGTTCACCAACAACGAACAAGTAAAGCCTGAAGATCATTCCGCTGCCTCCGCTGGCATATGCAATGATACGCGCTTGATCTACTTTATAAACTGCATTGTGATGGTTATATAATGAACCTGACCTGTCATAAAAATCGAATTCCAAAGCGAATTCGTTTTCGCTTAAACCAGAAGGTCTACGATTCGATAAAAAAGACTTTTGTTCATCGGTCACTGATACGACTTTTTCTCCATCAAACGGTGAAATCATATCTCTTGGATTTGATGCATCAAAAAGAAATGAAATTTCTAAAACTATCAAATCGTTAGATGAAGGAAACGTCGGACTATCAATCCGGTTGTAATCAGGTACAAAGCTTGGGTTCTTAATCATGCCTAAACCTAATAAATGCGTCTCGCCGGCTCCGCCAAATCCTGGGTCTATTATGAGTGTAAATGCAAGTTTCTCGTCGGGTTCCACACTGATTTTGTGTGTAAACCTTGGCTCATCGTCAAAACTAGTCTGATATTCCTGTAGTATCCCATCTATAAATAATAGGACACCAGTCTCAGTTTTGGGTCCTTCGTTAACAATGCTATATGGTATTTCTATAGGTACACCGACATACTCAATGGGTGCATATGCATCGTCGACATCAGGGCCATATGACATGGCTAGACGTGTGATTCCGCCATTGTCTGAAGCCCCGAATGGATTGCTTCGGTCAGCTGGATCATCGACAGATTCATTCTTAGAGCAGCCACTGAGAACTATCACAGCAACAAGCAAGTGAATAAATAGACTCCGATATAGCTTTATTAAACGGTGGTTATTATTTGACACAGATTCTGGTTCAATTGAATTGCAGTCATGAATAGTTTGATTATTAACAGATCGCATGTTTACCTCCGAACTATTCGCGCTAAAACTGACGCAATACATTCTGTTTCTGCGATACGCTGTTCAAGAGCGAAGCATAATGCTCTGATAGAATTCATATCGCAGAAACAGTTACCCAAATAGAATCATCATATATTTGTATCGAGTTTTTATCTAGTTTACATTATGAGCTGTTTTAAACCTTAATAGTAATGTATCTAATTCATTCATTCTGCGCAAGTAATTTGCTTATGAAGACTTATAAAAATACCTTCGTGCTGTTGTACCATTTGAAACAATTCTTGTTGTCTTTGTCCCGACTGGTCTACATATAAAAATGCTTCAAGCTCAGAAACAGTACGGCTATTTTGGTAACTAACACGCTACGAAAGCATTGCCAAACATCCAGGGATAAGCCCTGCGTGGTTTTTATCCCTGGATACAAGCGTTTCGAAAGCCAGTGCTCCGATTACTGGATGTACTGCTCAGGTGGAGAAGTGCTCGCTTTTCAGACTCGATAACCTACAGATTATAAGCATGGACTACATTTCCAGTTGCTCGGCTGCGTAAGGTTTCAATATAGAGCTATCGACCCAGGCAAATTGTCTTAGAATCAAAGAGGTACAACAGAGAACGGTAGCATGAAAAAAAGAACCAGGACACTTAGATCAGTATCCTGGTTCTTTTCAAAGCTGTGACATTCCTGTCATCAGCAGCTAGGCGTAGTAGTCGTAGCGGATGGCTTCGAACTCCTCACGCATCCACTTCATCCGGTTTAAGACAAACTCGGAGCTGCCCGGCATCGGCTCGCCGTAGATGAAGTCCATCATGGCAAAGCCGCCGCCTGGGGCAAGGCGGTCGCAGTAGGCGCGGAAATCGGTCCTGATCTGCTCCTCGGAAGTGTTCTCGTTGTAGAAACGAGACTCTGGTGCAGCACAAAGTGCCAGATTGTTGCCGTATTTGGCCTTGATGGCATCCTCGTCGTTGGAGGACTGCACGGGATCCCAGAAGCTGACGCCCATGTCGACCAGGTCGTCGAGGTAGAGCTCGAAGTGGCCGCAGTTGTGGTGGCCGACCGGCAGTCCGGCCTCTGTGAAGACGTTGTAGTAGCGCCGCCAGAGCGGGGCGATGATGTCTTGGAACATCTCCAAAGACATGAAGGGGTTGTGCTCATGAGCAATGTCGTCACCCAGGAAACCGAACTCGGGCTGGTAGTACTGGATGTACTTTTTGGCGAGGCCGACATGGAAGTCGCAGATGTAGGAGAGCATGTCCTTGACTTCTTCAGGCTCCTCGAAGCAGGCTGACAGGCCCTCGGTGAAGCCCATGAAAGCGAC
>WRNE01000123.1 GCA_009776725.1 Coriobacteriia bacterium
GTCGGCGAGCAAGGCCATCCGGAAGTCGAAGGGATCAGCGCCTACTCCGGCGACCAGGTGGTCGTTGTCTTGGATGCCAGCGAGCTCCCGGTCTTCTCCCCAAATACCAAAATCGGCATAGTCGCCCAAACCACCCAGACCGCAGAGGCCTTCAACGCTATCGTCGACGCCGTCAAGGCCTTAGGGATCGACCCGCTCGTCCACGACACTGTTTGCAACGCCTCCCGCCAACGCCAAGAGGCGGCCTTGGAGCTAGCTGCCGAGGTCGACGTGATGTTAGTCATCGGTGGAAGAAACTCGTCAAACACCACCCGCTTGGCAGAGCTTTGTGCCAGGGTCTGTGAAAGGACTTTTCATGTGGAGAAGCCCGCAGAGCTTGACCCGGCCTGGTTTAACGGAGCTAGCAGCATTGGCCTTAGCGCAGGAGCCTCGACTCCGGAAAGCCAGCTGGTCGAGTTCGAGCAAGAGCTAGAGAGGTACTTTAGCCGTGAACAATGTTTATAGGCCCTGACGCGACTAAAGGGAGCCATGCGATAGACAGAACAACCAGCCCATATGGAGGAGCCGTGATCGAGGCGGTCGAGAAAGGCTCGCCTGCCGAGCGGGGCGGCTTGCAGGCAGGCATGGTCGTGAAAAGCGTGAATGGCCATGCCTTACGCGATGTTCTTGATTGGTTCTGGCTGGCCGACGGCCAGTCAGTCGAGCTGCTGGTATCCAGCAGCCAGTCAAGTCGGCCTTTGCAGCTGGCCATGCGCCGCCAACCTTTTGAGCCTTGGGGGCTAGGCTTTACCGAGCTGCTTTTTGACGGGCTGATGACTTGTGTCAATAAATGCAGCTTCTGCTTTGTGGAGATGCTTCCAGCGGGCCTACGCCCAAGCCTTTATGTCCGCGACGACGACTACCGCCTCTCCTTCTTGCAGGGGACATTCGTCACGCTTACCAATGTCAGCCAGGCTGATATCGACCGGATCATTGAGTACCGCCTGTCCCCCCTGCGTGTCTCGCTACATACAGTCGACCCCGAACTGCGCTATAGGCTGATCGGCAAGAAAGCCCCCGACGGGCTGGCGGCGATAGAGGCTTTGCTTGGCGCCGGGATCGAACTGCACGTCCAGGTGGTCTTGATGCCGAATGTGAATGACGGGCCTTACCTAGACCAGACAATCGACTGGATAAATCAACGTCGGGGGGTGGTCAGCGCCGGCATAGTGCCATATGCCTATACCCGGTATGCCCCACTCCAAGTTGCCTATACTCCAGGCCAAGCTGTCCTGCTGATCGATAGGCTGTATGGCCTTTATCCCAAAATCCAACTGTCTGACGAGTGGTTTGTGCTGGCTCAGAGGGAAGTGCCGAACCATGGGTATTATGGGGATTACCCGCAATATGAGAACGGTATCGGCATGATGCGCTCGTTTATCGACGATTTCGAGTCACTTGCCAGCAGCTATAAGGCCAATGGCTTGGGCCTGCCGCCCCAGCTCCTAGTCACCGGGCAGGCTTTCGCACCGACTTTGGCAAAGCTGATTGCCGATGCGGGCTGGTCGGACGGGCTAAGCGTCCTCGCTGTAGAAAACCGCTTTTTCGGAGGATCGGTCAATGCTACAGGCCTACTGACTGCTGTCGATATCATTGATGCCGTCAAAAGGTCGGGCAATGACTCATCGACAAGCAGGACAGTCGTTTTGCCGAATGCCATTTTTAACCAAGAGGGCCTGACCCTGGACGGCTACAGCCTTGCCCAATTGGAGGCGGAGCTGAAACGTCTGGTACATGTGGTAACCTATACTTCGGAATTGTTCTTAGATTAGCTTAGAGGGCGGCATGAGTATCCCAATAGTAGCGGTGGTTGGTCGGCCGAATGTAGGAAAATCGACCTTTGTAAACCGGATAGCCCAGTCTAACGAGGCTATTGTGCATGCCGATCGTGGTGTGACTCGCGACCGTAGCTACCATCGGGCAGAGTGGAACGGCCAAGAGTTCATGCTGATCGATACTGGTGGCATCGAAATGGGGGCAAACGACAGCTTCCAAGGCTCGATACGCAACCAGGCCTTAGTCGCATGCGAAGAATCGGATGTGGTGCTGTTCATGGTTGACGCCCAAGGAGGCCTCCTAGCTGACGACGACGAAGTGGCGAGAATCCTCAAACGTTCGGGGAGGCCTGTCATGTTGATGGTGAACAAGGTAGACGAGCCGCTTCGTGAGGACCAGCTTTGGGAGTTCTTCAAGCTTGGCTTGGGCGAGCCTTGGTCGATATCCAGCCTACATGGGTATGGAACGGGCGACTTGCTAGACGCCCTGGTCGACATGCTGCCTGTCGACCTAGACAACAGCCCGGCAGCTGATGCCGAGCAAGTAAACGAGATCTGCGTTGCGATCATCGGCAGGCCTAATGCTGGCAAGTCCACACTCACCAACCGCCTGCTTGGCACTGAGCGCTCGATAGTCAGCGAGATCCCCGGAACCACCCGAGACGCCATTGACAGCGTCGTCACCCATGAAGGCCAGCCCTACCGGGTCATCGATACCGCAGGAATCAGGCGAAAGTCGCAAATCGATGCCGATGTCGAGTATTACGGCTTCGTGCGGGCTTTACGGGCTATAGACCGAGCCGATGTCGCCTTGTTGTTGGTAGACGCAACGCTTGGCCTGACCGACCAGGACCAACGGGTTGCCCGGCTCGCCGAAGAACGAGGGACGGCCTTGGTCGTCCTCATCAACAAGTGGGACCAACTTAACACCATTGAAGAACGTGAGGAGCTCAGGCTAGAAGTCGACGAGCGACTGCCTTTTGTCGCCTATGCCCCTGTCATCCCGATCTCTGCCCTCACTGGCCGGTCCACCCATCGTATCTGGGCAGCTATCGACGAGGCCTATGCAAATTATAGTGCCAAGTTCAAAACGTCAGAGCTAAACTCCCTGCTCACCGAGATCCGCGACTTCGGGCACACGATCTCCAAAGGCCGCATGCGCCTACGTATCAACTATGTCACCCAAACTGGACAAAAACCGCCAGTGTTCACCTTTTATGC
>WRNE01000124.1 GCA_009776725.1 Coriobacteriia bacterium
TGTCTATAAAAGGGTGTGCCGTGGCACAGATTTACCCAAATGTATGGATTTTCGACCTGCTTTCTCTTAGGCGCGAACACATGTATACATTCCCTAGCCTCTGACCTGCGGAAACGTAGATGGATTGACCTATAGCTAGCAATATAGAGTGCTAAAAATCATGCATTTGAGCAAATCTGTGCCACGGCATCCCCTTACTGCGCCACGGCACCCCCCTTTTATAGACACAGGACCGTCAGCCCGTGTGAAAACAGCCCCATTTAGCTTGGCTTCAGACAGCAGATGGTCTAAATCGGGTATAGGAGCATGTATAGTTGCTGTATCAGGGCATTCCGACACGATTTCGCCGAAAAATGGCGGGAATTTCGACTTGTGTGTTGATTATACATGCCTTTTGCCGTGGATCGATTTATCGGGATAAGTGCGGTCGCGCGTTTCCGCAGCTAGATGGCCTGTCGTCGGCTGGGCCTTTTCCTGACCGCATGTATAATGCACACACAACTCCAAATTCCTGCCATTTTTCGGCGAAATCGTGTCGGAGGCAGCAGCCGCCCCGGCTTCTGCTCGGAGGGGGTAAACAGACAAATTCACACTAATACACGCGTTTGTCAAGTAAAACAGCCCAAATATACCCAAATCACTTGACAAACGCGAGTTTATAGACAGAGGAACCGTCCCCCTGTCGACAGGCTGTCTCCATGGCTTGACATATAGTGTGACACACAGTATACTTACAATTACAATAATGTCCAAGCCATATACAAGCCACAACAACACGAGGACCAACAGTGGATAAAAGCGAACTCATCTCCAGTTTCTTACTCGAGCTCCGGCGCGGGACGGTGGTGCTCTGCGTGCTTGCCAAGTTGCAGGAGCCGACCTACGGATACAGCCTGATTCCCGTATTGGGGGAGTCGGGCATTGCCATCGAAGCCAATACCTTATACCCATTGCTGCGGCGCTTGGAAAGCCAAGGCCTGCTGTCCAGCGAGTGGAATACCGAGGGCGCCAAGCCNCGCAAGTANTACTGCATCACCGAATTCGGCAAGGAGGTTCTGGCAGAGCTGTCCCAGCATTGGTCGCAGACTGTACAGAACTTGGAACAAGTCCTAAAGGAGAGCCATCATGGAGCATGAACTGATCGATCGTTACATATACGCCGTCACCCGCCAGCTACCGTTGAAGATCAGGGCAGACGTCAAGCTGGAGCTGGAGGGCTTGATATCCGACATGCTGGAGGAGCGCTGCGGGCCGATTTTGCCGACGGAGAAGGACATCCGGGTGGTCTTGACCGAACTCGGTACCCCGACCGAGCTGGCTGCCAAGTACAGCGGCGACGAGCAGCAGTCTCTGATCAGCGGTAGCTATTTCGTTGTTTATAAACAGGTTCTACGCATCGTGCTGCCGATCGCTGCCATAGCTACGGCTTTGTCGCTGGTTTTATCCACAGTTCTCGATCCGCCCGAACTGATGTATATGCTAGCCCTCACGATTCTCGGCCAGGTGATCGGCGGCATTATTGCCAGCGTATTTCAAGCCTTTGCCATCATCACCTTCATCTTCGCTGTCCTGGAGCGTAACCAAGCCAAGTTGGACAGAGGCGACTTCTTCGCCAATCTGCCGCAGGTACCGAAACGATCGGAAGAGATCAAACCTTACGAACCCATCATCGGTATCATCTTCTCGGTGATCGGAGCGGCGCTTTTTCTCGGTATCCCGCAAATACTCGGCATCGCAATAAACGGCAGCGAGTGGTATGCCGCTCTGAACGTCGATGTGTTGCGCAGCCTCTGGCCGGCCATCGTGCTCTGGGCGGTGCTGGGCATCTTCAAGGAGTCGGTCAAGCTGATCGAAGGCCGTTACTCACTGCGGCTGGCAATCGCCACCATCGCCCTCGATGTGCTGCAACTAGCCTGCGCGGCTTTCGTGCTGCTGTTCANCGACATCGTGAACCCGAGTTTCCTGCAGTTCGTCTTCGGCTTGATGAACAGCGACGGCAGCGGCATTGTCAGCCTGCTGATTGCCAGCTTCAACGTGGTCGTCTTCGGTATTGTCTGCTTCGCGTTGGTTATTGAGTGCGGTACGGTNCTGTTCAAGGCTTTAAGAAANGGGGATAAAAGCTAGCTTTGTTTACATATTAGGTACATGTGCTTGGACTTGACACACATTATGCTAGTTTGATTNTGTGTGAGAAAANCGAATAGCATAAACATGGCAGTTTGAAACCAAAAGGGGGGGACAAATGAAGCCGAGCACNAACCGACGGGTCTTATCCACAAGAAAAAAACATCGAATCAGCCGAATGGCGCTGGCGCTGTTCATGGTGCTGACCAGCGTGCCTTTTNCNGGCACAGCCTTCGCCGACCCAGCCGGCGATGAGGTGGTTGAAGAGTCCATGGTCGAGGACTTAGAGTTTCTCGGCGAAGACGAGCTAGTCGAGGTAGTACTCGCCGAAGATGAGCTGAGCGAGGTAATACTCGACGACGAGACCACCAGTATCGATGAGCCAGACGACTTGCTACCGTTTGGCATAGCCGACGAGCCTCCTGTCGAAGAGTTCATCGAGGCAGATGAACTGGTTACTGCCGATCCTTTGTCGGAGCCGGTCATCAGCCTCATTGCCGACAGCAGCGAGATAGCGGTTGGCGAGGCTTTCCTGATCCAGATCAACGCATTGGAGGAGGAAGCCTATCTGGCATTGCCATCCGGCTTAGGCTTTGGTGGGATGGAGCCGTTTAACGAACTGGTCGTATTGACTAGTCAGAACGTTATCTTCGATTATCAGGCACAGATAGTGCACGTCATTCCAGATGATGGTTTATCCACAGTCTATATCGAGCTGATGGCAGAAGAGCCTGGTGCATATAGCTTGATATTGCGGGACGAATCCACAGACGTTATGTTAGGCAAGCCGCTCAGCCTGGAGGTAATAGCGCCTGTTATGGCGAGCGGGTTGGAGTCGGAATCCCTCATGCTAGCCGACCTCACCTATACCTTCATGGCCTGG
>WRNE01000125.1 GCA_009776725.1 Coriobacteriia bacterium
CTTTCCCGGCTTCCTACAGATCGGGGACGTATAAGTTAGGCAAAGAGGCACAAGGCCATCTTCTCACAACATCATCGTCACTGGAAGGCCCCAGTGGCGGCTTGTCGGTGGTCTTGTCTGATCCCTTGTTCAGCCACATATCCATACTTAACGCACCATTGTGCGATTAGTCCGGATAGGTGCGATTAGTGGTGCAACAGGGTTGCGAATTTACAGAGCAAATTCGGGCAAATTCGGGCAAAAAATTATGTTACTCAGAATAAGCAATTTTCTGACCAGGGGTTTTGCAAAATGGCATTTTTGTTACGGTCAGAAAAAATGTACCCTATCGTCAATCTTCAGCACTTAGCCTTAAATAACGTGCTAGATACCTTGTAGTTTATTGCTAGCATATTAATGAGGTGCACTTCAGCGGGGCTCCTGCAGAGGGGCGCATTTGGTGGGGGCAAGCGCAAGACTCCTTCCGATGTGCGGCTACATCGTATCTTTGAAGCAAACCGCAGGCTACGGCAAGAGTATCTTGCTCGCCAAGCAGCTTGGCTGGGGCTGCCTCAGGTCATATGACCGCTGGCTTCTCCTGATAAAAAAGAACCTGGATGGCTGGCGTCGAATGGACCGGGTTGCCTTGGTTAAGCCAACAGGATAGCTGGTAACGAATGAACCGGGTTGCCTTGGTTAAGCCAACAGGATAGCTGGTAGCGAAAGAACCAGGCTGCCTTGGGTAAGCCAGGTTTGGACAAAACAACTATGGCAAAGAGAAGAGAAATTGGCTAGGTCAGCGAGGGCCCAGCCAATCAATAGAACAAAATTGAAGTTCAGATGGTTAATTCAGTTGATCTTGTAGCCATAGCCGTTTTGCGCATTGCCTGTTCTAATCAAACTGTAAGTCTCACCGTTAATGGTTGCTTGCTTTGTACCGCTGGCATTGGGATTGCTTTCGCTATGGAAAATATAGCCAGCTAATTCGATATCGCCGGTCCAGTCTGGGTCGCCATCGGCGAGCAAGGCGTTAAGGGCATCGTTTAATAAAGCTAAAATATCTTCTTCCTCGACCTCGACAACTGTGATAACAGTAGTGCCTTCATACAGTTGCTGGGCAAAGTTCTTGTTGTTAATGCGTGACCATATTTCGATCAAAAAGACTTGGTCGCCCGCTTCGCTTGTGTCGACGGCCAGTGTGTAGGTCGCGGTAGTTCCCTTAGGGATATCGAAATTGCTTACCATTTCGCCGTTAATCCAGATCGTCACATCCGGGATTCCTCTGTCGACATTGTTTGTGACGTCTAATACTATGGATACGTCCGAACCTACATAAACGACCTCAGGCTCAGTCACAGTTACTTCGACGCCAGTGTTTGAAAAGTCTTGGTTCACGTTAGTTACTGCATAAGCCGGAATCGTCAGCATCGACATGATTGCCAGTATCAATGCAAATTTTACAAGCTTCTTCATTTTTTATCTCCGTTCATAGACCCTGCAAGGCTCCAATGCCTCGTCAAGGTACCGGTTTCGCCAAGCTTAAACACTTGGCATTGCTATTCCTTTTTATTCTGGAGCTAGGTCTCCCTTTTCAGCCGCATACAAAGCACGGCAATCCCCCTGTTCGTCGACTTTGTACACCCCTCCTCACCCTCTCGAACTGTTGGCCGTTTTGACGCTAAGCCTTATCCACAATCGCCCAATGCAATTAATCAAATGAGTGTATTAATACTTTGATTATTACATTTGCAAGCCTAGCATCAACGACAATCAATAGAGTATGCCTCTACTTTTCGATTGCCTGTCTAGCATTATATTCAATAGCAGGCAGGGCACTGGTTTGGTAAATCGGAGCTTAAACAAAGTGCACCAAAAAAACAGATATTAGGTACTTTCAGCACTGCTTTCGATTATTCACCCACTTTGACTGTCAATCGTCATCCTCGACTGTCAATCGTCCTCCTCGACCAAACCAGAGGGGCTTACATGCACGGTGCAGTGCTTGACTCGCTCGAACTCGGACTCGATAGCATCATGGACCTGGCTGGCTACCTCGTGGGCCTCGCTCAGCACCTTCGTTCCGTCGTCGCTGATGTCGACATCCACATATATCAGATTGCCAAAGAGGCGCGTCTTCAGGTTGTCAATACCGACCATAGAGTCTTGGGACATGATGACTTGCTGCATCTTGGCCTCGGTTTTTGCGTCAGCCGGCTTGTCGGTCATCTTGCCGACCGCGTCGCGAAAGACGTCGATTAAGACTTTGAGGATAAAGCCACATATCACCAGGAAAGCAATGGGGTCTAGGACAGGAAAGCCCAAGCGCGCCCCAAAAATGCCTATGAAGCCACTGCGCTGTGTCTCGACGGGCCTTGCAATCATCCAGGCGGGGCTTTGAAGCTCGTCACCGTTTTTTTCATGTGGAGAAAACCACAAGGGCTTCTCCCCATAAAGAAGGTAAGGCCTGGTTGTTAATGTTACGATATTGTTAATATGGTTACGTTTTGTTAACATGATATGGCCGTAAGTTGGTATTTTTCTTTTATGGAGGCAAGTGGTGGGATTTGGAGGACTGATTCTTATGCGGACAATTAGAAAACGGGCGCTGGCAGTGCTGATCGGGGCGGTGCTGGCGGTGGCGGCTTTCGTAGCCTTTCCGGCGACAGCGTATGCAGCGGCGGACATTAATCTAAACACATTGGGAGGGGCTGACGAAGACCACTCTTTGGATGCAGACCCCTGGAAATACGAAACCGCTAACGAGACTTTGACGCTGCTCGGCGGTACCAGCGAATACAATCTGTCAGGGACCAACACCAGCATCACTATTATGGTTCCGAGTAGCGCAGGCAATGCATCGGTGAATTTTTACAACGTGGCTGTCCATCCGTCACTGGTTAACAAGAGCGCGTTTGTCGCCGAGGGCAGTTGCAGCCTCTTCATCTATGGAGACAGTAGTTTAAGCAGTAACGAGGCAGACACGA
>WRNE01000126.1 GCA_009776725.1 Coriobacteriia bacterium
TACCACTCCAACAGCTCCTCTAACAGCATTCCTTTTTCAGCAGCAAGTATAATAAACACATGAAGTATATTACTGGGACATACGCGCTCAACATGCAAAGCCTGCTGGGCACACCGGGTGACTGGCACCAGCCGGCACTAGATTGGGACAAGCCACGTTACCTCGAATCTGACGAATCGATTTTCGGTGACTGGGGCATCGAGAGCGGGAAGGCTCCCTGCCAAGGTGAGGTGATGAAGGCGAACCATATTCGCGCCTGCCTGGATTTGATTGAAGAGGGATATTATTCGTCGGCTCAAGGTATGAGGAATGACTTTATTGACGACGAGCGATTCACACCGGACATATTTAACAAAGTAGCTTTACTGAAAGACCGACCAAACTGGATGGAAATAGACCGCTTTATGGGTAATGAATACTTGTGCGATTGGCTTGACTACAAAGAGAAGATCGGCTTACAGGCATGAAGGAGTTAAGAAACACCATACAGGAAGCGCTCGCAGTTATTAATGCTTTACCCAATCAGCCTTTCGTACTTAAAGGCGGTACGGCGCTCATGGAGTGCTACGGCCTTGATCGCATGTCTGTCGATATTGACCTGGATGGTGTGCACGCCGACAGTTATACGTTGCAACCCATTCTGGAAAAACACATCGCAGCATACAGTGAAAAAAACAATTACACCCTTCGGGTGGGAAAGAACACCGAGACTGTCCAAAAACTATACTTGCATTATAACCTCGTTGAAGAGGCGCCTCTGAAGATCGAAGTTTCATACAGGCGAGCACAGATCGAAGAGAGTGAAACTCGGATCATCTCCGGATACAAGGTCTACACGCTCGATGCATTAGCTCAAATGAAGGCTAGCGCTTACCTCGCCCGCGATAAAATCCGCGACCTATATGACTTGGTATTCATCTGCGACAGGTATTTCGATGACCTGGCAGCTGAGACGAAGAGAGTCTTGCTCAATGCTTTCGAATACAAAGATATCGCACAGTTCGACTATCTGGTTCGAACACAGGACGACACTTTGATCGACAAGGATCTCCTCGCTCAGCGGTTCTTGGGTGCTTTGGATAAGCTCGGGTTGATTGCATAAACTGCACAAAACGTTCTCCGAATAAGAAAACGCTCTCACCACCAAGTATCTCCCGGCTTTGCATTACAATAATCCGCAACGGAATAAATGGGGAGTTGTTCCAAGAATTGCTCATGCAGAGAGGGAAAGGGTGGTGATGAGCACAAGTTCGAGCTTGCAACAACAGAAAGACAACCTGAGCCAAAAATTGAAGAATGTCCAATCCCAGCTAGCCAGCCTGCAGGATCAACTCAGGCGTATCCAAGCCGGAAAGTCTGAGATAGAGAAAATCATTGATGCTATTGGCACTAAATGGGGGCAACACTTTGCCCGGATCCTTTGAAAGGCTTCGAGTTAAACAACTTACCAATAAAAGTACTCGAATTTTTAATTGACTTAGAGAAGCAGGATCATAATGAGAATCCTTAACCGAAAGACAAAGATAGCAGCAGCTGTCGCAATCGTGCTGGTGGTAGGAGCAGCTTCCATCCTAGTAGGGATCAGGATCCACCAGCAGAATGAGCAACGGCAGCAGGAGACCGCAGATGCCTACCTGAAGGTTAACTACGCCGCAGGGTTGATGGTCTGGTCGAAGTCTGAGTTTCAAGTCTATGTTCCTTTCTATCGCGCGCAATACGGCGGTTATGACGAGGATAAGGGAATGTACTTTTTCTTGAATTATTACAAAAACCAGACAGGCGCCACTTTCGAATACGACACATTGGTGGATTACTTCGAAGACGAATTTGAGCCGGATGGGTCGCTACGACTCTACAACAACGGGTTGCATCCCGAGATAGAGGCGTTCGTGGACTGGGCTTGGGTGCTTAAAGAGGAGGGCGACCGAAATGGCGACAGGCCTGGTATGAGCTCGTACAGCTCACCATGGTATCTGAGAGGCTTTGAAGATTACATCAGAAATCTAATGGAAATCTACAGCAGCTATTTCCATGAACAAGAAGATATAGTCGAGTCGGATTATTTCTTCTACTCTCAACCTTTAGAGGTTTATGACGAACTTATAAAGAAGCTTGATGACCCCAACTACAAGCTTGATCTGATGCCAATACTGGTGAAGCAGCGCTAGGCTTGAAGAGTGTCGTGCAGCGAAAGCATTTGATATGACGATGACCCCCAAGCGAAGCGCAAAAAGCGCACGTAGCGAAGGCAAGCCCCGCAGATTCGTCGATGTAGCCAAGGAATTCTTCATCAAGTATGCACAAAACTTGTGAGTATTTCATCCTAGAAGAGCCGCTATTCCGCTGTTGTCGAGCCCCCTCTACAGCCGGTTAATAACGGCGGTTCTATCATGCTAAAGGCCGACGGCTCCTGAGTGCCAGATAGCACCACCTAGTAGGAAGGGAGGTGATACCGTATGGAGCCGACAATTGCAATCGTTGGGCTGTTAACAGCTTTGCTGGGTCTCGCGATTGCGGCGTTGCGCTTCGTGCATAAGACACAGAGTGGCTCCAACAAGAAGAAAGATCGCCAGCTAGAGCCAGCGATCAAATCTCTCAAACGATTCTGTGTGCTACCCACTTCAGGCAACCGTCGGCATCAGTTATTCTACCACACCAATCACAGCCTCCACGGCCTGTTCTAGATTCTGTGGATAAGACCATGCTGCATCGAATCTCATAAAACTGTTGGAATTTATAGTGGTTTACCAGTGCAAACGTTTATACTTCGCTAAACTCCCCTTGATTAGGCAGGGTTTAGCGAAGTATAAGCAAAAGCGGATGAGAAGTAGACTTATGCGGAATTGCTTAGGCAAACCCTGGCATTCCAATCAATGCTTACTTTTAACAAAACATGATTTAGTCAGTCAAGTTCGTTGAAAACATCGTTCAGAAATGAATACAATCCAAACAAGCTCTA
>WRNE01000127.1 GCA_009776725.1 Coriobacteriia bacterium
AGACCAGGCAGTACTGGCAGTCTAGGCAAGCCTCGATCTTATCCACAGAACGGCCGAAATGGCGGGTAGCCTTTTCCTGATCGAGCTGCAGGCCTGCCTCGGTGAAGCTGCCGATGTAGCCACACTCCTCGCCGAGCGATTCCCAGCAGCAGGAGATGGTGCCGTCCGGCAGGAAGACATACGAGCCGCTGCTGGCCGGGCAGTAGCAGCTGCGCGGCGAGAAGGCCTGGCTATACAGCAGCGAGGAGAAGGCGCTATTGGTCAGGTTGGCCTGCTGCGAGCCTATATGGATGTGCGGGTGCTGCTCGATCATGGCGGCCAGCTGCGGCCTGACCGCATTGATGTCCAGCAGCGGNCCGACGATGCCGTCGGGGCCTTTNATGTCGACNAAGGCCACATTGACCATGATGTTGTCGTTTTCCAGCCAACCTTTTTGGTCAAAAAAGTGGATAAGATCGGTGAGGTGGGGGTAGTTATCGGCGTCGATGTTGATGCGCAGGACNATGGAGGTGTCGGTATTNTCCAAGACGAGCCCGATGTTGTCGGTGATGTGCTGGAAAGACGAGCTGCCGTCCAGCGTGACCCGGCGCCGGTCGTGGATTTCNTGNGGGCCGTCGATGGTTATCTGGACGGACGAAATACCGCCGCTGCCCAGGATGTCGATGAACGAGTCGAGGTCGTGCCCGTTGGTCGCGGTGCTGAAGTCGTACCCACGGGCGCTGCCCGTCTCGACGATGTATTTGACGATGTCGTGGTTTTCTGCCAGCAACGGCTCGCCGCCGAAAAGCGAAATAGTCTGGGCGATCGGACCGGTCTCCGCCTCGATCTGGTTGATGCAGCGGAAGACGGAGTCGACGTCGGTCTTATCCATATAGGTCTTGCGCCCTTTAAGGCCGGATTGCAGCGATTTCTCGAAGCAGTAGACGCAGCGGTAGTTGCAGTCCAGGTCCGGCACGATCACCACGCTGGCCTGTTTTGCTGCATATTCATGGGTGACCTGGGAGATGGCGGAGGCAAACTCCCGCTCCTCGGCCGGGCTGAGCTCGGTGAGCAACCCCCGCCTGAGGAAGCTCTCGGTCATCTCGGGCGGCAGCCGGCTGGCGTCGATGTAGCAGCTGTTGCGAGGCTCGCTTTCCATGATGGCATGGAAAGCTTGGTAAAGGGCGTCGCTGGCTATATCCACTGTGCCGGACAAGCCGCTCAACATAGCGTATCCGCCGTACTTAAGGCGTTCGGATACGATCAAGTAGCTGCTCAGCCTGAGCTTTGATAACTCGCTGTCGATGCTGCCACCTCCGTTTGCGGGCATAACTAGGCACGCCTGCGCACAGGCGAGCCCGATGCGGTTAGTCGTTGGTCAGTCTATCAATCGAGCTTGACACTCTCGATAATCTTCAGCTCAGTCGGCGTGAAGTACTCCTTGCCGATGATCTCCTTCTTGACCAGATCAACCAAAACGCCCGGGTTAATGGCATAACCTAGATCGTTAAACCAGCCCGGTATCACCTTATCGGTTACGCAAGGGATAGCATCCTTTGGACATTTGGGTATGATATTCGGTGGGCACATAAGTCCGCCTACAGTCAAGCAAGGTAATGTACTGAGGCAAGATAGTGTTCTGAGGCAAGGTAATGCTCTGCTTGGACAGCATACTTCCAAATCTCCGTATTCTTTGCCTAGGGCATCTACCAGACCCAATGCTTCGGCATTTTCACCAATTAGGTTGTTGTAGAAATCACGTACCGATTCGACGAACTGATCCTTGGGAATCCTCATGTTGATGAAACCATCCGGCGTCGCACTGACCGCCGCCAACTCCTGGGTGATGACTACTTCCTTCTCGGAAGCCCTAAGTCCAGTCTGACTGCTCCTGTCCATATTATTCCCTCCGCTCATTAGGTTTTGATGCATGAAGTATATACCTTTTTGCTAGTATCAAGCCTGTAATCTGTCATTGTTTTGACGCTAGCGACTTTTGTTACCTTAGATATCATCGCGCTGGTTTTAAGACGGAGATCGCAGGATTCGCGGAGGCGGTTTTGCAGCTTCCATATGCTAGCTTTATTCTGTATGATAACGCTACGTGCTAAAAAACCGAGGTTTTGTATAGATTCCATTGGGGAAGACACCTCTTTGAACCTGCCTGAAAACAACATGAAGAGTAAAACCCCTGGTCAGGAGCTTACTGGAGATTCCGTCCTCAACCCACATTAAAAATTTCCGATAGAAATCTATACAAAAGCTCGTTTTTTTAGCACACCAAGCTACCCTACGCATTTATACATGCTATTCACAACGAAAAACCCAAGCGAGCTATCCAAAGCGTTACATCAAACCCTCACCGGGGCTTATCCACAATCTCGATCTGCAAGATGCGCTCGACATTGAAGTTGCGCTCCGCCCTACGGTCATAGCAGTAGGCACGCAGACCCAGATAGGTCTTGCCGGAGAAGACCTGGTCCTCGACGGACAGCGGCAGCACCGTCCGGTAGGCCTTGTCGGTGTTGGACTTGACGTAGAGCATCTTGACAGCCTGCTGCCCCTCGATGGCATTCATCAATGTGGATAAGACCACATCGGCGCTGTCCACCTTGTTCTCCGATACTTCGAAGTCGTTTAGGAAGCGCTGGATGCTGCGGTCGATGCGGATGTCGGATGGTCGCACCGGACGCACCAGGTGGATGCCCTCCAGCGAGACGCCGCGGCTCAGCGCCACGTAGGCTTGTCCCTCGGCAAAGGCCGTCCGCTCGAAGTCGATGATCAGGTTCTCGAAGGTCTGGCCTTGCGATTTGTGGATGGTCACCGACCAGGCCAGCTTCAGGGGAAGCTGCTCGAAGTAGCCCTTCTCGCGGCGGCTGACCTCGCGGGCGGCCTCGTCGTAGTACTGCTCGGTGATGATCCATTTCGACCGGGTGACCGCCACGGTCCGGCC
>WRNE01000128.1 GCA_009776725.1 Coriobacteriia bacterium
ATCTCTAACGATCAAGGGAAATGGTATCAGAGCATTTCCATCGAGACGCTAGAGATCGTTGGGTATTTCAAGGGTTCAGCTCCTGTTATGGATCCAGAAGCAAAGCCTCCGTATGAACCGGACAATGAATACAAGCTCAATCCTAGTGATGACAACAATGATGATGGTGAGCCAGATGATGGTTCCGGATCTGAAAGCTCTGATGATGAAGATGGTTCATCTGATAGCATTGGTATCGGTGATACCAAAAGTGATATCACTGGATCTGATGAACCCAATAACTCTGGTGACCCTGATGACCTAGGGGATCCCAACAGCCCCGATAACCCTGATAATGACGACGATATACCAGATGATTTATCAGAAGAACTCCTAGAAGAACCTCAAGAAGAGTAACAACCACCTATCCACCACTAGTAAAAGGGGCAGAGCGGTCAAGCGCTCTGCCCCTTCCTTATACACAGCCCCCACCGCACCCCCCTCACCAAACTTCTCGCGCATAACCAGGCAGTATCTGTTTCCGCAGCTCGGCGTGGCGCTTGTTGAACTCGCGCTTGTCGTAACGCAGGCGCTTGCCGAGCAATTCGCTGATCTCTACTGCAGCATCGTGAAACAAGTCCACATCCCATCCATCAACTGCTGCCTTGTTAAGGTGATAACCCTTATCCCCATGGAATTCAAGGCATTGCGTTTCTCGGCATCCTTGGCTATTTGCTCAGTCTTGATATGGTGGCTGTCACTGTCGTATTCCACGGACAGCAGATGCTCCAGCCAGAGCAGGTCGCAGATGTAATGCTTGACCCTTGCTGTGCCACCGCTTTTCAGCAGCACGTCGACCGGGCTGTTGAGTAGTGGCCTCGGAAAACCGAATCCGCCAAGCCGATAGGGGAGCGTAAGCATCATTGCCATGATGCTCTCCATCGGCGAGGCTGATCCCTCCAGGATATGCGGGAGGGCTTTGAAAGCACTTTTGCGGCCATAAAACTCATTCATGCTTGATAAGTAGCGACTTAGTTTTGCGACAGTTGTTAATGGAAGGTCATTCCGGAATCCTTGGCCAGTTAGATCATCTTTCCAAATACGGTATGAACCACAAAGCTCGTATCCAAACATGATCAGCTCATAAAGAGTGAGTTCTCTAGCCATCTGCGCGAAGAGCAACTCCGGGACGCTGATTAACAATCCAGGTTCAGCCTGCATGAAGCTTTCACGTGGAAGCTGGTCGGAGTAAACATGAAAGTGTAGACGCTTTGATTCCTTTCTTGCTTCTTCACCACCGAATAGAACATGCAAAGGAATAAGCATTCCCCAGCGGGTGATGAGGTGCAGCAGCTCAGTGTCAGGTAGTACCAGGGGTAGCTGGCTACTGTTAGCTGTAGGCAGAGTCAGTATCTTATCCGCTGTGTTCTTTCGGAGGAACTCCAATGCTGACTGATGGCTAATAATCCAATTCATGCTAGTATCATAGCAAATTGAGTTTGTTGGCACAGATTGACGAGTACTCGGGGTTTTCACCATGCGAAGATGCACATGTATAAGTGCTACAAGCAATCTATCTGCTGTTTTACAAACCGTGTTTTATCCTCTTACCCAAAACTCGTGAAAAAAGCCCAAGTACTCGTCAATCTGTGCCAAGAATGGCAATGAAACGTATACATGCTGTAGCTAGCAAGGGCAAAACATGTGGATAAACCCCTAGCGTTGCACGTTGAGCCAGTCGATCAGCTTGTTGATCGGCCTTTTCGTGGCGATAAGATCGATCGCCTGCCGATAAGCCGCCCCGATACTCGGCTGATGACCGGCGATGTAGAGGATCAACGCCGCGTTCAGGCAGGCGATCTCGGTGCGGGCCCGGGTTTCCTGCCCAGTCAGCAGCCTGACCATCCGCCCGGCTTCGGCCTGGCGGCTGCTACCTATGGCGATGTCAGAGACGCGGGCAGGGGTTATCCCCAGTTTGCGGGGCTCAAGCACTGACTCGACCATGCTGCCATCGGGCTTCAACTCCATGACGAAGCTGCGGCCCAAGGTCGAGGCCTCGTCGAGACCCGTGCCGCTCCCTGACTCGCCGTGCACGACCAGCGCGCGCCGGTAGCCGATCTCGCGCATCGCATGAGCGGTGGGGCGCAGCAGGGCGCGGCTCGAGACCCCGCGCACGGCGATGCGGGGCAGCGCCGGATTTGCCAGCGAGGCGGCGAGGTTCAAGACTGTGCCGAACGAGATTTGCGAGAGTATGCGCGCCAAAGCACGAGGATGGCTCTGCTTGGACATACCGTTGAAGATGCCGATGCCAGCCAGCTCGATGCTGCGTTTGACCTGTTCAGGCGGGCATTCGACGTTGATGCCGACGGCTTCCAAAATGTCGACGGTGCCGCAGGTCGAGGTGATGGCGCGCGATCCGTGCCGGGCGATCGGCACTCCGTCGGCGGCGGCGATCAGCGCGGCTGCAGTCGAGATGTTGAAGGTATTGAGGCCATCCATACCCGTGCCGCAATTATCGACCAGCGGCTCCCTCGTCTGGACCGCCACCCTCACGGTATCCAGCTCGTAGACGGCCTGCCAGGCTCCGGCGATCTCGTCGGCGGTCTCGCCTTTGGCGGCCAACGCTGCCAGGAAAGCGCCTTGCTGCATATCGCTTGGCCGGCCGCTGATGATTTCCGTGAAGCAATCGAATGCCTCGCTGCGGGATAATCCCTGGCCTTTGATCAGCCGGCTGATGTATGCTCCGAACTCCTTGGCGTCCATGGTCGGCGTTCCTTTCTCTCGAGGCCTATTCATGTGGATAAAAGAAGGTGAAGAGATGATCGGCCGGCTCCAGGCTAGCCAGGTTTTGCGGCAGTTCCTGCCAGGAGATATCTTTGGTAGTTAAGTCGGCAATAC
>WRNE01000129.1 GCA_009776725.1 Coriobacteriia bacterium
GATGGACAATAGGACAGGCATTGCTTTTTCTTTGAGTCTGGACATATAAGCCTCCTTGATAACCAACACTCTTTTTCTCACGTCAAACACAGGCC
Organism: Coriobacteriia bacterium; assembly: GCA_009776725.1. GTDB lineage: Bacteria > Actinomycetota > Coriobacteriia > Coriobacteriales > UBA8131 > WQXZ01. Next base: position 96 of record WRNE01000129.1, read on the forward strand.
TGCTTGCCTGTGCCTAGAAACGAATTGATAACAGTATCGCCTAATTTGTCTTGAAAAACAATAAGTATTAGGTAAAAAACTAATATTTCGATACTATATGTATAGCATGATTGTGATTTTGTAACATATATCACATTTCTGATGACTCTGCGTTAGGCAAGGATCGACATAAAATGACCCTATACGGGTTATAACACTGTCTTGCCAAGCTTGCAAAAACAGCCTCTATAGGTAGCTTCGCTACAAAGCCGGTAATGTCGGCAGCACCTGAGCCGATCACTGTTTAACGCGAAGCGCATGATTTCGAGTGAATAGAATCTATGATTGCTGTTCTACCTGCTTTAAACAGGATTTCGCGGATTTCTGGCAAAAATCTCGACTTGTGTGTTGATTATACATGCGGATAAAACCGGGCTTTGCCACAAGCAAGCGATCTAGCTGCGGAAACGCAAACCGGCTTTTATCCCCATGGGGCAGTTTTGGGCAAATGGCATGTATACTCAACACACAATTCCAAATTTCTGCCAGAAATCCGCGAAATCCTGTTCTGATGCAGGCTGTGCGAAGCCAGCAAGCCTGCTTCAATTGCCATTAATACACGCGTTTGTCAAGTATTTTGAGTGAATTTTGGGCAGTATACCTGACATACGCGTGTTTTAGTGGCAAATGAAGGGCTAAACGAATACCCAGCATGGTTCCCTACCGGATTCGCAGCCGTTCGCCAAGTGTCGCTGGGCGACCTCGTACTGGCTGCGTTTTTGCAGAAACCCCACCTCATGCAGAAGTTCGCTAAACCCTGCCAGAACGCCGGCTTACACGCGCATTCCTTTGCTCAGCCACTTGGCTTATCCTTATTCAAGGGTCAAATATCTGTGTCTATCTCCAAGAGACCTTTAGCAAAACCGCCGGGCATTGCTGCCCGACCACGCCTTGTTCGCATAGAGGGAGGGTTGATGGGAACGATCATCGAGGTGAGCGGCCTCAAGAAGAGCTACCAAGGCAAGGAGGTCGTCCACGGCATCGACTTCGTAGTGAACGAGGGCGAGATTCTCTGCCTGCTGGGGCCGAACGGCGCCGGCAAGACCACGACCATCAACATCATCACCGGCGCCCTGCGCTGCGACAGCGGCCGGATCGCCTATCGCGGCAGCAGCATTTACGATGACCTGCGCGGCTTCAAGCGGCGGCTCGGCATCGTGCCGCAAGACCTCGCGCTCTACGAGGATCTTTCCGCCGGGCGCAACGTCTCGTTCTTCGCCTCGCTTTACGGCCTGAAGGGCGAGCAGCTCCGGCAGGGCTGCCGCTTCGCACTGGAGTTCACCGGCTTGGCGGACAAGTCCAAAGACAAGGTCAAGACCTTCTCCGGCGGCATGAAGCGCCGCTTGAACATCGCTTGTGCCATTGCGCATAAACCGGAGATTTTAATCATGGACGAACCGACCGTGGGCATCGATCCCCAGTCCCGCAACCACATATTGGAAGGCGTGCGGCAGCTGCGCGACCAGGGCATGACGGTGGTCTACACCACGCATTACATGGAGGAGGTCGAGGAGGTCTCCAGCCGCATCATCATCATGGATCTCGGCACAGTCATCGCCGAGGGCACGAATCAGTCGCTGAAGTCCGCCCATCAGGCTGAGAGCCTGGAAGAGGTCTTCCTCGGCTTGACCGGCAAGTCGCTGCGCGACTAACCAATGTGGATAAGACCGGGGCTGTGGANAAGACCGGTTCCGGGTAAAGAAAGGGGACCAGGCATGTATGAATTCCGCCGCATACTCGCAGCAGACCTGCAGAACCTCTTCACCAACCCGATGTGGCTGGTGACCTCGACCGTCTATCCGGCGGCCTTGATACTGGTGCTGGGCTTCCTAGCCAGCGGCAGCTACGGCCAGGCGGTCACCTCTTACGACTACTACGGCGTCGCCATGCTGCTTTACCTGGTTTTCAACGTGGCGACCTTCTCCGCCAACAGTTTCATGGAAGAACGCATAAAGAGCCCCAATATGCGTATAGTCTACTCCCCCATCCCGGCCTGGTTCATCCACCTCTCCAAGGTGCTGGCCACGACTGTGTTCTGCTCGGTCTCCTATGGTTTGGTGGCTGTCGTCTTACACCTGACGCTGGGCATCAACTATGGCGGGGCGGGAAGCTGGGCGTTCGCGGCCCTGGTCTTTCTGTCGATCCTCTTCTTCTCGGCCTTCGGCGTGCTGGTCTGTTGCCTGTTGAAAAGCGAGGGCAGCGCCAACCAGCTGGTCAGTTTGCTGGTCACCGTGTTCGCGGTGCTGGGCGGCCTGTTCTTTCCGGTGGACGGGTTGGGCAGGGCGGTCGCCGTGGCCAGCTGGGCCTCCCCTGCCAAATGGATATTGGTAGCCAGTTTACGCATTATTTATGATGGCGACCTGGCGCTGCTGGCACCGGCTGCAGCCATCCTCGGAACCTTGACGCTGGCCTGCGTGCTGGCCAGCAGCCGCATCTTCCGGGGGGAGGAGTATCTATGAGGGCCTTCGGCGCCGTGCTGTATAACGACCTCTACCGGCTAGCCGGGCATAAGGCCAGGTTCTTCCTTTACCTGCTGATGGTGGCCGGAGGCATCGCTGTCGCCGTCTTCTTCAACAGCCGGTCGGCAGTCATCGGCAACATCGCCCTGGTCCCAAGTGTTAGAGGCTCAGTCCAAAGCCCAAGCGACCCGGTCTCATCCCCTTATTTAAACGTTATCGTAGTGCAGGAGGCACCGCCGCTTTCCGATCTGGTGGCTGGCCGCTTCGA
>WRNE01000130.1 GCA_009776725.1 Coriobacteriia bacterium
ACGGTAACACTTGGCTTGAACATCCTGGTCCAACGGGCGGTGATACTCCGCGACGAAGGCAAGACTGCCGAAGAGATTGTCGCTCTACTCGAGGTCGAAAAGCAGTCCATTTGCATTGTGGCTGCCATCGATACTTTGGAGTACCTCTTAAAAGGCGGGCGCTTGTCAAAGACAGCCGCAATTACAGGGACCCTTTTGAATGTGAAGCCGATGCTGCTTGTCGAGCACGGCGTCATCAATGTGACCGGTAAAAGCCGAGGCATGAAAAAGGCGCAGTCGCGGATTTTCAAGACGATCCGCTCCCTCGGCGGCATTGATTTCACCCAGCCCTTTGCGATCGGCTACTCCGGCGACCCCCAGCCTTTTGCTGCTTTTGAGGAGCAGTGCAAGAAGCGCTTTGGCTCCCACAAGCCGAATATCTGCATTATAGGCAGCGTGCTTGGCACCCACATTGGCCCGGGTGCTGTAGCAGTAGCGTTCTTCAAGGTGAAAAAGGACTAGTCCTCTTGGACAAGCTGGCCACGCTGCGGCTCGTTTCGCTTTAAAGCCACATAAAGCATAACAATTCCGCCCAGGACCATCGGGAGCGTCAAGAGCATTCCCATCGTGAGCCATGTGGTGCCCAGCAGGTACCCGATTTGCGCATCAGGCTGGCGGATGAACTCCACGGCAATGCGAAAGACCCCGTAGCCGATGAGGTAGACGCCGAAATAGCTACCCTGTGGGAGGGGAGGCTTGCGCCGGGCGAGGGCATAGAGCACAGCCAACAAAACCGCTCCTTCGAGAAAAGCCTCGTAAAGCTGGCTAGGATGCCGGGGCAGCGGGCCGGCAGCCTCAAAGACGACCCCCCACGGCAAGTCGGTGGCAGACCCCCATAGCTCGCCGTTGATGAAGTTTGCCACGCGAACAAGCCCAAGGCCGATCGGGGTGCTGACCGACGCCAGGTCGCCAAGGCTTAGAAGCGGTACTTTAAGGACCCGGGAAGTGACAACTAGGCCGACAGCCAGGCCGATCATTCCCCCATGGTAGGACATCCCGCTGATCGGAAAGGCCAAGATCTTCTCAGGGTGCTCGAAGTAGTACCCGTTTCCATAAAACAAGATGTAGCCGATGCGGCCGCCGGCAATCGCACCGAGCATGCAAGCTATCAGCATGGTCAGGATCGAGTCCCAGTCAAAGGCAATCTCCCACCTCCTCGCCAGACGCGAGACTAAAAGGGCAGCCAGCAGGAAGCCAATGATGTAGAACAGGCCATACCATTGCACAGAGACTGGCCCGACCTTAAACGCTACCGGGTCAAGGCGTTGGTAGACCTCGTTTAACAAAGGACTTCTCCCCTTCTGGGCGCCGCGGCTTTCGCCTGCATTTGTCGGGCTTGGCTGGTGCGGCGGGCGCGGCGGGCGCGGCTGGCGCGGCGGGCGCGGCTGGCGCGGCGCTTAGTCGTCATTGGCGTCGCCTTCTGGCTGGTTGCCCTGCTGCGCCGAGTCGATCCGTTTTATAGCCTCGTCGACGCTCTCGATCTGCTCAAGCAGCCTACGGAACTCGTTTGCACGCCTTTCTGCTTCGGGAGCCGGCATGGAAGGGCTCTTCAATATGTGGAGAAGCCCGTTGTTAACGTCTACCACCGGTTTTGCGCTGTATGTGATTTCAGGCGTCCTCTGGCCGACGTCAAAAGGGCTGTCGCTGCCTGTCGGGCTGGGGCTTGATGTTGCTCGCAGGCTTTCAGCCTCGGGCTGAACAAATATGCCACTGGTTTTTATAAAGCTGTTTTGCACCTTGCTCAAATAATCCGATTGGGCTTTGTTCAGCCTCACTTTTATAAGTAGCGGTGTTTTGCAGGTTGGGCATTCAAAACGCATCAATGCCAGGTTTGGGGCTAGCATAATTGCTGTTTCAAATGCTTCGAACTCCAATGCCCGAACCCCGCATCCCGGACAACTAAACTCAAACCTCATGGCTTGCTCCTCTTATGGAAAACCTCTCGACGATCCCCATTGCTCAAAACCGGACTGCTGCATATGCAAAGTAGATTTACACAAGCTATTGTGTCATAGTCAATGTTGAACCACAAGCCTTAGAGGCCAAGTGTCATTTAGCACTTCGCAGGCAAGCTTATAGGACCTTCTTGCTGGATGCCAGGCAGAGCGGCCCTGTGGCGCAAGAGTCATATGTCGTTTTACTATAGGCGAGGTGCGTTTTTGACAAAGTACTCGCAATACCAACAAAGCTCTTTTACTGCAGCCGATCGGTCAGCTGCAGCATCAAGCAAGGCCAGCCCGTATAGCTGACGGTGGTTTTGGCTTGAGCACCTAGAATAGACGCATTGTGCCGGGCATAGCCCGTCTGTCGAGGAAGTGGCATGCGGACAGCGTGAAACGAGCTCCTCGTCACACCCGCGAAGGCTCCAACACGGCTTGTTCTTATCCACATAAGCCTCGTCTTGGCTTGTAATATATCATATTTAGATAGTAAGTTGTTTTTCTAGCAAAGCTCAGGACACTCATGTTGATCAAAGGACTTAGGCTAACACACAAGCAGCTCATTTGACCAACATGGCAGTCCTGCTTTATGGAGCCAGCGTTTTACTGGCTTATGGCTTTACTCTGGCTCTGACTCGAACTGGACGACTGTGATTTCTTCAGAGACATGCTCTCTGAGCAGGGCTTCTACACTGTTTGCCAATGTAAGCGCGCTCATCGGGCAGCCCTTGCATGCGCCTTCCAGCTCGACTTCGACGATGCCGTCGTCACTGACGCTGATCAATGTGATATCGCCACCATCAGCTTGAAGCATGGGGCGAATCGAGTCCA
>WRNE01000131.1 GCA_009776725.1 Coriobacteriia bacterium
AGAGTTAAAGAACGTCGCTTGTTGGAGGAAACCTATCAAGCAGACCGCCCAGCGTTCATCGCAGTTTATGGAAGGCGACGCATAGGCAAAACCTTTCTGATTAAGGAGCATTTCGACAACCGATTTGCTTTCTATGTCAGCGCCGAATCAAAGGCGAGCAGGTCAGAACAACTCGCTGTGTTCCACGTTGCGTTAAAGAAGTATTTCAACGACGATATCCCGATGCCGCAGAGCTGGTTGGAAGCCTTTGTGCAGCTAGAGCAGCAGCTAGAATCGGTAACATCTACAGAAAAGAAGGTGGTTTTTATCGATGAGCTGCCTTGGTTCGACACCCCGAACTCACGCTTTCTACCTGCTTTGGAACACTTCTGGAACACCTTTGCATCATCACGACCAGATATCTTACTCATAGTCTGTGGCAGCGCTGCTTCGTGGATGATCCAAAACCTAATCGATAGTTATGGCGGGCTGCATAACCGGGTCACTCACACAATTATCCTAGAACCTTTCTACCTTGCAGAGTGCGAAGACTTCTTTGCAAGCCGAGGTGTTGTCCTTAATAGGTATCAGATAGCCGAAGCATACATGATACTAGGCGGCATTCCCTACTATCTTGAGCAGATGGATAAATCACTTGGCCTCAACCAGAATATCGATGCGATACTATTCGCACGAAACGCCAAGCTTGCCAATGAATTCGAGCGGCTTTACCGTTCGCTCTTTCGCTCTGCAGATAATCATATTCGCATCATCGAGGCTCTGGGAACAAGCGGCTCGGGTTTGAACAGACAGGAGCTCTCAGTTGCCAGCGGTGTCAGTGACGGAGGCACGCTAACAGATTCACTACGTGAACTCGAGCAGTGCGGTTTGATAGCTGTTACCGACGACTTCAACAAGCGTCGAAATGGGGAGTACTACCATTTGGTTGATTTCTTTAGCCTCTTTCATCTTCGGTACATCAGCGGCAACCGCTCGCAAGACGAACACTTCTGGTCGAACTATCTGCTCGACCCAGCGCATCGATATTGGTGCGGGCATGCCTTCGAGCGCCTTTGCCAAGCGCATTTGCCTCAGATCAAGACGCGGCTCGGAATCTCCGGTGTAATAACCAGTGCATTTGAATGGCGATCTGTGGATAAGGACTCGCCTTTGCAAATTGATCTTGTCATCGATCGGAAGGATCAGGTCATCAACCTGTGCGAGATGAAATACAGCAACTCTGCATTTGCTATCGACCAAGAGTACGCTATGAGACTAGCTGCAAGGCGACAGCGTTTTATAGATGAGACCGGCACCCGGAGCGCTGTGCACCAGACTATGGTCACGACATATGGCTTAGTGCGAAATGCTTATGATCGAGACATACAATCCGAGGTGGTACTTGACGATCTATTCATGCCGATATGGTCTGCAAGGTGAAAGCTACCTGCTCGAGTCGACCGATAAAATGCCCGTACAACTCAACAATGAGGCTGTTCATTCGCTTGTCCGATCGGATACTTCCAGCTCTGCATATAGCTTTATACCGACAGTACGCAATATACGAAAGAGCCTGTCCATGAGTATGCCGGGCTTGCCCTGCTCCATCTCCCAGACCCATTTCTGGCTGATACCCAGCTGGCTTGCCAGCTGGCGTTGGCTGATGTTTCGTTGCAGCCTACTCTGTTGAATGATCTGGCCGAAGTTGAAAGCATCGGTTATCTCGGTGGTTAGCTTCATGTGGCTTCCTGACTGTATTCCTTGGTTCGAGTAGGGTCGTTTGGGTTCGCTTAGAAACACGGTTGATTACGTTATCGTATTCATACTAGGCGACTACGATTTTGAAGTCAAGTTTGGTAAGGTATGCAGTGTCAAAGCTTGTAAACTCCATTTTTCAATGTGGAGGTGGTTGGGACCAGGTTATTTCAACAAGCTTCACTTTGACAAAAGTATTAACTTTGCATACAATCGTATTCGTTAATGAATGGAGAAACAATGAGAAATACTGCTTTAATCCAAGCCCGGGTGGATCCAGAAGTAAAAGAGGCGGTCGATAGCATCCTAGCAGACAATGGCTTAGATATTCCCACAGCTATACGAATGTACTTCGCGAAGATACTCCTTGTCGGTGGCATCCCATTTGATGTCCGCATCTACAATGACGAGACAATCGCTGCAATGGAGGAAGCAGATAGACTTGCAGCTGATCCTAATGCGGAGTCTTACTCCAGCTTTGCTGAACTACTAGCTGACCCTGAAGTTGATGATGATTACATCCCGCAGGATCATACTAGATAACATGAGCCGCGATTCAACTTTTTGAAACGCCGCAACATCTGCAGTGGATACCTCGTTCAACCGCCTGTTGCATTTTCAAATGGTTTTATAGCTGTTGCGACTCGCTAGCAGTTTTTCGTAAATTTGTGTTGATTGAGATTTTCGATCTCGAATAAATAACACTAAACCCAAGCAACATCGGCATCCGTTGGGTTGGCAATACGGCTGAGGTCGCTGTTGTTTGTCAGATCGGCGATCTTCACCACCCTCGCCCCATAGTCAGCCAAGACCCTTTCGAAATAGGCTTCCCGCCATTCTCCAGGTCTCTGGCTTATAGCATTCTATTGAGCAGACGACCTCGACTCCGAAGTTTGAGAGGTTAGCAAGTGAGTAACTGCAATCCTATATAGCATCATACAACAGCGTAACCGGTTTCAAGTCGTCCGGTACCATTGCAACAATTGCCAACGGATGGAGAATGTATTGTAAACCGGCTTTATCCACCTGGCTTGCATGTGCATTTTGA
>WRNE01000132.1 GCA_009776725.1 Coriobacteriia bacterium
GCATTTCCTTTGCGCTCCCGCCGCTCTTTTTTAATCATCTGCCAGCAGGTTGCAAACAGCATTTATGCTGCGTTTGCAGAAGCTGCGGTCTTCTCCAGATATGAAAGATCAGTCCTCGTCTTGGAAAGCGAGGCGGCTGTACTCATAGACATACTCTTTGAATTTCGGGTGGTAGCCTGGGAAATCGTCCCCGAAACGCGCGTACGAGACGATGACCTTGCAGTCCTTGAACTCGTTGACGAAGTCTTCGGCAGCTTGGCGGGCCTCGCTGTCGGAGAGCTCTAGCGAGACCGGCGGAGCGGTCATGCTCCAGATGAACCGTTCGTCCTTGTACTGTTTGACAATGGACTCAGTGTCATAGAGCAAGGGCTGGATGGCCGACCACATGTCGACTCCGGCCTCGAAGTAGCATGGGATCAGCTTGGTGACCTCGCCACACATGTGGATCTCGTAGAGCATTCCGTTGGCATGGCAGAAGTCAGTGATGCGCTTGACATAAGGCACCAGCATCTCGCTGGCAGTCGCTGCTGAGAAGAAGGGGCCTCTTTGATGGGCCCAGTCCTCGTGGATCACGACGCCTTGGATGTTGCATATCTCTTTGATGCGGCGGATATAGTCGATCAAGAAATTACAGTAAGTGTCCAAGAAGCGGTGGGTATGGGGCTTTAGGTCCTCGTCTACCAGCGCGATCGCTGCCTCGGCGACGTCCATCAGGGCCATCAGGCGCTCCCAGAGGCCGAACTGGATGCCCAGCTGGTGAAAGCGGTCGCTGCCTAAATACTCGATGTTTTGGATGCGGCAAGACTCCCAGTCATGGGTGTCGAGGTCAGGCATGCTGACATAGTCCTCCCAATGGGTGATGTCTGGGATCTTCGGTGCTCCTGGCCTGGTCATCGAGCCTCCGATGTCAGACCGCTCCCAGTCCAGGTTGAACCAAGCGCTGGTGATGATGTCCCCATAGCCGCTATAGTCGAATGTCGGGCCGCCGTCGAATATCTGATGGTTGGCGATGTTGTCTGGGTTGATCCGCGGGCGAAAGCCGACAATGTCTCCCCCGCCGAAGCCTCCCGTTGGAAACCAGTAGGGCTTCTTGCCGCTGGCCAGTAGCATAATGTTCTCGGCTGGGGTGATCGGCAAGTTCAGCTTTGGTGCCAAAGGCTGTTCGGGCATATTGGCAAATGTCGCCCCCCTTGGATAGAACTCACCGGTCGGTTCTAGTTCTTTTGGGTCAAATTTCGGTCTAGCCATTAATGTCTCCTCCTATAAATCATTTTGTCGTGCTCGCTACATTGCAACGCTTGATTAACATGGTAACACAGTGTGTTTTAGGTGCTATATCAACCAGCCACCTTAATGCTGTTGATACGCCCGCCAGCCAGTATCACCTGGCACTCTTCCTCAGATAGATCGTGGACCATCTGGTACTCGGTCCGCTGGGTTTGGTTTTGGATCAGTAAGGCCTCAGTCGCCCAAGCCATTTGTTGGTGTGCTTCGGGGAAGACCAAGACATCGTTGATGTTGATCTTGGCAGCATCTTCGGGGTTTTTAAAGACCAGCGGCAAAATCCCGTTGTTTATCAGGTTGGCCCGGTGAATCCGGGCAAACGACTTGGCTAGCACAATCCTCACGCCAAGGTAGAGCGGGACAAGCACAGCGTGCTCTCGGCTTGAGCCCTGCCCGTAATTCTCCCCACCAATAATCGCTGAGCCGCCGATGGGCCCCACTTGTGCGGCCCTGGCCCGGGCTGGGAAACCAGGGTCGATCTTCTCGAAGCAGTAGTCTGAGAGGTAAGGGATGTTTGACCGATAGGGCAAAAGACGGCTGTCGGAGGGCATGATGTCGTCGGTAGTCGTGTTGTCATTGGTGATTATTGCGACAACCCCGGCTATATCGCTGCCCTTTTCGACTAGGGCCCCCTGCGGGAAGGGCTTGATGTTGGGGCCCATTACCAGGTTGGGCAGGCTATCGTCTTCGGAGAGCTTCGGGGCATCGATGACAAAGGACGAATAGACCTTGTTCTCGCTAAAGCTCGTGCCGCTGACCAAGCCAAGGTCGATGCCCAGCTCACTGGCCGAGGCAAGCCCGTCGGTCAAATAGCCGGTCAGGGCGGATATGGCTGCTGTCTCTGGGCTGACCAGGTAAACCAAGGCATCGTCGGTGCCACTGCGGCCTTTGAAGTTACGGTTGAAGCTACGCAGGCTCACTGCCCCGCTGCTCGGGCTTTGGCCCATGCCGATGCAAGGCCCACAAGCGCATTCGATGACGCGGGCCCCGGCGGCAATAATGTCACTGAGGGCTCCGTTTTGGGCTAGCTCGGCCAAGATGGCCGCTGATCCGGGGGCTATGACCAAAGACACCTGCGGATGCACTCGGCGGCCTTTGAGGATGGCTGCTACTTTCATCAAGTCAGTATAAGAAGAGTTCGTGCAGCTACCTATCGCTACTTGGTCGACGGCTACAGACTTCAGCTCGCTGACAGCAAAGACATTGTCTGGACTATGCGGGGCTGCAGCCAAGGGCTTTAAGGCAGACAGGTCGATCTCCACAATCTCGTCATAGACCGCATCGTCATCGGCCTGCAAGGGAACATAGTCGTCTCCCCGGCCTTGGTCCATCAGGTACCGCAAAGTGTTCTCGTCGGAGGGGAATATCGAGGTCGTAGCCCCCAGCTCTGCCCCCATGTTCGTGATCGTGGCGCGGTCGGTCACCGATAGCGAGCCGACCCCAGGGCCGAAGAACTCGATGATGTAGCCTACCCCGCC
>WRNE01000133.1 GCA_009776725.1 Coriobacteriia bacterium
CATCGGTATGGACGAGCTCTACCACTACGACACCCCCTTGACTATCTCAAACCAGAAGCGGCTGCTGGAGCAGGCCGGATTTTCTAGTGTGGATGAGATCTGGCGCGTGGGTGCTACATCCATATTGGTAGCCAGGAAACCTTAAACCTCACCAGCCTGGTAAACAGATGACCGATTACCTCTCCGGCCTGCTGCTGGGATTAGGGCTGATACTGCCAATCGGCTCGCAGAACATCTACGTGCTGAAATCCGCCATCCGCATGGGCCTGCCCCGCGCTCTGGTGATCGCCTTGGTGGCCGCTGCCTGCGACTCGCTGTTGATCGTGATCGGAGCCCTCGGGGCGTCTGCAGCACTTGCCGCCATACCGGCGCTGAGGCCGATCCTGCTCATCGCCGGGGCCGTGTTCCTGTTTGTGTTAGGTGTCTTGGCGCTACGCTCACCACTTCCCGACACCGATGATGTCGCAGGCGAGGCCAGCCTGGCCAAAGCCTCGATGGCGACCGTCTCCGCATCACTGATCAACCCCCACGCCATCATCGATACGGTCGGCATCATCGGCCTAGCCATCAGCTCCGCCCAGACCGGAGCCCTGCCCTTCGGCCTCGGAGCCATCTCGGCATCGGTGGTCTGGTTCCTCTTCCTGGCGCTGGCAGGCTCATTGCTGGCCGCCCGGCTGACCGCGAAAGCCCGCCAATGGATCGAGCGGGCCTCCGGATTGATACTGCTGGCTTTCGGTTTACGCTTCGCTTGGGAGGCAGTGGGCTTGCTGCTGGGTTTGGTATAGCCAGTTGTCCAGGTGAAGGCTTTGGCAGTGGTTTCGGTTCTTATCTACATACACGGCAATCACCCTTTGCAGATTGTGGGTTGATACAAGANGCGAANGGTGGNGTGATTGTTTTCTATCTATACGCCATCCGTCCGTCTATCTGCCGATCCCTGTTTATTAATGACGTTTGTGATACATAAAATAGCGATTTCGACTGCCAAGCGAAAGCATATATTTTGAGCGCATATATCGCTACGATCCTTTTGTGCTCAATAGCGTGTTTTCTAAACACGATGAGATGCCAAGGTTTCCAAGGACATTGTTTTAGCAAAACTTTTACATGGGGATAAACCCGGTTGTTGTTTTGACTACGTAGACTGCAAGTACCTGTTTCCACGGAGTCCGTGAACCAGAAAGTGCCACCTTGTCGTAAACGCTCGTGAGTTTTATATCTTCGATTTCTTGAGCATGTTAGTCGTTGATCTCAACGGTCACCTCACGAAGGGAGGTATTACCATCTCCTATATCGTCTCCAGCAATGAGAATACCAAAGGCACTGGTGACGATGAGGCCAACCAAGCAGATAACAAGGATGACAGCAACTGCCACCCAGCCTCCGGCTGCTATGACAGAAACGAGCGATTTAACGGCTGCTATCGGCCATCTTAGCTAACACAGCAATACCTTTGACGGCAGCTCTGATAGCCACAGCAGCAGCTTTAGTGCTTGCACGAGCTGCGTTTTGTTGCGCTATCTGCTTGGAGATAGCCTGCACTCCTTGCTTTGTTTCTTTAGCAGCGCTTCGCAAATCCTTGGCATTTCCAACCGCCCTTTTTGCACCCTTGGCAACTCCGCGAGCCTCAGCATCTACGGCATTACTTACCGATTATTCGATCTTTGCCTAGGCATAGTCCTCCCCATGTTGGTATACCTGCTGCCCGCCGTTATGGCGGTCTGCAACCTTTTTGGTTTTGGCATGGGCTCCTCGAATTCCACTGGACAACACGGCCTTTTTGCCCAGCACCTTGATGTCTTTTACAACATTTCGTATCTTGATGCTTTTATCCATAGATGTTGACTCCGCTCTTTGCTCGGTTCTTTTCACTATTCATAGTTGCTATGAAAAGGTACAGGAGGACTGCCTTAACAAGCCGTTATAATGGGATGTTGATATTAATTGCTAGACTGGCTGTTGACTACACAGCTGGTTAGAGGAGAACGATATGACAGAGAGCCCTCTGTTTGGCAATAAGGATTACCAAGTTTGGTTAATCGACCTGAAAACGAGGATACGTAAAAGCCAGCTCAAAGCTGCGGTTAAAGTCAATAGCGAAATGATTGAGTTATATTGGAGCATTGGAGCTGATATTGATGAAAAGCAGAAGAATCTCGGCTGGGGTGGAAAGGTCATTCCCCAACTGAGCGCTGATCTCCGTAGCGAATTCCCTGATACCGAAGGGTTTTCCCAAACCAATTTGAAGCTCATGAAACGCTTCTATTCGTTCTACTGCAAATTGGGTACCAGGCTGGTACCCAATTTGCATGACGAAATAATTGGGTGCCAGCCTGGTACCCAATTACAAGGTGGGGTAACTCAATCGATATCGCAAGACATTGCAGGTGTTTCGTATGAGCTACCGCAGGTATTCACATCTGTTCCCTGGCGACATCATGTTGAGATTTTTCGCCATTGCGAGACGATGGATAAAGCACTTTTCTTTATTCGGCAAACTATCGAAAATAGCTGGAGTCGAGGAGTTCTGTTGAACTTTCTTGACACTGATCTATATGAGCGTCAAGGAAAGGCAATCACGAACTTCAACAGGGCGCTTCCAGAGCCCCAAAGTGATCTTGCAAATGAGACGCTAAAAGACCCGTACAATTTTGACTTTCTAACCCTGACAAAGGGCTATAAAGAACGAGAGCTTGAAGATGCACTTGCGGAAAATATCA
>WRNE01000134.1 GCA_009776725.1 Coriobacteriia bacterium
ATTTCAACTAGGTTGGGGACATTCACTTCAATGGGCCTCCTACTCAGCTCCCGACAAAAGCGCTTGGTTATAAATAACTATCAATAACCCAACGGCATGATGCGGTCGGCGCTCACCGCCACTACTGCGTCATGCGATACCACTATCACTGTCTTGCCCTGGTCGCGCAGGGCGTGCAGCAGCGCCAGCACCGCGTCGCGGTTCTCGGCATCAAGCGAGCCGGTGGGCTCGTCGGCCAGTATCAACTCGCAAGGCTGCACCAGCAGGCAGGCGACCGCCAGCCGCTGCTGCTCGCCGCCGGAGAGCTCGTAGACCTTCTGCTTATCCATGCCCGCCAGCCCGACCGTCGCCAGCGCCGACACCCGCTCGGCTTTACGGGCTTCTTTCGGGGTATGCGCGAAACGCTGGGCTGTCGCCAGGTTCTGCTCGACGCTGTCCTGGTCTATTAGCGCGGCGTTTTGGAAGAGGTAGCCGATATGGTCGCGCAGCAGGCTACGGGCGGCGGCGGAGCCCGGCTTCGGGGCAGGCTTGCCGAAGATCTCTACGGCGCTGCCGGCATCCGGCTTGTCCAGCAGGCCGATTATGTTCAACAGCGTGGACTTGCCCGACCCCGACTTACCCATGATGGCGACGAACTCGCCGTCGTTGACTGTCAGGCTGAAGGAATCGATGACCTTGCGCTGGCGATAGGTCTTGCTCAATCCGACGAGCTTGACTATCGGGTAGCCAGCCGGGGCTATAGCGGTGGCGGGAGCGGTGTCATGCTCGGCGCTTATACTGTCCATGTCAGAACTCCCCTTTCAGCACGTTTGCCACACGGCGCGATTCCACAAAAGACATGGCGGCAGCCGAGACAGACGACTCTATTAACAACAACACCAGAAGAATAGCCGGCAATGCCACACCAACCGCAGCCGGCAGATCAAAAGGCAGATCGCCCAGTCTGACGACTGCCAACGACGCGGCTGCGACGGCAACCCAGGACAGCACGAACACAGCGAGGAATCTGCGCTGTCGGGATATGAAGCCGAAGCCGAGCAGCCGGCGCGATGCGATGCGCCGGGCATCCTGCTCGAAAAGCAATGTCACAGATTGCACGGCTAGCAGCATGAACAGTACCAACACCAGCAAGCACTGATAGGTTAGGGTGAGTATACCCTGCTGGTATCCCTGTGTAACCTCGAAGACATAGTCATCCATGGTGACNAGCCGCCGCAGGTTGTCATCGAGCCGCAGCTCCTGCAGCAGCGGCAGCAACTCCTGATACGTCTGTGAGGTGCTCCNGTCGGTAAGCAGGACCTTCAACGCTGTGGAGGACATCCCAGCGAAGCAACCTGACCTGTCAATAAACGTGCTGTTGCTCACTGTCATGACCTCGATGATCGGTCCGACAATGCAGTTGCCGTCATCGGGATAGACGGCGGAGTCGAAGGAGAAGACCCGCTGGCCGTCCGCCACCCAGATGATGCGGACCTTCTGGTTGAGCTGCTCCTCTGTCGGCTCGGTGCCGAAGATGACACGATCAACATCCCAAAGGGACAATCTGGTCTCGTCTCCGCTTCGGGTCAGTTGGTAATATTCGTAGATAGCTGTCTCCTCCGTCTTGTAGCGCTCCGGCACGAGCACCACCCAGTCCGTCTCGGAATCCGAGACGCTCACAGGCGCTCCTTCTGTATCCAGGATCGGGTAGGCAACCAGATAATTAGGGTTGACCGTTATTGACCTGTAGGGAGCGTAATCAAAAAACGGGTACATCTCTTCCAATTCAAAAACAAATGCTTCATATTGAGAGGCATTGACATAGAGCGCCCCGCGCTCGTTCAGAACAGGATAAAGCACTGCATAGCCCGGGCTTAATACAGCGTCAATGTCCTCATCATCATCCATGCCAATATAAAGTGGATGGAAGACGGCGTATTGCGAGGTCTGCTGCCAGCTGCCCAAACGCTCCTCGGTCTCGCGCAGGCTCTCGTAGCGTGTCACGACGGACAAACCCATGACAGCCAGTGCTACGGTCAGGGCGACCTTTCCCACCAGGTTGAACACGACCAGCGCCTGGGTGTCTTTGCGGTTCTTCAGCGCCTCGTGGACACGGATCGTGGCGATGTATGGAACCGTCACCAGCGAACCGGCTAGGGCGGCCATGGCTGTCGACGTTACCTGCAGGACCACGCCTGCGACCATGCCCGGCGTGGCTCCCGGCACGACCAGCGAAACGAACAGACTAGCCGGCACGAGCAGGCCTGCCGCAGTAAGAAAGAGCTTCCCAGACACCTCGAACCAGGCCTGCCAGACGCTATTGCCATACAGCAGCAGCACTGCCGTCCGCTTGGATTCGTATAGTTGCCGGTAGACGGCCAGGACCATGATCGCTGCAGTCACCGCCCAGGCCACGGAGCGGCTGAACAGCCTCGTTCCAATCGGCTCAAAACTGGCGGAGCCGAAACCGCTCTTTGGGGCTAAGTCCTCCGGGGTGGTCTCCACCCCCAGCTGCGTCAGGTTCTGCGCCAGGCTTAAAATGAAAGCTGCCGCATCCTCCGGGCTGCGGGCCTCGACCACATAGTTGCCGGCTGTGGGATAGCGGTCGAAGAGCGCCTTCAAGCCATAGATAGCCACCTGGTCGTTTCTGCCGATATCGTCCAGCGTCCCGACCGGGCCAGAACCACCGACGCCTTCGGACG
>WRNE01000135.1 GCA_009776725.1 Coriobacteriia bacterium
GCGAGATGAAGGAGCTGCGGTGGCTGCCCATGTCGTCGCTGTACATCAGCATGTCCGGGCGGATGTACTTGTAGATGATGTCGGCACGGCGGCAGAGGTAGTCCAGATAGTAGTCGATCAGCTCATGCATCTCGTCCGGCGCCTCGTAGAAGTTGACCAGGGCGTCGTTCATGCTCATCAGGTAGTGCATCTGCTCGAAGAGGCCCGGGAAGATGCCGGTTGCATACCACTTCGACTCCCGGTCCCAGGTCTTCTCGATCTCGATGGCCTCCGCCCAGGCCTCGTCGGTAGTCTCCAGCGAGGGTGCATGCACGTACTCCCGCCAGTTCTTAATATCTTTGACCACCTTGTGCTCATCGTCATGCATCGGGAAAGGTGTTATCACGCCTTCCGGCCAGATCGTGGTCACCCCCCAGGCGTCGGTGGACGTGCTGCCTGGCTCCGGAAAGGCCCCGAAAGCGCTTAAAGGGTCGCCGGCGAACTCGAAGAACTCGAACTGCTTGACGAACCGGTCGGGGTTTCCGCCTTTCATGACCTCCATCACGTTCTGTCTTGGTGTCAGCATACTCATCACTCCCTAGGTAGTTGGTACTGGTTTTATCGTCTAACCATTATGCCAAGCCCACGCCTACAGGGGACAAATACTGCCAGATTATCCAATTATTCACTGTGAATCGCCGCTTACCTATGCACGCTTTCATGTGGATAAACCCTGGCTAGTTGTTCAAGCATCCTGTCTGCCGGCAGCGACCAGATCATATCTCTCCAGTTCGGGCGCTCATGGATGAAGCTGATGACTTCCAGCATCCGCGTTGAATTAGCTATTCGTCCAGGCCAACGATCGTATAGGTGATGCCCTTCTCACGCATCAAGTCGAAGAAACCCTGCGGTGCAAGCAGCGGAACCCTGGCTTTCCTAAAAGACGCGTCTCGGGTGATCAGGTAATCGGCGCCGCATTTCTCGGCAGCGACTGCTATCAAGGCATCCTCGAAATCATCCCAACCCATCTGGCAGGCAGCAGCGATGTCGTCGGCATCGATCGGACAAACCTTGTAAAGACTTAAAGTGTCGAGCAGTTCGCGTTGAAGCTCCTGTGAGTTTATTTGCTTTTTAAGTATATAAAATGCATCCGTGTATGAATTTGATGACACTATCAAATCTACATCACCGAAACGCTGCGGTAATTGCATTAAGCTGGCTAACTCTCCGTGTTCACCCCGCTTACCGATATCATCGATCATCACATTGGTATCAAGGAAGAGCTTCATAGTCACGCCTCCTCCCCTCTTCGATGATCTGCTTGTATGGCTTTTCGAAGTCTTCCCCCCAATCCTCAACACGAAATCTCATATGCCTTTTGAGTGCTTCCCAAGTCCCTAGTTGTGCTTTGTCCATCTTATTCAGATCCAGCCGACGCTCACCAGGCTCTGGAAAGGCATGGGGGTCAGGCAGCGCCTCTGCCGGGAATTCCTTTTGTTTGGCTACCGCCGCATAAAGCCTGTTGATTGCCTCTGTCGGAGTCATCCCCTTTTGTTTGAAAACCTGCTCGGCTTGGCGCTTGATCTCGCGCGGCACACGGGCTGTGACTGTTGCTGTGTTCGCCATATTGCCTCCAAATCCATAAATGTAATACCGTCTTACAGTATAGCAATCTGGAGGCAAGATTACTACCAAAGAAATATGAGCTCAGGATAAAAGCCGCTCGATCTTATCCCAAAGCTCGGTTGATCCTTTACGCTGACCTTGCTCGATATTGGCGATTGCGCTGGTAGACACCCCGATTGCGAGAGCAAGCTCCCTCTGCGTGAGGCTATTTCGACGACGGGCTTCCTTCAGCCATGCAGCTGACCTTGCTGGTTCGTTATTTTGGCCTGTNATCATGCTTCCGGCTGGCTCGGCATCAGCTTCAGGAGCCAGATAATCGATCCCGATTATGCAATATTCATAGAGGAACGCTGCTAGGGCAGACTGCTCACCTGTCTCGTAATANCCACTCAACAATCTTGAGAAATCAATCATCCGGGCATCGGGTACCAAGAGCAGGCCGGCACCGCCCTCGATCAGTATNTTATTGGCGGNTAACAGGGCTGTNCGTTTATTNCCANCCCANAAAAGCTGGCTCCTGCAGATCCANGCGAATGTATTTATNGCGATNTGCGTTTTTGCTTCATNAGCAGCCAATATACCTGACAAAGCAAGCTCGGCTTCGGCTGCGTCTGGGATCGGCGGTTGGTAATCAACTCCGCTNATNCCGATTGACCCTGTCCGGAGCTCACCCCAGCTCAACGCTTCCCGGTATGCNACNNGCTCTTGAATCCGACAGAGGAAGCCTATGTCTAACTTTTCATCGAGATTATCCAGGAGGTATTTCCAAGCATCACGCATATTCAAAATCGCGAGGATGTCACTCAACCTCACTCCGGCGACATTGATGCCATTGAGGATGGTTTGGGTCTGAGGAAAGGTAACGTTGCGGTTCTCCATGCGCATACCGTTATAGATGCTCTCATCCCATTTTTTGCGTGCGAGGAATGTATTTTCTTCGCGAGTTAGCTGATATTTATCTTTTATGGGTCTGCCCTCCTAGTTGCAGCAATACTACTCACACACTCACTCACACAAGTCTATCACGTGGAGGGTGATCTGAAAACTATTTAC
>WRNE01000136.1 GCA_009776725.1 Coriobacteriia bacterium
CCTATCTTAGGAAATGAAGGAGTAATGGACGGACTGATAATCGACAGGGAAGAACTCAGCGAGCTGTCGCTCAGCTACAAGAAGCAAGGCGAGCTGATAGAAACCACATATGGGGTCTTGATCGATGTGCTGGAGAAGGTCGTGGAAGGCGGGGTTTCCGACGGCAGGGTCTATGAAAACCTAACTACCTTTCTCGGGGCAGCAAAAGCGCTCCAAGGTGAGGCCGTTGTCGTGCTGGAAAGCGCTTCCGGCTTGATAGACGAGTATCTGGATGCACTGGCATTCATAGACCTTTTCACTCCGAGGGGATAAGACATGAGCAATGCTATTCGCATCAACCCTGGAATCCTGGCGGAGCAGATTGCCAGGCTGGAAAGCATTCTCAACGGCAACATTAATGAGAAATACTACCAGGAGCATCTAGCAAATGCATTATCAGCCAGCTCAGGCGAGGGTGTCGATGCTATCAAGGAGCTCAACTTAGCGGTGAGAGCAATTATCACCGCCCTCATGGAGCTGGTGACGAAGACGCACGGCTTCCTCACTAATGCCCAAACCAACTTCATCGAGGCAGACGAGAGCCTGGCTAGGCAGCTGGAAGGCGGCATCGGAATGATAGAGTCAGGCGGCATGCAATGATAGGAGCATACCGCCGAGTGAAGGCAGACCATCATGGGAAATGATGTAAGCGATTTCACAAATAGGGTAAGAGAGCAGTTGCTCCGAATCATCGGGTTAGCCGATCACGGCTTAGGTGAGTTATATGCCAAGGAATCCCGGGACTGGATATACGACAACGGCATCAGTGTTGACACCAGCGGCTTTCAGGATGTTATTTACTACTACGCGGAACTAGAGGATCTCGGCAACTACTCCCGCGCAATGCTGGAAAGGCTATTCGATGCAGCCTATAATCTAGATTCGAATCTCGCACAGAATGTGAGGGCCCAACGCGACATTGCACAGCAGTTGGGCAGCTCGCTGAGAGGTTTAGCAGATGCCATCGGACCTCCTCCCGCTGGTCGCGTCTCGCATCTCCTCCAGCCGCCTGGCAGGTATCGCGAGTACCTGTTTGGAAACATAAGCAGCCTTTATGATGCGATCGCCAACAGCCTCGCGCGATATGATGAAGATGGCATGCTGGTCTATGACTGGGAGGCCTTCCGTAGAATTCTGGATAGGGACGCTACGGATATCAGCGAATGCGAATACTACGTAATAGCCTATCTCTATCTGGGCATGGACGATGAAGCCATCACCGAGCTATTCAGAGTAATGGCGGACAAGATCGGCGATGTTGATCATACGAGTTTACTCGAGCAAGTGTTCATCAATGAAGACTACTCAGAATATACCGAGTGGTATTACGATGCTGACAAAGTAGACGGCATACTGAAATATGTCGTGATGTTTGCAAAGACATACGAGGTTAGCCTTTACCAGCTTGACCTTCTCAGTGATGAGGAGATAAGTAGTTTATATTTTCAGCTTTTTCCTGAGGGAACTGAGTCGACTGTAGTCAACCAAAGAAAAGCTTTGCGTATACAACTTGATGTCCAACACTGTGACTTAATCCAGTTAGGGGATCTGCTTGCCACCTTGAAAGGGCTGGAAAGTCGGCCAGCAGCGACCGAGGTAGCATCTGAGGCTGGTTATAACACTTTCGAAGGCGGTTCGTTAACCGGGCGGGCTGGAGCCCCCGGACCGGATATTTATGTCGTCCGAACAAACGATGATTTTGAGATACACTTCAGTAATACTGTGACAATGAGTACTAGCTCTGGCTTGGGGTTTCCCTCAACTACCTATATGCATTTTAACGAGAATGTGGTCATAATTAAAAAGACCACAGGTGCCAACGAAGCAGTTGATATAGTACTAGAATATATGAAAGATTATTATACTGCAGAATACTCGAGTGACCTGCTGAGTTTCCTTTCCAGTACCTCATCACTAGAAAGTTACGGAGACTTCGTCACAGACCAAGCTATGTCGTGGACACTTGGTAAGCTGCTCGAACAAGGATCAAGTAAAGCAGCTAAAGTGGCAATACCCATAATTGGCGATGTATTGTGTTTAGGAATCGATCTGGTTAAGGAGCACAGCGAGAATGTCAAGGCTTTATCTGACTCCCAATCGTTAATAGACTCGGCAGAGAAGGCTAACTATTGCGATGATCTAGAAATGAAGGTAACGCTTGTCGTCGACGGCTCAGCTAGCATCGAAGTGAGATATACCCCAACCATCGAAACGTATTATGTCATCAATAACATCAACTGGGTTATAGAGCATTACAGCATCGATCTTTCAAAATACGAGCTGGAATACCCGGTAACAATCGAAGACATATTGTATCAACCAGATAATGTGATTGAGCTATTAAACCAAGGCATGAGCAGTTCCCAGCGAACGTTCGCCACTGACCCAAATAATGGAAGACAAACAGAGTAGGAGAATCCCTAACTATGCAGAAAGCACTGTCCGTACTCGTCGCACTAGCCTGCGCAGCCACGCTCGGCGGATGCAAGGAGAAGGAGGGTTTTGACCACAGCCATGACGATATAGCCGTATACGTAAAGTGGATGTGGTTCGACACCACCGAAGGACAAAACAAGGGCTTCATGAACTACTA
>WRNE01000137.1 GCA_009776725.1 Coriobacteriia bacterium
ACTGGGCGATCGCCTTTGCCACCGGCTCAGTCAAGCATGTCTACTTCGTGGCGGAGACCAAAGGCTCGCTGAGCTCGCTGGAGCTGCGCGGCGTGGAGAGCACCAAGATCGCCTGCGCCCGCAAGCTGTTCAACGAGATGTCCGGTTCCGATGTGCGCTACGAGGCCGTCACCAGCTACGAAGACCTGCTGAACGCCGTGCGGTGAGGTTGGAAGCCGCTGGCAGATGTAGATCAGTCGGCGTGATCATGAGGCTATCTTGTGGATAAGACATGGTGTTATTTGAATGTGATAACGGTTTGGTTAAAACGAAGCGCGGCATCATGAGTACTTATCCGAGATAAGCCCGAGATAAGCCTGCTATTCGGGAGGATCCTTTTTAACTATAGAGGCTACCCTGTTGTGCTAGCATGCTACAAGCTGACGGCTCCTGAGTGCCAGGTAGCACCACCTAGTAGGAAGGGAGGTGATACCATATAGAGCTGACAATCGAGATCGTCGGGTTGTTAACAGCTTTGTTAGGTCTCGCGAATGCAGCGTTGTGCTTTGTGTACAAGGCACGAGGCGGTTCTTACATGGCGGTTCTTATAATAAGAAAGATCGCTAGCAGAAACTAGCGATCAACTCTTCATAACGGTGCTGCCTGCGTACCGGCACAGGCAACCGTCGGCTTCATTCTACCATCGACGTGACTCCCGAGCAACTTGATGCTGGCATCCGATGCCATAGACAGCTTTCAACAAATCTCACAGAATCAAGGCTTTGTGGTACTAATACACGCGTTTGTCGGTATGTTAGACCAGGATCGACCTGGGCGGGCTGGAAACAGAGGCCTACAGGCGACCAGCCGTCGCCCAAACACGGTTTCGCTGTTATCTGGCACAGATTGACGAGTGCTTGGGTATTTGCCCATGCCACGTAGCGCATGTATAAGTTATACAGGCGATCTACCTGCGGTTTTGTTCCCCACGGTTTTATCCCCATGGGAAAATCGGGGGAAAACCCCCCAAGTACTCGTCGATCTGTGCCAGAAAATAGCGACACCGTGTTTGGGCGCCGGCTTTTTGGTGTCTGCTAACCGGCTTAAGCCAAGTCTGGTCTAACATACCGACAAACGTGTCGATTAACCTAAAAAAGTGCAGTTTTGCTACACCTAGATAAAGAGATCAAGGAACGCTAACCTGATCTGCCTGTCAACACCTGTAAACCCGCGCCTATAACCGATTAACAACGGAAAAAGACCATGTAATAAACCATTAGCTTGCTATGTTATGCTGACTTGAATACATGCCTGTCAAACGTTTGATCAGGCAATGCAAGGGAAAAAGGCATCGGCTAGGCAAACCAAGCAAGATGCCAAATAAGGGGGAGGGACAATGAAATCCTCAAAAAAGGCTATTAGGCTTACGTTAACGGCGACGCTGGTTTTGATGCTGCTGCCTCTGAGCAGCCTGACTTTCGCCCAGGAGACCTGCAACCACATTCACGACGGCAGCTGTTCATACGTGGAAGGCGTAGCGTGCGCCCACATACATGACGAGAGCTGCGGCGAGGCAGGTGAGCTATGTACCCATGTGCACGACGAATCCTGCGGATATGTGGAAGCCGTGCCCTGCGACCATGTCTGTGACGAGTCATGCTTTGGTGAAAGTGCGACAGAAGCCGAAGTCGATGAAATCGAGGCAGCAGAGCCTGAAGAGCCGGAAGAGCCAGAATGGGGAGAAGACCCAGGTTTTGAGTTACCTGAGCAGTCCCTGGTATTCCGGCTGGCATATGGGCAAAGCCCGATACTGGTGGGCGAAGACTTCACGGTGGTGGTTAGGGAACTAGATGAGGATGCCTACATAGTCCTTCCCGATAGCTTTGTTTTCGACGAGGAGGTTAACATCGATTCTCCCGATGCCCCGAACGCCAATCGACTCGCCTACACGGATGAGAACGATATACGACGGGTACACCTAGCAGCTGATGAGGTAGGAGCCGAATTACAGGTCTTGCTCCAAGCCGAGGAGGCCGGGTCTTTCTACCTCAGCCTACTAGACGAAGTGACCAACTCACTAGTCTCTGAGCTGCTGGTCATCCAAGTCTACGATGAACTGCCCGAAGCCGAAGAAGAGATAGCGTTGATGCCGCTGGCTGCCGACGCGGACTATACGGTCACTTTCATGACATGGAGCACAGGCAATAATGAAAATGATCCCACGAGCTTTACATCGGTTTTCAACAGCCAGATAGTGACTGCCGGCTCAACTTGTGTCAACCCTGGTTCACCGACAGTCATGCCTCCAAAAGGGACAGGAGCTGAAGCATATGAGCGTATATTTGTCGGTTGGTATGCTGTGGGTGATGATGAGCAATTCGACTTTGCTGCGCCAATTGAAAGTGATTTAACGGTCAATGCCCGATTTGGGCCACAATGGCAGACTCCTGAACAGGTTAATGACTTAGCTGAGTTGAAAGCTGCTTTAGTGCTTGCACCAATCGGTGTTCCGACAACTATCGAGTTGACAGCCAATATCACATTTTACAATGAGGATAATGAAATCACTATTCCTATTAACAGGGTCATCAAACTAACAAGCGCTGA
>WRNE01000138.1 GCA_009776725.1 Coriobacteriia bacterium
CTGATCGACGACGAGCAGCAGGACGCGATCGTCGACATGTTCACCGCCATGACCGAGCTGGGCTGCAAGCTGATCGACAAGTTCTGCGAGTATTATCCCTGCCTAGACGGCATCAACGTGCACGACGACTGGGGCTCCCAGAAGGCGCCGTTCTTCAGCGAGCCGGTCGCGCGCAAGCTCTTTTTGCCGTTTATGCAGGAGATCACCAGCCATATCCACAGCAAGGGCCGCTACGCCTCGCTACATTCCTGCGGCCACAACGAGGACCGCATCGAGCTGTTCATCGAGGCCGGATGGGACGAGTGGCAGCCTCAGGACATGAACGACACCGCCAAGCTGTATGAGAAATATGGGGATAAGATCATCATCGCGGTCAGCCCGCCTGATCTGCCGCCGGATTCCACCGACGCCGACTACAAGCAGGCCGCCCACGATTACGTGGATCGTTTCTGCCAGCCTGGCAAGCCCAGCCTGCTCGGTTTCTCGCCGCTGGCCATGAACCCGGTGTTCACCGAGGAGCTCTACGAGTACTCGCGCAAGCACTACGCCAAGCAGAAGTAGGGTGTAGGGTTGTAGTGAACTGAGGGTTGGAACTCCCAGGGGGTCGCATGATCTGTCCCCCTGGGAGTGATTTTTGTAACCTGAGACCGAGGGGAGTAGGTAAATGCTGGGTGTTTGTGTCCCGAAAAAGGGCGGCAATAAACCTTATGGGCATATTCAGAAGCATCTTGAGGAAGTCTTTGCTCTGAAGTCTCAATATCTCATAATTGACCAGATGCCGCCTGAAGTCACAGTTAAAGTGGTCAACTATGTGAGCACCAAAGAGCTCTTAATCACCACCGATGAAGAAAACACCGCAGAGGATCTAGCTTTGTTTGCCGAACAGCTGGCACAGGCTTTTAAGACCGAGACATACCTAAGGGACAGCGATGACTTCGACGCGGGACTTGAGAATACAATCTATCGTTTCCGCTTCAGCTCAGAGGCAGTGAATGTCTTAGGTAAAGACTTTGTGCTGGACGAGTGGAATAAGCAATTCGTTGAGGCTTTCGAGCATCTCGGTTTCAAGCGTAGGAAGAAGAGCTTCTTCATAAGGGTGGTAAACGATCAGCTATTTCAGATAGTTGAGCTGCAAAAATCCTCGTATCCAGGCAGTTACACCATCAACTACGGAAGCATTTCAACTACTGACCAGAGCTTCCTGGCTGCTGATGGGGAAGTCTATCCATCTCAAAGATTAGGTGGTTTGCTTAAGAATGAAGGACTAGACTTTTGGTGGGATTATACAAAGAACAACTACCAGCAGGTCATGCAGGACACAATTGACAAGATCGCTGAATTCCTAATGCCACTGTTCGATCGGGAAGCAGCTGCATGTAAGGAATCTCCAACTGTCGAACAATGGTTGGAGGCACCTGAAAACTCGATGCGCAGTACTGTTGCGTACAGCCTGGATATTATCCACAGGAAATATATGAAATGTCGCATATCTTTCTAGGCTATTGAAGTTGGTACTAGCTTCCCAACCAACCCAAGTACTGCAAGTATAATTGCGTGGTTTGTGTAGCCGACCTTTTTGTTGCGGTGTGGCGTTGTGATTGGTGGCGATTTGCTCATCCCACGTCTGGATATATGTTATCCATGAAAACGTATAAGGAGCACTTGGTAACAAGGATTTGTCACGCCCAGATTTGTGCCAGCAAATGTTACGAACGGAGAGCAATTAAGGTAGGACTACATACCGGTCATAGGTGGAGAAGGTCGGGTCTTATCCATATGGGAGTAATGAGGTATACAATATAGATCGATGGAACCCCTTATGGGGAATTCGCAGATTCGGAACGGAATGTAGGGGGATAAGTAATGAGACGATTCAAATGTCTGATTTGCGGGCTGGAGTTCAATGAGGACGAGGCTTTGGTCGATGAGGACGGGACTTTGCGTTGTCCGAAATGCCGGGCCAGCCAGGACCAGTTCGATGAGATCGAGCCGATCGTGCCGTTCGAGCCGACCGAGGCCCTCGAACCGATCGCGCATCTCGAGACCCTTGATTCTCCCTTGCCTGAAAGGCAGGACGTAAGTATACGTTTTCTGGATGAGATCCACCAGATGGCGGCTTCCGGCGAGACTATCGTGGCGTCGATGGGTATAGTGCAGCAGACTCCCAGTTGGGATGATATATTACTGCTCGGTGCCCAGCTTGACCCGATGCCGCTGGAAAGCGATGTGATGATCAACACTGAGACGGTGATCGGCCGTCGTGCTTTGAAGCCGATGGTTCTGAAAGGTCCGATCTATGTCTCGCACATGTCGTTCGGCTCCTTGTCGCGGGAAGCCAAGATCGCTTTGGCCCGCGGCAGCGCGCTGGCACATACTGCCACATGCAGCGGCGAGGGCGGCATCCTGGAAGAGGAGATAAACGCTGCTTATAAATACATATACGAATATGTGCCGAATCTATACAGTTATTCTCCAGAGAACCTGCAGCGTGCGGATGCCATCGAAATCAAGATCGGGCAAGGTACGAAGCCTGGCATGGGCGGACATCTGCCTGCCAGCAAGGTCAC
>WRNE01000139.1 GCA_009776725.1 Coriobacteriia bacterium
CTGCTTTTTTTGTTAGACATGTTTACCTCCACTTACTCCCTTAATACAGCAATTTATGTCTTATCCACATTGCTAATATATTACGAGATAAAAATTGCCATGACCTTATGTCAGTGTAAAGCTAGCGGACGTTTTGAACAACGTTTTTTACTACGCGTTCGACAGTTTGCACATATTTCGGGCCGCCTATTGACCGTATTGTTCGCAGCTACACCTGGGTACGATTATGGCGCCGGCATTTCGACAGGATTTCTCTGATTTCTAGCACGAATTCGACGTTGTGTATGTATTATACATGTGGATAAAACCAAGTCCTGCGGCTGCAGGCCATCTAGCTACAGAAACGCTGAGCCACTCTTATCCCGATTTCGAGGTTTTGCGTAAATGGCATGTATGCTTTATGCATTAAGTCGATTTTGCGTTAGTTTTCTTAGGAATCCTGTTTTATAGACAGAGGGACGGTTCCTCTGTCTATAAAACTGTCAAAAGTGCCGTTTAAGCCAGCGGATAATACAGCCAATACCTCATTCGGTCACCTAGGTCGTCATTGAGCCCCTCGTACTCGATGACCAGCTGCCCGTCCCTGCGCTCATAGGCGCCTTCCATATAGGCTCGGTAGCAGTTCTGCTCCAGCTCGCTCGTGCCCAGCTTGAAATGGGTCAAAAAGCGCAGATACCGCCTGCCGGCCAGCTCCTTGATTTCCAGCCCGGTCAGATCGGCGCCTGCCGGAGGGTCGGAGACCAGTATCTCACTCGGCCCAACATACATTTTGTTCAACGAGTCCTGCACCTGGAACAGCCGATGCCGATGGCTGTCACCCGACATCTCCGACCAGCTGCGGTACAGCTCCCAGGCCTGCTCGCTGGCGATGAAGTCGCGGTTGTTCTCATGAAAGACCGCTACCTTAAGACGCGGTAGCTCCACCACCGCAGGTTCTTTGGTCGAGGCATCTAAGCCAATAGGGAAGTAGCAGTTCATGCGTTGCATGCCACTGCCTGCTTCTGCCGGCAGCATCTCTTCCAGATATTGGTGGAAGGCGAATCCGTAGCCCGATTCGCGGCACCAGCTGGCGAAGCTCTCCATGGCGCCGAACAGCCTGCTAATGAAATCGCCCATGTCAACAATGGCGAACTCAAACGAAATCAACGCATACATACCGCCCGGCAAGGTCTTATCCACACAGATATCATCAGCCTCGAACACGAAGTCGTCTGGGATGGTGAGCCAATACTCGTATCCGCGGCGACGGGCGAAGAAAGCCGGATAATCACAGCCAAAGATTCGTGGTTTCCATGTAGATGAGAGAAGTCCCCGGCGTTCCGCCCATTCCCTGATATTAGCCTCGCCGTCGCTTTCCGGCGACTCGCCGAACGCCCAGAAGGAGGTGACGCGCATGCTCGGCATGTCATTGATGATACTGATCTCAGGGTATTGCTGCTGTAAGGCCAGATCTTGTGCTAAGAGACCTGTTTCCATGATGATTCCTCCTCGACGATCAAAGTGCTTCTGCTGCTTTTGTGTATTCTACCAAAAGGCAACTTGCGAATTGAATAAGCAATCGATTAGTTAAATATACCCACAGCTAAAGGCCACAATAGGTATGATACAATCATAAGAATGAATGTTCAATCAAAAGTGGAGGTGGCAGAAATGGAGAACAAGCGGGACATCATTTTGCAGGCAGCCGAACAGGCTTTCCTGACGAACGGCTATGACAACGCCTCGATCAAGGATATTGCCAAGCAGGCCGCTGTCGCGCCTTCTCACCCTTACTTCTATTTCGGGTCGAAGGCTGACATGCTGAAGGCTGTGTTGCTCAAGCAGCTGGAGGCTGTGCGCTATGCTCTCGCGGCTGCTACCGAAGCCTCGATTGCAGCCTCAGCCGATGAAGCCGCAGATATCTACATGGCGGCATTGGCTGCGGTCCGAGTGAGTGCGGCGTTTATTATCCATTGCGAGCTGACCCCGAAGCTGGGCGGGCTTGTACATGAGATCCTGTCTGCAGAGGCTTTTCGCTTGGAAGAGCTGCTGCTGCCAGGGTCACGCAACGACCAAGAAGGCGGCGTAAACACCAAGGCAGCATTGCTTGCAGCCATCGCGCGGTCGTATTTCGTAGGGGCGGACGAGGAACGGACGAAGCAAGCCCTGGAGCTGGTCTTAGGAATCGAGATGCCTGAGTTAACAGACCTGGAGCAAACGAAATCCTCCCGCAGATTGCCGCCGGTTGACAAACCAGATGCCGCCAAACAGGTCCAGGAGACCTTTGATATCTGGGCTGAGGCGGCCAGGCGGGCTTTCGAGTAGAAGATCAACTTGCAGCCCGACATGATCTGACAGGGTGAAGTTGATAATAGGCAAACCCCATCATTTGAAGCAATGCCGGTCTCGTTCATCGCACCGCTTGTAACCGCCGGATCCCGTACCCCCATTCAAGAAAAGAACCGGGGGTCAGGTGGCAGAGATTGACGATTTTCTGGGCAATTCCGTCTTTAGTCAGGTACCTCGCTACTAGCTGTAACGCTCTGACCTGCAGGTTTGTTAAACATACTTTTTCTAACGAAGC
>WRNE01000140.1 GCA_009776725.1 Coriobacteriia bacterium
ATCAAGCGGCGTACCCGTGTCGTTAGGATCTTCCCTGACAGAGAGTCAGCCTTACGCCTGATCGGCTCCCTTTGCATCGAGCAGAGCGAGGAATGGCTAACTTAAGAAACGCTACTTGGACATGGGCTTGCTAGACAGCAAGGCCAGCCCAATCGGAGTTATCACAGTCGATGAGGAGAGGATGGTCGGTTAACAGTAAGGGTCTTGAAGGGCAATTTACAGAAAATAGTTGACACGACCTGATATGCTTCGCTACTGTTAATAAGCTGTTGCTTACTTTGGCTTGACAGTCGTAACTATAGAATATCGGCTTACGTTGTTCGTCACTAAATTCATATGCTCTTTAGTAGTTCCGGTTTTTATAAGCATGACATCGAAATGTGTTATGTCAAAACCTCACCATAAATGGTGAGGTTTTGACAACAGCTATTCTCAAAAACACTTTGTAAAGCCTACTGAAGCCTTTTTACGATGCCAAACATGTAAAGTCAAACACCCTCTTGGCTGGAGCATTCAAATATTGAAGATTACAAACTCAGCCATAAAGCAGGACGGACGCCAACCTGGCCACCGACGTGGCTGCCACCCTCGTAGATATCGCCATCGACGCCTACGATCGCAGCATTGTGGGAGAGGCTACCAGGCGAGCGTAGCCACCACCAAGCATTTTTTCCTTCATAGGTAGCGATGCGGTCAGAGTCGTCTGCAAAGTATTTGCGTGCTTCGTCGGTTGACAAAAGGAAGACCTTATCGGTCGTAGGCTTGCCGCCTGGAGTGCCCCACCGCGAATCCGGGTTCTGGTTCATTATTTCGATCATCCGCTGCATTATCTCTTTTGTGAGGATTTTATAGTAGAATTCACCGTTCAGCCAACCGCGCAGGGTGCAGTACTCCCATGTTATTTCACCGCCCCATGGTTTTAGATAGGGCATCATCGCCACACAATCACTAGCAACCACTAGTACGCGTTGATTGGTTTCATCTACATAAAGCTCTCGCCATTCGATGTCGGAAGAGTAGGCAACTAGATTAATGGGAGCTACCAGCGGTTCGACACGCAAAACCCGATTTACCTTGGCACGTTGTTCCTCAGCCAATCTCTCTTTGACCCGAGTATCATATCCGTCTAGCTGAGCCTTAAGACCGGTATCACCAAATCGCTGAGCCATCTTGTAATTCACATTACCGGAAAGCTCGAAAGGAGCTTTTTGGACGATTTCCTCTTCTAAGCTGCATTCCAACTCTATCATCAAGTTTATTACGTAAGCTTCCGCATTACTGGGATCGTCATCTATTACCTGCTCGATGCGTGTCTTGGCTGATGCAAAATCCCCGGATTCGCAAAGCAACCGGGCGTAGGTTATGCGGGCGGTTGATTCCAGTGTTATTGTATCTGAGCTGGCTTTTGTTCCGATTAGATCGCATACCCTATCGACAAGTCTATCCAACCAGTTATTATTAGACATATCTATCGTTTGAAGATCTTGCTCTCTAAACTCACTAGGTAGTTGAGAATTACGCATGCTCTCATAAACCGGTATCAGCGTCTTGACGGCTGAATCTTGCCTCCGCATATCTAGATAATTCTTCCATTCGTATCTGACCAAGGAGGAGTTGTAGTTACCGATCGATGTCCCAATCGCAATCAACACCTTGGCTGAAGCCATGGCTGCATCAATCCAATATTTCCAGCTATCCCCCGGCCACTCCTCAAGAGTTGATGGGGAGAAGAACACCCTCAATCCCTTGTTCGTTAATGACTCAAAGATTTTCACTGCATGTAGATAGTCTGGCGTATCCTCGCGTTTATCGTCTCTTCGCTTGAAGCTGATGAAAATATCGAAGGGCTCTTGATTGATGGTGGCTTCACGAGCACCTGCCTGGATGAGTGCTATCTCGTTGGCTTCAGCGAAGTATATATCTCGAGCATCGCTTGTAGCATTGTCGCAGCTGTATTTATAGTGCTCGTCGTCATAGATGGAGCTGCTGAGCAAGCGGTTGCATGTAAGCACCCACTTATAGATCGATGATTCGTCATCCTTGATCTTGCGATACATTGCCCCATAATTGCTGAGCAGGATACGCCAGTGCAGCTCTGGGTCGTTTTCGCCCGAATTAAGCATCCTCTCATAAAGGGTGATTGCCTGACTGTATCCGTAGTCTAGCCGATGCTGCTCGGCTTGTTCGAAAAGCCTGGTCTGCCTTTGTGCGTAGATTCTCGGCAGCGTCTGCTCAGTGTTACAATTGGTGCAAATACCGATTGCGGCGCTTTCAGCTGCCTCCAACTTACTGCCACAGACTTTGCATTGGTAAACTGCCACGATGACACCTTTCGTTAACCGAAACCAGTATTATTCAGAAAATGTAGACTGCCATTGCGATTTATCCCTCTCTCTCTTTAGTTGTGTATTCTCCCACGAAAACTTCATAGGTATGTTATCACCAACATAGTCTATGATGCTTCATTACCTTACATTTTTGTTAGTACGAGCATAGTATT